>JBBSVJ010000028.1:0-23574 GCA_038233665.1 Lysobacterales bacterium
AGCTGCATTGGGTCAATGGAAGAAAGGCGCCTGATCGCAAACGCCACGGAGTTTGTTGAAAACGAAAAAGGACACCTCGCGGTGTCCTTTTTCGTTTCCTGGAATGCCTCTTGAAATCTTGATTGCGATGTTCAGAAACATCCTCAGTGATGCAGGGCCGAAACCGTGAACGCGCACGTGCCGTTGCTGCGGAATTTGAAAGCTGAGGTGAGGCAACCGTCTGGCGGCGAAATTTCGAGGCGCAGAGTTGACCCGGCGTTCGGGAGGTTGGCTAGCCTAGCGATTCCAGCCATTCGTCATCAGAGCCCTCGTTGACGCCTTCGAACAGGAACGTCGACAGATAACGTTCGCCGGTATCCGGCAACATGGCAAGAACGACCGAACCGGGCGCCGCCTCGTTGGCGATATCGATTGCAGTCGCCAGTGTTGCGCCCGCCGAAATGCCGACGAAGATGCCTTCCTTTTGTGCAAGCAGACGTGCGGTGTCACGCGCAACGATGTCATCGACGGTGAGTATGCGATCGAACACGTCGCGATTGAGTACAGCGGGAATCAGATCGGGAGTCCAGCCCTGAATTTTATGCGGTTTCCACTCTTCACCGGACAACATCGCGGCGGCTGACGGTTCACTGGCGATGATCTGTACATCGGGACGGGCCAGACGCAACACTTCGCCAACCCCGGTCAAGGTGCCGCCGGTGCCCCATCCGCTGACAAAGTAGTCAAGTCGCTTGCCGGCGAAATCACTGAGAATTTCTGACCCTGTCGTATTGCGATGCCATGCCGGGTTGGCCGGGTTCTCAAACTGGCTGCTGAGAAACCAGCCGTGCTTTTCCGCCAACTCCCGAGCCTTGGCGACCATGCCGGTGCCACGTGCAGCAGCGGGCGTGAGGATCACCTTGCCGCCATAGGCGCGAATCAGCTTGCGCCGCTCGATCGAGAACGATTCAGCCATGACCGCAACAAACGGGTAGCCGCGTGCGGCGGCAACCATCGCCAGGGCAACGCCGGTATTGCCCGAGGTTGCTTCGACAATGGTCTGTCCGGGTTTTAGACGGCCACTTTTCTCGCCATCAAGAATCACGGCGAGAGCCAGGCGATCCTTGACCGAGCCGCCCGGATTGAATGATTCGACCTTGACGAAAATCTCGACTCCATGCGGCGCGAGATGATTCAGTTTGACCACCGGTGTGTGGCCAATAGTGTCGAGAATAGATGCAAAAATCATGGCTTGAATGCTCCGTGTGTCAGGCTGCGCGAACAAACATGCGCTGGTTCGCGTGGCCCCGTCAATGGCAGGTTTCCAGACCGGTGCAGGGTCTCGGCGAGCCCGGTCACATCACCCCGAACAAGCAACGCTTGCGAAGCGCATTGTGGTTCACCGTGTGCGCGCGGTCTCAATGCGTAATCCAAACATTACACGTTGTTCGGTGTGTGGGCTGTTCTCAAGACAAGATGTTCAGTGCATTCAGGAAGCGATAGATTCCTGGTGACCTCCATCGCGAACTGCTTGAATAAGTCATGCCAACGAGCGGATGTGTTCTGTTTCTTGAGAGGCGTTATGCTCGAATCCTCTGTTTCAGGATCTGAAGCCATGACCACCCATGGATCGAGCAAGCTCGCCGTTTTAATCGACGCTGACAACGCGCAACCCTCCATCATTGACGGTCTGCTCGCCGAGGTAGGCAAATACGGTACTGCCAGCGTCAAGCGCATCTATGGGGATTGGACCAGCCCGCAGTTGAAGGGCTGGAAGGAAGTTTTGCTGTCGCATTCGATCCAGCCGATCCAGCAGTTCGGTTACACCACTGGCAAGAACGCGACCGACTCGGCGATGATAATCGATGCGATGGATCTGCTCTACAGCGAGCGTTTCGATGGTTTCTGCATTGTTTCCAGCGACAGTGATTTCACGCGGATTGCCATGCGCATCCGCGAATCTGGCCTCACCGTGTACGGATTCGGCGAGCGAAAAACGCCGCAGCCGTTTGTCGCGGCCTGCGACAAGTTCATCTACACCGAAATCCTGATCGACAAGGACGATGAAACTGATGTGCCGTCCAAACAGACCCAGGCGGTCAAGGCGATCGGCAAGGATAGGAAGCTCGCCGGTTTGTTGCGAAACGCGGTTGAAGCGTCCTCTGATGATACCGGCTGGGCGAATTTGTCTCCGGTCGGCAGCCAGATCGCCAAACAGGCGCCCGATTTCGATCCACGCAACTACGGGTTTCGCAAGTTGCGCGAACTGGTCGCAGCCAGCAAGTTGTTCGACATGGAGGAGCGCCTGGTCGGAGCCGGACCTGGCAAGCAGGTCTACTTGCGCGAGCGCAAGAAACGCCCGCTGTAGCGCTGTCTCGAGAGCGCCTTGATGCGATTCGAGTCGCACTCACTCTGGGCGTGATGGTTTATTGGTCGTCGATTCGAAATGCTTGGTCAAGCAACGTCAGAGTTCTTCGACGTTGGTGAGGCATGCGGACGTGGTTAGATCACTTGAACGGATTCTGCCTGCAACGAAAAGGCGAAGAGATAAACGGGATCGAATCTTGCGTCTCCGGTTCGCCTTGCCTTCCGCTGAGTGGCGTTCACGCGCGACCCGATTCTTGCGGGTTCAGCGTTGCTCTCGTCAAGGAAGCATCCAAAAAAGAGGCTAGTTCCAAAGAGGCCAAGCGATACACAGATCTTCGGCCGCCATGCGGTAATTTTGGAGAATCTCTCCACCCCGACAACAGATCGTAATCTGTAGCGATGCATGCTCAGCCCTCGACAATTCGCCAAGCGCAATCCGCGTCGCTTTTTGAGGCGGATAGCGGAACACGCCACAGCTGATCGCGGGGAAGGCAATCGAGCGCAGTGATCGCTTATGAGCGATGGCCAGCACACTCCGATAGCAGGCCGCGAGCAGCTCGGGTTCGTCGCTCATGCCGCCTTGCCAGACGGGGCCCACGGTATGGATGACAAAGCGCGCGATCAGATCGAAACCCTCGGTGATGCGTGCGTCGCCAGTCGGGCAGCGCACGCCGCGACGAACTTCGGCCAAGTTGCGGCAAGCATCGAGCAATCGCGGTCCCGCCGCGTTGTGAATTGCGCCATCAACGCCTCCACCGCCGAGCAACGCTTCGCTGGCCGCGTTGACGATGGCGTCGACGTGTTGTGTGGTGATGTCTGCCTCAATGATGCGAATCATCAGCAGAGTCTCGGCGCTCACGCGACTTAAACCAAGAGCAAGCTGAACGAAGCGGGTGATTTCCTGAACGTTCTGATCGAAGCATCAATAAATGAACCCTTGGGTGTTGTAATTTAACTGCCTAGGACATAATATCCTTGGCTGCTATGAAAACTCCTGACAACTCTTTCGCCTACACACTGCACGACGTCACTTGTTTGTTCCGCAAGCATTTCGATCGGCGTGCCATCCGCTTCGATCTCACTCGCGCACAGTGGCGCGCACTCAAGGCGATCCGCCGCCGCGAAGGGCTCAGTCAGAGCGAACTCGCCGAGTTTCTCGAAATGGAACCGATCGCGATCGGTCGCGTTCTCGATCGATTGGCGGCGGCCGGTTTTGTCGAGCGCCGCGCCGATCCGAATGATCGTCGTCGCTGGTGCTTGCATCTGACCGCGAAGGCACATGACGTCACCGATGACATGGAAGTGCTCGCTCGCGAGCTGCGTTATGAAGCGCTGGCAGGTGTCGAGCAGTCCGATTACGAAGCCTTCGAGCGCGTGCTCGCAAAGATCCGCAGCAATCTCGTCGCCATTGAATCCCCCAACGAATCTTCCGATTCCTGATACCCGAGCGTGTCATGACAAGCCAACAGCAAAACGAAATCCTCGCCGCCGCCGAAACGAGCGAGAAAAAGCCAAAGCGCAAGCGCGGCAATCGCATCCTCTGGATCGCCGGTCCGCTCGTGGTCGCCTTGATCGCGGGATATTTTTACATTACCTCGGGGCGTTACACCTCGACCGACAACGCCTATGTGCAAGCCGATCAGGTCACGATCGCGCCGCAGATCGGCGGACGCGTCATTGAAGTCTCCGTGCACGAGAATCAGCAGGTTCGCAAAGGCGATCTGTTGTTCCGAATCGATCCGGAACCCTTGCAAATCGCGGTTGATCAGATGGAAGCGCAAATTGAAGCGGCCGGCGACTACCTCAATGCGTCGCGCGACGGTTATCGCTCGTCAAGCGCCGATTTGCGCTCCTCGGGAGCAACCTTGCTCAATCGCGAAGCGCAGCTGAAGCGCATTCGCGAATTGCGTGGCAAGGGACTCGTCGCGCAGAAGGCGCTGGATGACGCGGCCAACGATGTGAACACGGCACGCGGCACCCGAGACAGCGATGCGGCGAAATTGGCCAAATCCAAGACCATGCTCGGTGGTGCGGTGGATACACCGCTGGCGCAGTTGTCAGGCTACAAGGTGGTTCTGGCACAAATGGCCAAGGCCAAGCTTGATCTTTCACATGCCGAAGTCAGAGCGCCGATCGATGGCACGATCGGCAAGATGCATCTGCAGCCTGGCGACTATCTCAATGTTGGCCAGGCGGCGATGCCGCTGGTATCGCACAGCATGTGGGTTGAAGGAAACTTCAAGGAAACCGATCTGACCCATGTCCACGTTGGCCAATCGGCCGAGATTGAGGTGGATACCTATCCGGGCCACAAATGGAAAGCGACTGTCACATCGATCAGTCCGGCCTCTGGCTCGCAGTTCTCGATCCTTCCGGCGCAGAACGCGACTGGCAACTGGGTCAAGATCGTGCAACGCATCCCGGTTCGTCTGTCGATCGATGCGAGCAGCCAGCAGGGCATGATTCTTCGCGCCGGCATGAGCGCCGATGTCGAGATTGACACCGGCAAGCAGAATTCACTGCTTGGACGCTGGACGGCTGGCAGTGCGCACGATCCGCAGGTTGCGTTGAGTCGGTGAAGGTCCGGGATGACCAGCATTAACCGCTCTTGATCCCCGGAACTTGTTTGACAACACAACGAAGCGAGCCGCGACCTGGGATGGTTGGAATCCCTGATTCCCGCACTCGGTTTCCGACAGCCAAACAGCTGGTCATCCCGCTCTCTAATTTCCCCAACCCCGAACCTCGACCATCATGACCACGACTGCCTCGCACACCGAGGTTCCCAATCTGCCGCTGCTGGTCGTTTCGATCATGCTGGCGACCTTGATGCAGGTGATCGACTCGACGATCGCCAATGTCGCCTTGCCCGACATGCAGGGCTCGCTGTCGGCGACTCAGGATCAGGCGGCCTGGATTCTCACCTCGTATATTGTCGCCGCCGCGATCGCCACACCGGCAACCGGCTGGCTTGCCGCGCGTTTCGGACGTCGTCACTTGCTGGTTATCGCCATCGCGGGTTTCACGGTGGCTTCCGTGCTTTGCGGCATGGCGACAAACATAACCGAAATGGTGGGTTTTCGAGTCTTGCAAGGTCTTTTTGGTGCGGCGCTCGTGCCCATCTCGCAATCGTCGCTGCTTGATGCGTTTCCTCCGGAGAAGCACGGCGCGGCGATGGCGATGTGGGGCATGGGCATCATGGTCGGGCCGATCGTCGGTCCACCGCTCGGCGGCTGGCTGACCGACAACTACAGCTGGCACTGGGTCTTTCTGATCAATGTGCCGGTGGGCATCCTCGCCTTGCTCGGCGTGCTTGCCAGCGTGCCGAAGGAAGAAACGCATACGACACGCTTCGATTGGCGTGGGTTTGCCTTCCTTGCCATCGGCATAGCCGCACTCCAGCTCATGCTTGATCGCGGCAATCAGAAGGGTTGGTTCTCGGCGGTCGAAATCCAGATCGACCTCGCGCTGGTGTTCCTTGGCTTCTATCTCTACTGGGTGCATTGGCGTAGCAGTGAGCGCACCTTCGTCGATCTGTCGCTGCTCAAGGATCGCAACTTTGGTGTAGCCACGCTGTTTATCTTCATTGTCGGCGTGCTGCTGTTCGCCACCATGGCGCTGATGCCGCCGTACCTGCAAAACCTCATGAACTATCCTGTGGTGACGACTGGCATGCTGCTCGCGCCGCGCGGCGTCGGCACCCTGATTTCAATGACCATCATTGGTCGCCTGCTGCAGCGTGGGATCGATCCGCGCATGCCGATGGCCATTGGTATCTTGCTGATTGCCTTGTCCCTCGGGATGAGCGCGCACTTTGGCCCGGATGTGCCGATGTGGCCCATCATCAACGTCGGGGTCGTGCAGGGACTTGGCCTCGGGCTGGTTTTTGTTCCGGTTTCCACGTTGGCCTATGCCACGCTGCCAGGCTCGGCACGCACCGAGGCGGCCGGCATCTTCAGCCTTTCGCGCAATATCGGTTCGAGTGTCGGCATTTCGATCATGTTTACCCTCGTCGCGCGCAATACTCAGATCAATCACGCCGAGATTGCCTCACGCCTGACGCCGTTTTCACTGAATTTGCCAACCGGCGCATTGGATATCCATTCCGTCCAGGGCTTGGCCATGTTGAATGGCGAAGTGACCCGTCAGGCGGCAGCGATCGCTTACATCAATGACTTCTGGCTGATGATGTGGATGACCCTGGTTGCGTTACCCTTCCTGTTGCTGTTTCGTATTCCGCGACGCAAGGGTCCGATCGCCGCTCCGCTGCCGGTTGCTGAGCATTGAACGGCTGCGCCGCGGAGAGGATCGAATGCCTCTCCGACTCCGTCGCAATCCATTTCGAGCGACCTTTCCGCTTTTTCGCATCACGAAAGCGGAACTTGCCCCACGAGAAACACCTATCCGGATCGACTTAATTCATGCGCGCCTTCGTCACCCTCATTTTTTTGATTGCCCTCACAGCCTGCTCATCCAGCAAAGTCGATGACAGCGCGAAGGTCGAGGTTGCCATACCTGTGACCACGGCGGTGATACAGCCGAGCGCGTGGGTCGATACGATCGAAGCGGTGGGCACAACCAAAGCACGTGAGTCGGTCACCCTGACCGCAAAAATCACCGAGACCGTGCGCAAGGTGAATTTCAAGGATGGTCAACGCGTCGATGCCGGCGATGTTCTGATCGAACTGACCTCCGGACAGCAAGTTGCGGCACTCGCTGAAGCGCAAGCGACCTACAAGGATGCAGAGCGCCTGATGGAGCGCAACAACGATCTGGTCCGCCTGGGCACGGTATCCAAACAGGTTGCCGACACCGCGCGTGCCACCAATGATTCCAGCAAGGCGCGCGTGGCCTTGCTTCGCGCGCAGTTGTCTGATCGCGTGGTTACCGCTCCGTTTTCAGGTGTGCTCGGCTTGCGTCAGGTCAGCTTGGGCGCGTTGGTCAGCCCCGGAACCGTGATCACCACACTGGATGATATCGACACGATCAAGCTCGATTTCTCGCTGGCGGAGCGCTACTTCGCCAAGCTCACAAAAGGACTGCAATTAACCGCGACGACAGTGGCCTATCCGGGCAGGAAGTTTTCAGGAACCGTACTTTCGGTCGACTCGAGAGTGGATCCGGTTACCCGCTCGGTCCTGGTGCGCGCCGAGTTGCCGAATACAGATCACGCGCTTCGCGCTGGCATGTTGATGACGGTCAATGTGTTGCAACCTTCCCGGGAGGTGCTGGCGATCCCTGAAATAGCCGTTGAGCAAGTCGGTTCGGGTTCGTTTGTCTATGTCGTCGGAACCGGCAACAAGGTTTCACGCGTCGAAGTCAACCTTGGCGAACGTCAGGATGGTCAGGTCGAAATTATCCGGGGAATCGAGGCGGATACGCGCATCGTCATCGATGGAACGGTGAAGCTGCGCGATGGTTCGAGCATCGTCGATGCCACTCCTGCGAAGGCTGCACAGGAATGAATCTGTCCGAGATTTCCATTCGTCGCCCGGTCTTCGCGGCGGTGATAAGCCTGCTGTTGATTGTCCTCGGCATCATGTCGTTTTCGCGACTGACCTTGCGCGAGCTACCGGCGATCGATCCGCCCGTTGTCTCTGTCCAAGTCAATTATCCGGGCGCATCCGCAGCGGTGGTTGAAACCCGCATCACGCAAGTGCTTGAGGATGCACTGGCCGGTATCGAGGGCGTCGAAACCGTCGAATCGAGCAGTCGCAACGGCAGCGCCGATGTATCGATGGAATTCAAGCTGAGCCGCGATATCGAGGCGGCCACCAACGATGTGCGCGATGCAGTCAGTCGGGTCCAGGATCGCATGCCGGATGAGGCCGACCCGCCGGAAGTTTCAAAAGTCGAGAGTGACTCGGACGCGATCATGTGGCTCAACATGCGCTCGGATCGCATGGATTCGCTGGAATTGAGCGACTACGCCGAGCGCTACGTGAAGGATCGACTTTCGGCGATTGAGGGCGTCGCCCGGGTCTACGTCGGCGGCGGCCAGCGTTATGCAATGCGCATCTGGCTCGATCGTGAAGCGCTCGCTGCGCGAGGCTTGGCCGTGTCCGATGTCGAAGCGGCATTGCGACGTGAAAACGTCGAGCTGCCGGCCGGGCGAATTGAATCGAAGAATCGCGATTTCACCCTGCGCGTACAGCGCAGTTATCGCAAGGCAGAGGATTTCGGCAAGCTGGCGCTGGCCAAGGGCAGCGATGGCTATATCGTGCATCTCGGTGATGTGGCCAAGGTCGAACGTGCCGCCGAGGAGCGCCGCTCTTACCTGCGCAGCAACGGCCAGCCAAATGTCGGCCTCGGCATCGTAAAAACTTCCACAGCGAACAGTCTTGAGGTTGCTCGCGCGGCGCGCGCCGAGGCGTTGCGCGTGCAAAAGACCCTGCCGGCCGGCACCGAAATTTTCGTCGCTTACGATTCGACCTTGTTCATTGAATCGGCTGTCGAGCGGGTCTACGCCACGCTGATTGAAGGCGGCGTGCTGGTTGTCATCGTGATCTTCCTGTTCCTCGGCAGTGCGCGGTCCGCGTTGATTCCAGCGGTGACCGTTCCGGTTTGTCTGATCGCCGCTTTCATTGGTTTGTATGCTTTTGATTACTCGATCAATTTGCTGACTTTGCTCGCCTTGGTGCTGTGCATCGGTCTGGTTGTTGATGATGCGATTGTCGTGCTTGAGAACATTCAGCGCCGCGTCGATCTCGGTGAGCCGCCCTTGATCGCGGCAAAGCGCGGTGTGAATCAGGTGGCTTTTGCGGTGATTGCGACCACGGCGGTACTTGTCTCGGTCTTTCTGCCGATTGGCTTCATGGAGGGCAATACGGGACGACTGTTTCGCGAGCTGTCGGTGACCTTGGCCAGCGCGGTGGCGTTGTCGGCCTTCGTCGCCCTGACCCTGACCCCGATGATGGCGTCCAAACTGGTTCGCCCGCATACGCGCAAGTCCGGTTTCAACGGGTTCGTGCATACGCATCTCGATCGTCTGACTGCCGCGTACCGACGTGGTGTCGAGCGCAGCAGTGGCAAGCCGGTTATTTTTGTCCTGATTCTGCTGGCGGCCTTCGGGCTCAGCGGTGTGCTGTTGCATTTCGTGCCGGCCGAGCTCGCGCCGACCGAGGATCGTGGAGTTTTTCATGTGTCGGTGACCGGGCCTGAGGGCGCGGGGTTTGATTACACGGTCGAGCAGATGCAGGAGGTCGAGCAGAAGTTCATGGGTCTGATCGGCGAGGATGGGCCGATTGAGCGGGTCAATTCGCGGGTCCCTGGAAGCTACGGTTCAACCCAGGAAATGCATACGGGGCGCGTTACCGTATTTTTAAAGGATTGGACAAAGCGTAAAGAATCAACGCCCGAGGTGGCCGATCAGTTGCGCAAGGAACTTGCAGTTCTGCCCGGCGTGCGTGCTGTGCCTTCTTACCGAACGGGTCTGATTCGCGGCGGTGGACAGCCGGTCAACATTGTTCTCGGTGGTCCCGATTACAAGGAATTGGCCCAGTGGCGTGACCGCATGCTGACGCGGATGGAAGCCAACCCCGGCTTGTTCGGCCCGGATTCCGACTATAAGGAAACCCAGCCGCAAATGCGTATCGACATCAATCATGCGCGAGCAGCGGATCTTGGCGTGTCGGCACAGGAGATCGGGCGCACCCTGGAGACCATGATGGGTGGGCGCAAGGTAACGACCTACGTCGACGGTGGCGAAGAATACGATGTGATCATACAGGCTCAGCGCAGCGATCGCGCAGCGCCGGCCGATCTCGACAACCTCTATGTACGCTCAACGCGCAGCGGCGAATTGATCCCACTGGCAAATCTGGTCAGTCTGACCGAGCTGGCCGAGCCGGGTCGTTTGAACCGTTTCAATCGCTTGCGCGGCATCACCTTGTCGGCGGGTCTCGCGCCGGGCTACACCTTGGGCGAAGCGCTGGAGTGGGTGCAGAAAACCGCCGCCGAAGAATTGCCGCCGAGTGCGCAACTTGATTACAAGGGTGATTCCCGCGAGTACCTCAACGCCGGAAGTGCGGTGATCCTGACCTTCGCGCTGGCCTTGCTCGTTGTTTACCTTGTGCTGGCTGCGCAGTTTGAAAGTTTCATGCATCCGTTCGTGATCATGCTGACCGTACCCTTGGCCGTGCTCGGCGCCTTGATCGGCTTGTGGATGACCGGCAACAGCCTCAATCTTTTCAGTCAGATCGGCATCGTCATGTTGATCGGTCTGGCCGCCAAGAACGGCATCCTGATTGTCGAGTTCGCCAATCAGTTGCGCGATGAAGGCATGAGTATCAAAGAGGCGATCGCCGAATCCTCTGCGGTTCGCTTGCGACCGATTCTGATGACTTCGGTGGCCACCATCGCCGGTGCGGTGCCTTTGGTGCTTGCCGGTGGTCCGGGTTCGGCGAGTCGGGCGGCCATTGGCGTGGTGATTATTTTTGGCGTGGCTTTCTCAACCCTGTTGTCGCTGTTCGTGGTGCCCTCGTTCTATGCGTTGCTGGCGCCGTTCACGCGTTCGCCTGATACCTTGGCACGCAAAATCGAGATGCTTGAGGCCGAGACGCCGACAGTTGACGGGCGTGCATGATGATCGACCCGCCGCGTATCCATGGCGATGGATTTCTGTTGCGCCCGTGGCGTGCTGAAGATCTTGAATCACTGATACTGCATGCGAACGACGAGCAGGTCTCGCGATGCGTGTCGGATCGTTTTCCGTTTCCCTATTCGCGAGCGGACGCCGAGGTTTTTCTCCTAGAACCGGCCAAATCACCCGTTATTGTTCTGGCCATTGAGATTGATGGCGAAGCAGTGGGTGGAATTGACGTGAGACCCGGAGCGGCTGAGTTGAGAATCGGCGCAGAGATAGGATTCTGGCTGGCGAGTCGTTACTGGGGGCAGGGCAGGATGACGCGTATCGTGACCCGCTGGTGCGACTATTTGTTTTCTCACTTTGGTTTCGAGCGCCTTCAGGCGACGGCGTTTTCCAATAATCCGGCCTCCGCACGCGTGCTTGAAAAGTCCGGATTCACCCGTGAAGGCATCTTGCAACGTGCGGTGATCAAGGGCGGCACGATTCTCGATCTGGCGATGTATGCGATGCTTCGCCCCGAGCCCACCGACAGAAAACAACCAGCCCGTCATGTCTGAAAGCAAATGGAAGAGTGGCAAGCCTGTTGCGGCTTCGCCATGGAAGAAGAAACCAGCCGGGATTGAGCGTTCGCATGTGAACGTGCCAGCGCCGACGAACGCGACCCCGGCTGACGAGTCGGTCGAAGCGGAATCGAGACCGATTCGTCCGAGTGGAGAAATGCGCTTGTATGGCATCAATGCCTGTCTCGCCGCGTTTGCGCGCAGATCCGAGCATTTGCGCAAGGTCTATTTGCTCGAATCACGTATTGCCGAGTTCAAGCCGGTGCTCGCCTGGTGCGCCAAAAACAAGTTGGGCTACCGGGTGGTCGAGAACATCGATCTCGACAAGCTCACCGGTTCACGACACCACGAAGGAATCTGCTTCGAGATGCGACGACCAGAGCCGCTGTCGCTTGCCGATCTTGTTGCCCGCCAACCGGCGGTGCCGAAGGCGTCGCTGTTGATCTGGCTAGATGGAGTCGGAAATCCACACAATCTGGGCGCTCTCTTACGCAGCGCTGCTCACTTTGGCGTCGCCGGGGTGATTGTTCCGGCGGCATCTTCATTGGATGTTTCCGGTGCAGCCGCGCGCGTCGCCGAAGGCGGTGCGGAGGTAGTGCCACTGGTTCGTGTCGATGACGAAGCTGAGGCCTTGGCGTGTTTACGTGACGCCGGCTACCGGATCGCAGCTACCGTCCCTCGCGAGGGTGAGAATCTCTACGCGACCAAACTGATGCCGCGCTCGGTGCTGGTGTTTGGTGCGGAAGGTGAAGGCATGAGCAAGGCGTTGATCGATGCAGCCGACCAGAGCCTTTCGATACCCGGTAGTGGGATTGTCGACAGTCTGAATATTTCGGTCAGCGCGGCGGTAGTGTTGGGCGAGTACTGGCGCCAGCAGCAACACGTCTGATGCCGTGCTTTCAGGCGGCCTGAGTCATCTCGATGGCGGGCCTTGGATGTGCAAAAAGGTAGCCTTGGCCAATCGAGCAATCCAGTTGCATCAGCGCTTCGCACTGGTGGGTCGTTTCGATACCCTCGGCGACGACTTCCATTTTCAATGAACCCGCCAGCGCACGGATTGCCCTGACCACCGCCGCGCTGTTGCCACTGAGATCGGACTTCAGCTCCGCCACAAAGGATCGATCGATCTTCAACGCATGCAGAGGAAAACGGTGCAGGTAGGACAGCGACGAATAGCCGGTGCCGAAATCGTCCAATGAAGTCAGTACGCCGGCATCGCGCAGACTCAAGATCGTGCTGCAGGCCTGCTCGGGGTTTTTCAGCAAGACACCTTCGGTCACTTCAATCCGTATACGCCAAGGTGGAATCTTGTAGGCGTTGAGCATGTCGAGAAGATTGCCGACCAGGTTGGGTGAGCGAAAATGTCGAGCCGAAACATTGAGCCCCACATAGGCTTTTGTGTTTTCCAGGCGCGAAATGATCTTGCAGACCTTTTCGTACAACTGCCAATCGATTTGCTCGACGTTGCCGGAGTCCTCAGCGACTGTCAGAAACTGCTCGGGAAGCAACAATCCGCGTGTCTGATGCCGCCAGCGCAACAGCGCTTCGTAGCCTAGTACACTTCCGTCGGCAAGTTTCACAATGGGTTGCAGAAATGGCTCGAACTCGTCTCGAGTCAGCGCACGCCGCATGTCGCTTTCAAGATCAAGTACATGCAAAGCCTCTTGACGCAGCGCTTCGTCAAACAGCTCGAAGCGCTGGCGTCCGTGGGCCTTGGCCCGGTACATCGCTGCGTCGGCGTCGCGTAGCAGTTCTTCGGGGCGCTGGTAGCGAGCGTGCGACAAGGCGATACCGATGCTTGCCGAGGTATAGATTTCCTTGTCGCCGAGTCGAATCGGATCGACCAAGGTAGCAAGCAGGCGGTCGGCCACGCGGCAGGCATCTTCCACGCAGTCGATATCTTCCAGCAGGACGGTGAACTCATCGCCGCCGAGACGTGCGACCGAGTTTGGTTGCTTGATGCATTGGGCAATCCGCTTGCCCGCCTCGATGAGAAGTTCGTCGCCGAGCAGATGCCCAACCGAGTCGTTGACCACTTTGAAGCGGTCGAGATCAAGAAACAATACGGCAAACAAGGCTGTCGAATCCCCTTGATTGCGCGCCAGTAACTGCTGCAAACGCAACAACAGGGCGGCTCGGTTTGGCAGCCCGGTGAGGCCGTCGTGGAACGCCTCGTGGATGAGTTGTGCCTCGGCTTGCTCGCGATCAGCAATCTGTTTAAGCAGATCCTGATTGGCAAGGTTGAGTGCTTGTGTTCGCTCCTCGACGCGATTTTCCAGATCGGCGTGCGCTTCGCGCAAGCCTTCCTGGATTCGCTTTCGTTCAAGCGCATTGGCGATATGCAAGGAGGCGAACTGGAGGATTTCGCGCTCGGGAGGGCCGTAGTCATCCTCGGCGTCATAACTCTGAACCACCATCGCGCCGACTGCCTGCCCATCCAGCAATAGCGGAACGCCGAGCCAGCATTTCGGCAAGGTTCCGAACATGACCATTTCGCCCGCGTCAATGAGGCAGCGAATTTCGCTTTCGGTCGCGAGCAAGGTTTGCCGATGGCGCAACACCCATTCGGTGATTCCGTTGGTGATGCGACGCATGCTCAAGGGCTGGTCGCGTTCATCGACAAAATAGGGGAAGCTCAGCGCCGTTTGATCGTCTGATAGTACGGAAATAAAGAAATTCTTGGCGTTCAGGAGTTCGCCAACAACACTGTGTACGCCGCTGTAAAACGCGTCGATACCCGTACGTTCACCGGCCAGCTCGGCAATCCGGAACAGCGAGGCCTGCAAGTGCTGGGCGCGTTCGCGCTCACTGACTTCGTCGCGCAAGGCCGCATTGATCTCGGCGAGTTCGGAGGTTCTACGAATGACTTCCTGCTCCAGCACTTCACGTGCTTTCTTTCGCGTCACGGCGGAAAGAATATGCTGGGCGACGAAGCTCAGCAGATTGCGATCCGCCTCGTTGTACCGTCGGTTTTCATCGTAGCTTTGTACTGCTACCGCACCGCGAACACGATCTCCCTCGAGCATGGGCACGCCAAGCCAGTCGACGCAATCCGGGCCGAGAAGCAAATCGTTTCTGAGGCCGAGTTGGCGACGCAACTGGCGGCTTGATCCGAGCAAGGGTTTGCCGCCATGCAGTACCGCAAACGTCAAGCTGTTTGGGTAGTCGCTAGAGGCGAGTTCATCGGTTCGATACGACGGGGTCGGTCCGTCGGCATCGGCGTAGTAGGGAAACGACATTGTGTCGCGGCTATCGTCATAGAGCGCTACAAGGAAGTTCGCGGCGTAAGTCAGTGTTCCGACCACCGCGTGTACCCGCGCAAGCATCTCGAAGGTATCGATGTTCGAGTACGCAAGGTCGGCAATCGTGTAGAGCGCCTGTTGAAGTGATTCATCACTTCGTGCTGCTTCGATCTCGTGCTGCAAATACTCATTCCGCAACAACTCGCGCAGACGCTGATCCAGAGCATCAACCCAGGCGACATCAGAATCCTTCCACGCATGCGTTTCTAGCATGTTCGGATCGAAATCCAATCGTAGGTGAGCATGCCGGTCGCCAAGTTCGACGATCACACTGTCTGGAACATTCTTGGGTGGACTTGGCCGCTCATTAGCCGTGCGGTCGATCAGCTGGAAGCGCGCCGCTTTGCAACCAGTTTCTTCAACAGCCAAGTTTTCAGCGAGCGCGCCGAGGTCCTGCAGATTCGTCGTTGCCAGCAGCCGGCTTGCACAAATTGATCCCGTGGGGCCTGGCGCCCTGAATGGCAATTGAGGTTGTAGCAGCCTCGTCAGCCCATGCACGTTGTTTTCCCCCTTGAGCTCACCGTAGCACTGCAAACGGTGAGTGTCGAAGGGTTCTTTTCAAAGTGTGTCAACGCGTGAGGCGAGAATCGGCGCCTTGACTGCACTGCAGAATTCCGCGGAAGAGTCGACTTATTCAGAGTCACCCAAATAGTCGGCCACTCGGGAATGCCATTCCGGTGAGTTGATCGCTTGCAGCAACGAGGTATCCAGCGGTTCGCGCAGCGGACTGTCATTGGGCAGGGCGAACGCGTAATCCTGACGCTCAAGAACCAGCGGCAGGATGCGCAGCGAATTGCGATAGCGACTGCGAATTTTCCAGCGCAGCAAGGGCGCATCGTAGACCACGGCATCAACTCGGCCTTTGCCCAGATCGACCAGGGCGGCATCGAGGTCAGTGGCCTGGGTGAATTGGATATTGCGCTGATCCAGCCAATCACCGCTGGTGGTTGCACTCAAGCTGGCAATTTTTGAATTGCCCAGATCATCGACACTTTTGATGCGCTGGCTGAGCTGACCCACCGTCAGTGCGCTGGTGATCGAAGCGGTGAAGAATGAAACGATCAGCAAGGCGGCAAGCATCCAGACCATGCCGACGACTCGCCCGCCGACTGTACGCGGAGCGAGATCGCCGTAACCAACCGTGGTCATGGTCACCATTGCCCACCAGAAGCCTGCGAAGATGCCGCGTCGGTGATGACCACCGAACTGCTCGGGATTGGCCTTGCGCTCAAACAGCCAGGCGAGAAACCCGACGCCGAGCAAGAGCAGAATGAGCACGCCGATGATTTTCAAAAAGGCCGGCGACAAAAACGCCTGCAGAACAGCCATCCAGCCGGAGCGCTGACTCTCGCGAACGGCGACACCAAGACCAGAGCTGATGATGGGGTGGGCGAAATCCATGCGTCGTTCGCGCTCTGCGGTCGCGGTGATTGCGCCGAGTCCCACATCGACTTTGTGCTGACTGACCGCATCGAGCAGATCATCAAGCTCGAACTGTCGATATTCCCAGGCCCAGCCATTTTCGCGGGCGGCTTCCTCCCAGAGATCAATGGCTAGCCCGCTGTACTTCCCGTCGTTCTGCATAACGAAAGGCGGCGCCAACTTGACGCCGACAATCAGAGTTTTAGTCGAAGCTTCAGGTGACGACGGAGGATTTTCGTTTGCCGTCACTTGATGAAATGTCAACGCAAGCAGCAGGCACAAGACGCCCGTCAGGCGAAATCCGGATCGAGCAAAGTTTTTTGATTGCATCTCTAGAGCCTAGCGCAGACCCGCCCATGCATCAAAGTCTGGGTGACCAGGTAATCGTTGGCGGACGCTCATCAAAACTCGACTCAGTCCTCGCCTTTTTCATCCGCGAAAGCATCCGGCGCTGATCCGAAATCGCCCTCAGCTTCAGCAGCCAGAAACATGGCCACGGCATACGCGGCGACATTTTGGCGCAACTGTTCGGGATCGATCTTGTCGAGCGTGTCATTCGCGGTGTGGTGCCAGTCGAAATAACGCGTGGTGTCTTGATGCAGGGATAAGCCAGCCATGCCGACCGCATGCACGGCGGACAAGTCGGAGCCACCGCTTCCAGTGGCCTTGGCATCGTATTCAATACCCAACGGTGCCAGCGCAGCGGCGATCTGGTCGATGGCTGCGCGCGCTTCGGGTTTGACCGACGCGGTAATCTTGACGATGCGGTCGGCACCACCATCGGATTCCGCGCCAAGAATAGCTTTTCCAATTTGCAGGTGATGTTCTGCCGCATAGGCCTTGCCGCCGTAGAGTCCGGATTCCTCGTTGGCGAATGCAACGACACGAATACTGCGTGCGGGCCGTTGCGGCAATTGCCCGATCAAGTGAGCTGCCGCCGTAGTGATGGCCACCCCGGCGCCGTCATCGATTGCACCGGTACCGAGATCCCAGGAGTCGAGGTGTCCACCGGTCAGAAAATATTCGTTGGGGCGTTTGCTGCCGGTGATTTCGGCAATCACATTGGCGCCTTTGTAGGTGCCATCGAGGCCACAATCGAGGGCAAGATGAAGCTTGACCGGCTTGCCGCGCTTGAGCATGTTTTCAAGCAGGTCGGCATCAGGATTCGACAATGCTGCCGCCGGAATCGCCTTGCTCAAGTCGGTGAAAAGGGTCACTCCCGTGTGTGCGAGGCGATTGCTGTCCGAGCCCACTGAGCGCAACAGAAACGCGGAAGCGCCTTTCAACATGGCCAACTCCGGGCCAGTTACCCGAACCGCCGAGCCGGTTCCGTAGTCATGACCATCAACCAGCGCGTGCATTCGCGGGATGCCGAGATAGACGATCTTGCCCTTGACCAGGTAGTCCGGCGCTGCCTTCATCGCTTCGAGAGATTCGAACGCGATCACTTCAGCATCAAGTCCGCCGACGGGAGTTCCGGCGGAGTAGCCCAAAGCCGTCACGGCCAGAGGTTGAGCAAACGGTTCGATGATCGCAGCCTGCTCGCTGCGCCTGACCCATTTCGGAAAGCTCGCCGGCTCGGTCCAAACCTTGTCGAAGCCTAGCGCTTTGAACTTGGCGACCATCCAGTCGCGGGCCTTCTGGTCGTTCTCACTACCCGCCAGACGCGGTCCGATCTCGGTGGTCAGGCCTTCGACAATGGCATAGGCGACGTCGTCCTTGAGCGCACGCTCGCGCAAGCCATCGGCAATCTTTAATGCGGCTTGGGGAATGCGGGTGGTGGCGCTCGTCTCGGCGGCCTGGGCGGTGGTTTGAAACGAAAACAAGACAAGGGCAAGCGATAGGCTGCGCAACATGGGAGGAATCCGTCGAGTGCAAGAGCATAATCGTGTCAGAACAAAGCGCTTCCTGAGTGTGGCGAAGGTCACTTGTGCTGAAGGTGATGAATGGCCGAGTCCTGTGCCAAGCAGAATCGGCAACGCCTAGCGGATACCGATCCTGCTTGCGGAAAACACCCCAACTATTGGTCTTTCTTCAAGAGATCGCGGATTTCTGTCAGCAGAACAACATCGGCTGGTGGCGCGGCTGGAGCGGCCTCTTCTTTCTTGTTCATGCTATTGATCGCCTTGACCACGAGGAAAATCGCGAACGCGATGATGGTGAACTGAATCATCGTGTTGATGAAAGCCCCGTACTGAATAGCGACTTCGCTTTACCGTCGGCACCCGCTGCCGCAAGAACATATTTGTACTTCGAAAAATCGACGCCGCCGATCAGGTAGCCGATGGGCGGCATGATTACGTCGTTGACCAGGGAGGTGACGATTTTTCCGAAAGCGGCGCCGATGACGACACCCACGGCAAGGTCGACTACGTTGCCACGCATGGCGAAAGCCTTGAACTCGGAGATCATGCTCATTGTGGGATTCCTTGAAGTTGGTTGAGCCAAAAGCGGAAGCGAATGCCGCTGCGTTACTTTATCCAGATAATTCGGAGTGCGCAGCCTTGTTGCGAAATTTTACCAACAACGAAGCGACAACGAAGTAAAAGCCATCGGAGTCATGAACTGATTTCGAAGCCTTGCTGTTCAAGCAATTCGCAGTAAAAGCCATCGAAGCCAAAAACCGATTTCATGGTCCTACTGCTAGCGCAGGAAAGGCATCTTCCCCAAGAGGGGACAAGTGGCTGAAGCCACTTCGAAGGAACGGCAGGCAACGCGTCGCTTTTCGTAGCAAGGACTTCAGCCGCGATGCCGTTGTCTCGGCTCCGGCGAAGGCATCGGCCTGAATGTCGTTCCTACGAAGTCACGGTCAGCATCAAACAATCCTTCCCTCCAATACCGCCACGCCGGCAAGTTCAGCTCGAAACTGGTCGCCCTTGACCAGAGCACCGACTCCGGCCGGTGTACCGGTGTAAATCAGGTCGCCAGATTTGAGTTCGTAGAGCTTGGAAAGCTCATGGATGATCTCGGCAACACTGAAAATCATCTCGTCGATATTGGTTTGCTGACGCCGGTTGCCGTTGACGGTCAATGAGAGCATGCGATTGCTCGGATGCCCGATCTCGCTGACCCGATGCAGATCCGACACGGGTGCAGATTGATCAAAACCCTTGGCGACATCCCAAGGGTTGCCCTTGGATTTCGCAGCTGCCTGCAGGTCACGACGAGTCAAATCCAGTCCAACGCCATAGCCGTAGACCATCTCCAAGGCATGCTCGATAGCAATGTCACGACCGCCTTCGGCTAGTGCAATGATGAGTTCAACCTCGTGGTGCAAATCATTGGTCAATGATGGAAAGGCGACGTCGGCATTGCCGATGACGATCGCGTCTGCCGGTTTACTGAAGAATATCGGTTGTTTGCGATCGACTTCCGCACCCATCTCTCTCGCGTGATCGGCGTAGTTGCGACCAATGCAATAAATGCGATGGACCGGAAAGCGCAGTTCGGTTCCGCTCACCGGAATCGACGGGATGGCGTGGGGCGCTATGGCATAGGTCATCAGGGATTTTTCCGGGAGTGGCGGTCGCAGGGCAGGATTTTGTGCGCGCGAAAGGCTGAATGTCGAGTCCTGATTCTGCATGCCGCTGCGCGCGCGGGATGACAGGCGTCATCCCGAAACCATGATGCCGGCTAGTTGTTCGCTGACTGCTAGCCCGGCAGTCTGTGGCAGACTCAGCGCCCCAACGCGAGGCTTAGGAAAGCAGGAATGGAGAATCAGGGCGAATTGCTCAATCAACTGCGGATCGACCGGAATCGCGTCGAGCCGCCTTCGCGTGCGCCGTGGATCATCGCCCTGATCCTCATTGTCGTTCTCGCGGCTGCGGCTGGGGTGTGGTGGTGGATGTCTGCGCAAAAAAGTTTTGAAGTCTCTGCAGTCGCCGCGATCGCGCCCTCGGCGGATGGCTCCGCATCGACTGCTGTGCTGCAGGCGACGGGCTACGTGACCGCGCGTCGGCAGGCCACGGTTTCCGCGCAGATCACCGGCACACTTTCCGAGGTGCTCATCGAGGAAGGCGATCATGTCGAAGCCGGTCAGGTTTTGGCGCGACTCGATGACACCGCGCAGCAGGCGAATCTGGCCCAGGCACAAGCGCAGATCGCCCAAGCGCGCGCCCAGGCCGGGCAGTTCAAGGCGCGACTCGACCAGGCGCGACGCGATCTGGTTCGCCAGCAGGATCTGGTCGGGCGCAAGCTGGTCTCGAAGCAGGCCGTCGAGACGGCGCAGACGGAAGTCACTTCGCTGGCCGCTCAACTGACTGCACAACAGCGTAGCGTCGATCTGGCCGCCGCCCAGGCGCGTAGCGTGCAAGTGCAGCTTGACTACACGACCGTGCGCGCACCGTTCGCCGGCGTGATCATTGCCAAGGCGGCCCAAGTCGGCGAAATCATCTCGCCGTTGTCGGCCGGTGGCGGCTTCACGCGTACCGGCGTCGGCACGATTGTCGACATGGATTCGCTCGAAATCGAAGTCGATGTCAATGAGTCGTATATCAATCGCGTCGAGCCCGGTGCGCCGGCCGAGGCCGTGCTTGATGCCTACCAGAGTTGGACGATTCCGGCCAAGGTGATTGCCATCATTCCCACCGCCGATCGCGGCAAGGCGACGGTCAAGGTGCGGGTCGGACTCGAGCAAAAGGATCCACGCATCCTGCCCGAAATGGGCGCACGTGTTTCCTTCATGGAGGAGAAAGCCGCTACGCCGACGAATGCCGAGGCACCCAAAGGCGTACTGCTGCCGGGTTCTGCCGTCGTCCAGCGCGATGGCAAGAGCGTGGTCTTTGCGATCAACGATGATCGCGTGAGCTTGAAGCCGGTGCGCCCGGGTCAGAACATGGGTGAGTTACGTCTCGTGGAAGGTATCAGTGCCTCAACACAAGTGGTGCGCGAGCCGCCTGCCGAGATGCAGGATGGCTCGCGTATCGAGTTGAAGCCATAGCGTTTTCAGCTGCATCAGATCAACCAGAACCGAGGATGGGCTGCGCGCGAATTCGCAGGCTGATCCGCCAGTGATCCAGGAAACCAGGAGATTCACATGACCAACATCGTCGAAATCCGAGATGCCAGCAAGGTCTACGAGCGCGGCAAGCAAAAGGTCGAGGTCCTTCACCACATCGACCTGGATATCGAGAAGGGCGATTTCCTCGCCTTGATGGGTCCGTCCGGCTCAGGCAAGACAACCCTGCTCAATTTGATCGGCGGCCTGGATTCAACCAGTGGCGGATCAATCAGCGTCGAGGGCCAACGCATCGATAATCTTGGCAGCGGCGCGTTGGCCAAATGGCGTGCGGCAAATGTCGGATTCATCTTCCAGTTCTACAATCTGTTGCCGATGCTCTCTGCACAGAAAAACGTTGAAGTTCCGTTGCTGCTGACCCGGCTCTCGGCCGCCGAGCGCAAGCGCAATGCCTCAATTGCCTTGCAACTGGTTGGGCTGTCCGATCGTGCAAGCCACAAGCCGAACGAGCTTTCCGGCGGCCAGCAGCAGCGCGTGGCGATCGCGCGCGCAATCGTCTCGGATCCAACCTTGCTGGTTTGCGATGAGCCGACGGGCGATCTTGATCGTCAATCTGCAGAAGAGGTTCTTGGTTTGCTGCAGCAGCTCAATCGCGAACACGGCAAGACCATCATCATGGTTACCCATGATCCGAAGGCCGCCGAGTACGCGACGCATACGTTGCATCTGGACAAGGGCACCCTGGTCGAGCCAACGGTCGCTTGAGGCGGAGAATGTAATCATGAAATATTTTCATTTAATCTGGGCCGCTCTGATGCGGCGCAAGACGCGAACCATGCTGACCTTGTTTTCGGTACTCGCTGCGTTCTTGCTGTTCGGCCTGCTCGATGCGGTGCGCGTCGCGTTCAACTCGGGCAGCGACGCGGCCGGGGTTGATCGCATGGTGGTCAGCTCAAAGTACTCGATCATCCAGGGTTTGCCGCAGAGCTTGATTACCCGCGTCGAAGCGGTGCCGGGGGTCAAGAACGTGACATGGTCGAACTGGTTTGGCGGCTACTACCAGGATAAAAAGAACCAGATGATCAACATCGCGATCTCGCCGAGACAGTTCGAGGTTTACCCGGAGATGATCGTTCCGCCGGATCAGCTCAAGGCGTTCGAGTCGACGCGTACCGGTGCCATGGTTGGCGAGGCGCTGGCCAAACGGTGGGGCTGGAAGATTGGCGACAAGATTCCGATCAGCGGTGCGATCTATCCGAACAAGGCGAATGGCGAAACCACCTGGACGTTTGATCTGGTGGGCATGTTTCACGCCAAGGACGAGAAAATGCGCGGTATGGAGCAGCAACTGTTCTTTCGGTGGGACTATTTCGATGAAGCCAACAGCTACGGACGACATGAGGTGGGCTGGCTGGTTGTCCAAGTTGAGGATCCGAACAAGTCCGATGAAGTCGCCAAGGCCATCGATGCGATCTCGGCCAACTCCGATCATGAAACCAGGACTCAGACCGAGCAGGCCTTCAACCTTTCCTTCGCCAAGCAGCTCGGCGATATCGGCCTGATTGTCAGCGCTATCATGGGGGCGGTGTTCTTCACCTTGCTGCTGCTGACCGGAAACACCATGGCCCAAGCTGTTCGTGAGCGTATTCCAGAGCTGGCGACCCTTAAAACCATGGGTTTCTCCGACAAAACCGTACTTCTGCTGGTTTTCGGCGAAGCCGTCCTGCTGGTTGTAATCGGTGGCGTGCTTGGGCTGGGTGTGGCTTCGATCCTGCTGCCGGTTATTGGCTCGGCCAGTGGCGGCATGCTGCAGTTGCCGCCAGTCGTGGCCGGCACCTGGGCGACCGGTTTGCTGATGATGATCGGAATCGGCGTGCTGGTTGGCGTACTGCCAGCATTGCGTGCGATGCGCCTGAATATTGTTGATGCACTGGCCGGCCGCTAAGGACAACCGACATGAAAAAATTCAAATCGTTTCTATCCGGCTTGGGCATGTTTCTGATCATCCTGGCATCGGTGGCCATGTGGGTCGTGTTGCCATGGCAGGCCCTGCTCGTCCTTCTGCTTATCCTTGCTTTGTGGATGGCATTCACGCAAATCGGCCGTCAAGCGGCCTCGGTGACCTGGGTCGGTGTATCGACCCTCGGCCAGCGTCTCGGCTCCTCCTCGGTGATCATCGTCGGTATTGCCGGCGTCGTCGGCGTGCTGGTCGCCATGCTGGCCATGGGTGATGGTCTGCAGAAAACGCTCAAAAGTACTGGCGATACCGAAACGGCGATCGTCCTGCGCGGTGGCGCGACGGCCGAATTGAGTTCCGGTATTTCACGAGAGGATTCAACTCAGATCACCCAATCGGCCGGTATATTGCGCGACGTCGAGGGCAAGGCGATTGCGTCGTCC
>JBBSVJ010000029.1:0-23521 GCA_038233665.1 Lysobacterales bacterium
CACTGACACCGGCATGGGCATGCCCGAGGACGTGCGTGCCAATCTGTTCAGGCCGTTCTTCACCACCAAGGAAAGTGGAACCGGCCTCGGCCTGGTTTCCTGCAAGCGCATCGTCGGAAATCATCGCGGCTATTTGCGTGTCATCAGCGAGCACGGCCAAGGGACCACGTTCGAAATCTATCTGCCTCTCGAAGGAGTGGAAGGATCAAACGATCACGTCGTGCCAATTGCCGGTGGTCAAGGTGAACGCGTCCTCGTTGTCGTTGAAAAAATTGGCAAACAGACCATGCTTTCCGACAGCCTTACGCTGAATGGCTACGAGGTGACCACTGCCGGCAGCGGCTCGCACGCGATGCAGAAGATCGACGCGCTCGGCACACCGGATATCGTCGTCATGGATGCCGACCTTGGCCTGATGAGCGGAGTGCAGACGATCTCCGCTCTTCTCGACCGCAACTACGATGGCCCGTTGATCTTGCTAATCGCTGATGACGAGGTCATCGATCGCGACGGCTTACCGCCAATCAAGCGCATTCGCTTCATCGAAAAACCGGTGTCGGTGAACCTGCTGCTACGCAGTGTGCGAGAGGAACTCGACGCGGAAGATGAAGCCGCTGACTGATGCTTCACATTGGTTGCTGGCGTAAACCGTAGGTAAGTAATTGTTGATCAATTGAACACCGTCAGCCATTCGACATTGAATTGGTGGTGGTTCTTCGGAATACGTCTGTCGACACTGCAATTTCGCATCGCCGCTGCCGCCCTGCCTTGGCGGGGCCGATCCGCGCTGGATCACACGTTGGTAACGGCCAGAGGGTGCGCAGTCGCGACGATTTCCGCGCCTATCGATAGCGTTAACCGGCTGGCGCGGCAAACAAGACTTCAGCGCGCTGGAACAACACCCACGAAGTGGCAATGTACTTGTCGCCTCCCTTTGGCCGGTTCCCGCGATGGGTATGGGTGAACCCGGCCGGCGCCAATAGTAATGACCCGGTCTGCGGAACGATCTTGCGCTGCTGATGCAGAAATTCGGTTTCTCCTTCGGCAAAACCGTCATTCAGATAGACAGACCAAAGCAACACACGATGCAGGGTTTCGCCATTGTGGTCACCCACTTTTGGATACAACTCGCAATGCCAGTAAGGATACCCACCCTGATCGGCGTGGTATTTCTGGATGTTGATCGTACCCGGACGAAACACCTTCACCATCAGTCGCTGCAGACGCTGATCTGACATGCCACGTATCACTTCGGCATCAAGGGTGATCAGCTCAGCGGTCGATGGATCGGGCATCTGTAGGAACAATGGCGCAATCGCCGTGTGCGGATATTTGCGCACATACAGCATCAGTGCGCGCATCATTGCCGTATTCAATGCATTAACGGTATTGTTCCATTCGGGATAATCATTGATGCAGATATCCCAACTATCCTTGAGTTGCGTGTTGACGCCGCCTCCCGTTCGTCCGCGCACGGCTTTGTCGCTGGCTTCGAACTGCGCGATCACGGCACGGCAATCGCGCTCGGTGAGCGCGTTGTCATGGGATTCAATGAAGTCGTCGCTCATGCGTCGTTGCTCCGGCTATTACCCGATCAGTCCGAGTGCGACTGCCTACGGCTCGAATCCGTCGACGAAGATTCGATCATTCTGCGCAGCGCGACATTGCGAACCGCCCGATTCGACGACGATATTGTCGATCGCCCAGCCAGCCGGTCGCGTCGTATTGCTATCGCTTGTCAAACGGAAACGCAGCCGTACATCTGCCAGATTGTCAGTCGACGCGGGCAGCGCAACACGATTGGTCTGCCAGCTGGTGCGGCCCGAGCACTGCGACAGTGTCGACCAAGTGCCGCCCGCATTGACCGACACCTCGACGTTGCCGAAGTCGTAGCCGGATTCCGTATCACAGCGGTCATCAAAACTCAGGCTACTACCTGCATAACCACTCAAATCGATACTGCGTGAGAGGCTGGCATTGAGACTGTCGCCGTAGTTTGGCGTCGCCCAGACCATGCTGGCATTGCCCGTAGTCGTAGTGCGCTGCCAGGGCGATTCCGAGGTCCAGCCGTTGCTGCCGGACTCAACATCGTCGGCGAATACGGTACATGAATGAAACAAGGCGACATCGCGCGTTTGAGTATTGCCGCCAATCAGCGTGATGCCGCTGATGTCTTCGCTCAAATAGCCGGGCGGCGCATCGACATGCAAGTTGACGGTGCCCGCCAGCATCGTGCGTGAGTAGCCGCCATCAACCGCACTGCTGCTGGCCGTGCGGCTTTCACCAGAACTGCTGTTGCTGAGCTTGAGCGTGGTCGCCAGCGGAGCGCCGCTATCGAGCGCGGTAATCGTGCCGATCAGGCGGGCAATTTCATTCGTCTGGGCAATTTCGATGAAGGTCGCATTGGGTGTTCCGGCGGTCGCGGAGGCATCCCTGCCTTGCACAAATACCAGATGTTTGCCGCTCGCCAAACCGTTGGTCGCGAGGGTCGCGCCGACCTCTTCGGTCGGGCTGTTAAACGCGCCATCACTTGCCGTGAGCGAAGCGATCGGCAAACTTCCCTCCCAAGGCAATCCATCAAGATAAGCCTGCGCGCCACTGATGTTCTGTACGCCATCGTTGCTGCCACCTGGGCCTTGATTGAACTGGCTGTCGTCGATGCGCGCGCTGAGCGTAACCGGCGTTCCGGCAGCGACCAGATCCGGGCTCGCTTCGATACGCGTCACATCAGGGCCGCCGGGAAGCACGTAGGGCGCGTGCAAATTGCGCGCGGCATAACGCAGAGCGGCAAGGTTGTCCGGGATGGTCTTGCTTTCCAATAATGAGCAGGATTCGAAGAACGCCTGATCGAGTTCAAACGTATAGGACGGAACCCCCAGCGACCCATAGAAATTGTCATCGGTGGTGCCATCGGTCGGATACAGGGTGTCCGATTGTTCCGGTGTGTACTGGTTGAACCACGCCAGTCGGCGGCCGAAGGTGCGCAGGGCCGGCCCATTCGGGGCCAGCTCCGGTCGATCGCCCCACGACCACAGCACCAATTGGGCGTAGCTGTGCATGTCGAGAAACATACCCGGGTAATCAGTCGGCGCGGCATCGCCGCCATCGGCATTCACCGTCGAGGGATGCAGCGGACCGTTGCGTCGATCGGGGAATACACCGCCCGTGCAGTCGCCAGCCTGCGTGCAGCTCCCGGCGACATAGGCAACCAGGGCGCTCGTTTCAGGCTCGGAATTGGCAACAGGTCCGCGATAAGTTTCGTTGCAGATGTTGCCGCTGGAGCCGCCTCCGTTGGGAACAATACCCCAGTGAAACGGAAAGTTTCGATTCAGATCAATGCCCGAGCTGTTGCCGCAACTCGCGCTGACGTTGTTGGTATTTTTGCGCCAGGAGAGCCCCGTTTCGGCTTTCTTGCGACCATCCGGATTCGCCTGCAGCACGAGATGAAAATTCTCGTGATCGACCAGCCAGGTCGCTTCCGCATCGCGTCCATAGTTATCCAGCAACCATTCGGCGAAATGCGTGTTGACCTCGGCTGGCGCGTATTCACGCGCATGGATTGAACTGGTGACGACAAAATTTGGCTTGTTCGGAATGCTCGCATCGGTGGCGCTATTGCCGATGCGCAACACGCGCATTTGATAACCCGCACTAGCATTCTGGGTGCGCTCCCAGGTGGGCCCGATATCGATCACCTTGGCCAGACTCGGATGCGCGGCGGCCAGCGCGTCCATGGTCTGAAAGGTCTCCTCGACCGTGCGATAGCAGGAGTAACCGGGAATACCGGCGCGTGAATTGCTGAACACCTCGGCATAGAACGTGCGCATGGTCGCCGTGGTCGCCATGTCGATCGCATATTTCACGCCCAAGCCGCCAAGCACGCCAAGTTGTGCCTCATCGGCAATGAGGCGGACGGTATGATGCTTGCGGTCCACCTTCAGATGTTGAAAATGCGGCGCTATTCGGGCCAGATCGGCAGGCGTTTGCCACTGCGCATCGATCACCCAGTCTTCAGCGTGGGCCGAGGTGGCGGCCAGCGATGCCAGAATCGCGATCAGGATCAAACGGCGCATGCAACTCTCCCGGGTTTGGCAAAGCCCGGGAGTTTAGCGCGTTCACTGTGGTCGATTCGGCGCTCGACCGCGGAGGTTTGGGAATTCGTGAGCCACAACTCGTTAACCAGCGCCTGCCTGATCAATGCTGGCGTCCCTCCCGATCGTTCCCTGACGAGGCTTTTTCAATGCGTTGTATGTTTGCTGCAGTAATGTTCGTATTTTCGAGTGGTGGTGCGCTGGCCGCATCCGGCGCGGTGGTGATGAATTCAGCCGCCTTTGAGCGTCTGGCTCAGGCAGCGCCAGGGACGGCCATCGAGATCAGTGAATTTCCTGTCGGTCCCGGCGTGGTATCTGCAATGACGTTTCAGCGTTTTGAAATCTATGCGCCCGATGCGCGGATATTTGTACTCGACGAAAACGGCAAGCATGAGATTCCACGCAGCACGCGCATACATCTGCGCGGCTACAGCAAGGACGGTAGTGCGCGGGTCGGGCTGTCATTCGACCCCGGATCAAATACCTCGCCCTACGGCGCAGGATCAGGACCGAGTGGTGCATTCGAGTTACGCGGCGAACGCGTGGGTGACGGATGGCGCCTGCGCGCGCTGCGACCTGAGGAGACCCTACCCGCAGGAGTCAAAGCCAAAATCGAATCGAATGAGGATTCATTGTCCAGTCCGTTCGCAAGTGATGGTGCGCTCGATCATCTTTACAACGGTGAGGCTCCGCTGGGCACACTGCGCAAAGCAGTCGTGGCCGTCGATACCGACACCACATTCATGAGCAAGCGATTCGGTGGAAATACCGCGCAGGCGACCGCCTGGATTGGCGACTTGTTTGCACAGATGAACGTGATGTATCAGCGTGATCTGGATGTGAATCTGCTGCAGGGAACTACCATCCTGCGTACCGCGAGCGACCCATATGCGAACACGGCTTCGCCCGCGAACTCGGCCATGCTTAACGAATTCGGCGACTACTGGTCAGCCAACTACAGCAGCGGTGGTGGCAGCATTTCACGGGCTTTCGCCATGTTGTTGTCAGGAAACTCCTCACAGCAGAACAGCGCCTCCGGTATCGCATGGGTTGACTCGTATTGTCGAACCCAAGGCAACGGTGGCAGTTACAGCACCAACCAGATTTTCACCAATTCGGCGATCGGCGTTTCCTTTTCCGCGTCGATCGTCGGCCACGAATTGGGCCATAACTTCGGCGCGGCTCACACGCACTGCACGAGTGCCAGCACCGGCCTTTATCCAACCGGATCAAACACCATCGACCAATGCTCGACCAACGGCAGCAGCTGCTACAGCGGCGCAACCAGTTGCCCGAGCACGGGGCCAGGAGCACCGCGTGGCTCGATCATGAGTTATTGCAACATTTTCAACAGCGGCGCTTGCGGGCAAAACGTGCCGATTTTTCATCCGACACAGATCACCTCGCTGCGGGCGCGTATCGCCGCCAATACACCAAGCTGTTTGAGTCTGGATATCGATACGATTTTCACCTCGGGATTCGACTGATTTCGCGGCAGCTAAAATGCCGATTCGCTGACAAACAGCGACGACGAATCAGTTCGTCATCGCTGTTGGCTCATCGCTATTGGGCATAGCCGAGAAAATCGAGGCTGGCTTGCAGCATCGCTTCGGTGCCGGTTTTCAACGCGCCCTCGTCGACGAAGAAGCGTGGCGAATGGTTGAAAGCGACCTTGTCGGTATCCTGATCCACAGGTGTGCCACCCACGAAGAAATACACACTGGGCGCCTGGGCACCCATACCAAGCCACGGAAAGTCTTCCGAGGCGGTCCAACGCGAGGCTTCGATGACCGAATCGGTACCGAGCACCTTGGTCAGGCTCGCCGTGACCCGCTTGCTCAGCACTGGATCGTTGAAGTTGACCGGATTGCTGTTTCCTTCGACCGGCACCTCAAGATCAACGGTCGCCCCATGGGCGGCAGCGACATGCGTGGCGAGCTGATTGAGTTCTGCCAGCGCCTGTTTGCGCATGTCAGGATCAAACGCTCGCAAGGTCCCTTGCAAGGTGGCTGAATCCGGCACGATATTGAAGCGCTGACCGCCGTCAAAGACGCCGAAGGTCAGCACGACCGGATCCTTGTTGATATCCATGCGCCGGCTGACGATCGTCTGCGCGCTCATCACGATGTCGGCTCCGGCGACAATCGGATCAATGCCCTTCCACGGATTGGCGCCGTGGGTCTGCACGCCGTGAACCACGATACGCAACGTATCCGAGCTGGCCATGATGCCACCCGAGCGCATGGCCACTTGGCCCACGTGATAGGCCGAGGTGACATGCATGCCGAAGATCGCATCGGGTTTGAAATCCTTGAAGATGCCTTCCTTGACCATCAGCGTTGCGCCGCCTTCTTCACCGGCAGGCGGACCTTCCTCGGCCGGCTGGAAAATCATCATCACCTCTCCCGGAAGATCCTTGCCCAGGCTGGCCAGCGCACTGGCGACACCGAGCGTCGAGGCCATGTGCACATCGTGACCACAGGCGTGCATGACGCCGACCTGTTTGCCCTGGTATTCACCTTTCACTTTGGAGGCGAAGGGAAGGTCGACCTCCTCGCTAACCGGCAAGCCATCCATATCTGCACGGATGGCCAGTTTTGGGCCCGGCTTGCCACCCTTGAAGATGCCCACGACTCCGGTATGCGCGATGCCTGTATGGACCTCATAGCCCATTTTTTTGAGCTCAGCGGCGATCAACTTGGACGTACGCGTTTCGCGATTGCTGAGTTCGGGGTGCTCGTGGATATCACGACGTACCGCCGTAATGTGGGCAAGTCGCGCGTCAACCATGGATTCGACCGAGCCCTCGGCGGCGAACGTCATCGGTGTAGCGAGACACAAGCAAAGTGCGGAAACGAGCAGTTGGCGGCGCATGGCGATCTCCCGGAGGTCAGCCCGCAGTCAAACCCAAGCGCGTTGAGGATGCAACCGCCAGAGGGCATTGATTGCGATGCCTGCGCTTGGAATGCAGGGGGCCAGTTTTCGGATGATCTGCCGGGATGGCTCATCCATGGCGTGACCCCTGCGAATTTGCGAGCTTGGCGCGCCTAGCCTTGGTGCTCGCGGCCGAGGTAATCCTCGCTCTGCATCTCGATCAGGCGTGATTCGGTGCGCGCGAACACGGCACGATGACGGCGACCGTCGTAGAGATCAATGATCGGCACAGCCGCCGAGAGCACCAGTTTGACGCCGTGGTCGTAGAGCTCATCGACCAGCTCGACGAAACGCTGCGCGGCATCTTCGGTTTGCGGGGTGAATTCGGGAACACCGGAGATCAACACGGTGTGATACGAACGAGCGAGGAAAATATAGTCGGCGACACCACGCGGTCCTTCACAAATTGCGTCGAACTTGAACCAGATCACGCCATCACTTTCACGGCGCACGCGCACCGGCCGATCATTGATGGTCAGACTGAGATTCTCACGCTCAGGCCCGCGTGCGACCCGACGGAAGATCGCCAGCATGCCGCGCTCTGCGTTGGCATCCGGCGGCGAGAGATACACCGGTGCTTGTTTGAGCGCGCGCAAACGCCAATCGGTTGAGGACACCATTTCGGCGATCTCGCAATGCGCTTCAAGCAAAGCAATCGCGGGCAAAAAGCTTTCACGCTGCAGGCCATCTTTGTAGAGATTGGCCGGCGCGGTATTCGATGTGGTCACCAGCACCACGCCATCGGCAAACAGGGCCTTGAGCAAGTTGCCAAGAATCATTGCATCGCCGATATCGAGCACAAAAAATTCATCAAGACAGAGAACGCGCGTGCGTGCCGCGATTCGTTCAGCGACGGTGACCAAGGGATCACTGTGCCCACTCAGGGAGCGCAGCTCGACGTGAATGCCTTGCATGAATCGATGAAAATGCACTCGGGTTTTTTCTTCGATCGGCAGCGACTCGAAAAAAAGATCCATCAAGAACGTCTTTCCGCGACCGACTCGACCCCACAGGTAGAGACCTTGCGGCGTCTCGGGGATCTGGCCACGCAGCCTTTGCCACAACGAAGGAACGGCTGGGCTGGCCAGCGTATCGAACATGCGATCGAACGCTCGCAACGCAATGTGCTGGGCGGGATCGTCGCTCCATTTTCCAGCAGCGACCCCTTGCGCGTAGCGCGCACTTGGCCGCACGGGACCTGCATTCATGCCGGATCGTGCGTCTTTGGAATGTGCCCGCGCATCGCGTTTTTGATCACACCGCGCAAATCCATCAGGCGACGATGAAAAAAGTGGCTCGTTTCGGGCATGCGCACGAGTTGCGGGGAGATTTCCAATTGCTCGACCCAGTCGAATACAACCTGCGGATCGACGACTTCATCCTCTTCACCTTGGACGATGAGCCACGGACACTCCGGCAGTTCAAACTCTTCAAAATCCCACCGCCCGACCGGCGGGGCAATGGTCACCAGCGCATCGGCAGCGAGACGCTTGGCGTTGCGCAGCGCGACATAACTGCCAAATGAGAAACCCGCCAGCCAAAGCGGCGCATGCGGACGCATCGTACGCGCCCACTCGACCACCGCGGTGAGGTCATCGCTTTCGCCCACGCCCTCATCAAACGTGCCTTCAGATTTACCGATTCCGCGAAAATTGAAACGCACGGTATCGAAGCCAAGCTCGCGTAAGGAGCGTTCGATGATGGTCACGACCTTGTTGTGCATGGTGCCACCGTGCAACGGATGCGGGTGACAGATCACGGCGATACCGAGGGCAGCGGTTTTACCTTCGTCGCCCTCACTTTCCGCGGGCTCGGTAGCAACCTCAATGACACCGACCGGCCCTTGAAGCATGAAATGTGCGGATTCCGCAGGATAGGAAACGGGACTGGTGCTGGCTGGATTCTTGCTCATGGGCGGCATGATACCGTGAAGCCCGTCACGCGCCTGCCGTCCGCATGAATCATCTCGCACACGCCCTTCTGTCTGGCCCTGATGATGCCGTTCAACTCGGTGGCTGGCTCGGTGATTTCGTGCGCGGCGGCATCGACGCCGAATTGCCAGTCGGTGTCCAGCAAGGCATCGCGCTGCATCGGGCCATTGATACGTTCACCGATAGCCATGAAGACGTTCGCGCGCTCAAGAGCTTGTTTGAGTCACCGTATCGACGCTATGCCGGCATCCTCATCGATATCTGGTTCGATCATCTGCTCGCACGCGATTTCGGTCGCTGGTCGGATGTGCCCCTGCAAGATTTTAGTGAACAAGCGGTGCAGCGTCTGATCCGCGGCGACGCTCTGCTACCCGATTCGCTGCGGCGGTTTCGCGATTATCTGCGCGCACGAAATTTACCCGCTGCATACGCGGAGCGGACGATGATCAGCGAGGTTTTGATCGGCGTCGCCTCGCGCTTAAAAAGAGAGAACCCGATCGCCCAAGGCTTGATCGAAGTTTCGCGGCTCGAATCTCAACTCGATAGTGGCTTCACCAGCTTCTTTCCGCAGCTGGTTGCGTTCGCTGACGCTTGGCGCGCGTCAACGCGCCGCTAATCCGGAACACTCTGCGCACGCAACCGCCACCTCACTCCCGATACTCCCGATACGCTCAAGCGACTCAGGTTTCGAAGGGCAACCAGGCTCGACCGGTGATGTTGAGGCCTGCCTTCGAGCGCTTCGCTTATGCGAATAAATACGGCCAGAACCTGGATGCCGATTTTGAGCACGATCGATTATCCCTCGCCGTGATTGCCTCCGCGCAAAACCTCGAATTCATCAGGGCACGTCGTAATCACGTTGGATTCACTGCACTGGCGTCGGCTGTTCAACGACGGACCCGAAGCGACCTTGCGGCGACTCCGAGTTCCATTGGCTCATATCGTCTCAGCATCAACCATGCGATCGCCGACGTCAGGTTCTCAGAGCGAGTAGTACATCTGATATTCCAGTGGATGGGTGGCGGCGCGGAAGCGAGTCACTTCGCCCATCTTCAGTTCGATATACGCATCGATGAAATCATCCGAGAACACACCACCGGCCTTGAGAAAGTCACGATCCTTGTCCAGTGCGCCGAGCGCCTGATCGAGGCTCGAACATACCTGCGGAATGTTCTTTTCCTCTTCCGGCGGCAGGTCGTAAAGATCCTTGTCGGATGGCGCACCCGGATCGATCTTGTTGATGATGCCATCGAGACCGGCCATCAGCAGAGCCGAAAACACCAGGTAGCCCGAATTCATCGGATCGGGAAAGCGGATCTCGATACGTCGACCCTTGGGATTGGTGACGAACGGGATGCGGCAACTGGCTGAGCGATTTCGTGCTGAGTAGGCGAGCATGACGGGCGCCTCGAAACCGGGCACGAGGCGCTTGTAGCTGTTCGTGGTCGAGTTGGCGAACGCGTTGATTGCACGCGCATGCTTGAAGATACCGCCGATGTACCAAAGTGCAGTCTGCGACAAGCCGCCGTAGAGATCGCCCGAGAAAAGATTCACGCCAGCCTTCGACAACGATTGGTGCACATGCATGCCCGAGCCGTTGTCGCCAACCAGCGGCTTGGGCATGAAGGTCGCCGTCTTGCCGCCGGCATGGGCGACATTCTTGACCACGTATTTGAGCATCATCAACTCATCGGCCTTTTTGACCAATGAGTTGAATTGCACGCCGATTTCGCATTGTCCCGCGTTGGCGACTTCGTGGTGATGCACCTCCACCACCTGGCCAAGTGCAGTCAGCACGTTGCTCATTTCGGCGCGAAGGTCCTGCAGCGAGTCAACCGGCGGCACCGGAAAATAGCCACCCTTCACACCTGGTCGATGACCGCTGTTGCCTTCCTCATAGCGTTTGCTGGTTGACCAGGCGGCTTCCTGCGATTCAATCTCGAAGAAGCACTTGCCCATGTCGTTCTGCCAGCGCACGGCATCGAAAACGAAGAATTCCGGCTCGGGCCCGACGTAGGCGGTGTCGGCAATCCCGGTTGATTTGAGATAGGCCTCGGCACGCTTGGCCAGCGAACGCGGATCGCGCGAGTAAGCCTGCATGGTGTTTGGTTCGAGGATGTCGCAATGGAGGATCAGGGTGGGATCGGCGAGGAAAGGATCCACCAGTGCGGTGTCCGGGTCCGGCAACAAGACCATGTCCGACTCGTTGATGCCCTTCCAGCCGGCGATCGACGAGCCATCAAACATCTTGCCGTCCTCAAACGTCGATTCATCGATCATCGCCGCAGGGTAGGTGATGTGCTGCTGGACGCCGCGCATGTCCGCGAAACGCAGATCAACGTAGGTGATGTTCTGATCTTTGATCAGCTTGAGCACATTGGCGACAGACATGGAAACCTCGGCTTGGGGATGATTGTGCAATCACGTTTGCAACGCCCATGCCAGCGCCTTTCAAAGACGTTAATCCATTTGGATCAGTTAGTTAGGGTATTTCAGATCGGTAAGCGGACATTTTTTTGCACCAATAAAGGGCAATAATCCGCGTTGATTCCCTACTTTGGAGCGACTGAAAACGCCGCAGCGCTTGCGAACGAGTCAGTCGCTGTATTTTTTTACGGATTCAGATGGTCTGGAGGCACGGAACATTTGCTTTTACTCGCAGACATCACTGCCTGACGCGGCTCACGGCTCGAATCCGTTACGGAAGATCAGATCGCTCGAAGAAACAACCGGGCGGCAATTCGATAATTCCGAAACGATGAACGCCGGAGAACCCGATGTCGTCGCGGAGCGACGGGTCATCGCCGTGAGGACAAGGCCTGCACCAAGCCCCGAGGTCTGCCGCGTGAAAGTCGCATCGCCGAGCGCATCGGTCGTCACGTTGACGATGCCGGGTGGCGGGTTGAGCGCGAAGAACGACTGACCACCGCCGAACCCGCTGGCGTCGCAGCTGCCGCTTATATAAAAGTTGATGGCATAGCTGCTGTTCGGTGCCGCATTCAATACACCGGTGATCGTCGTGACCAAGGTGGACGGGTCGAAGATCACCGACTGCAATTCGGGCTTGTTGAGCAACTCGTTGGGTCCGCCGTCACCGTCTCCGCTGTCATTGGGTGTCACCCCAAGCGGGGCGAGATCAATCGCCAGACCACCGTTGCCGCCTATTGAAGGATTGACGTCGACTTGCGCCAGGTCGTCGACGAAAAGTCCGGCCCCGCCATTGTGCGAGATGCTTGCCGTGCCGAAGGCAGAGTAGCGGTAGCGCGCTCCAACAAAGGCGATGGTTGTGTTTCCCGCGACGAGAACGCCGTTGCCGCCGTTGCCAAGCGGCACACCTCCGACACCGACGCCGATGCCGTTTGATACCACCGATGAAAGCGAGATCGGGCTGTCGAAGATCGCCACGCCATCGCCGAGATTGGCCGAAATGAGGTTGTCGTGGATCGCGATGTCCGAACTGTTGAGATCAACGGTGATGCCCCTGCCTGCGTTCGGCAATGCGGTTGTTCCGCTGGCCGAGAGACCGATGATGTTGTTGCGAATACGATGGCTCTCGGCGCGGGCGTCGGCGCGCGTTGAGCCGATGTAAATACCGTCGCCACCAGCGGCCGAGATCAGGTTGCGGGTCTGTGCGAGTGGCTGATTGGGGCCACCCGCTTGCGCGATCTCGTCGCCGACAATGTTGTAGCCGCTGCCGCTGCCGAAGAGAAGATTGGGCCGTCCAAGAGATACTCCATTTCCCAGCCCGACCATGCCGGTTGCATCAGTACCAAAAAAGTTGCCCTGGATGCGCACGCCGCCAACGGGACAAAATCCATTGCCGGGGCAGAAGTCCTCACCCATTGATAGCGCGGCGCCCGCGAAACGATTGATGACCAGACCCAGAATCACACTGGTGTTGCCGGCACACAGGTTCGAGCCCGGGACCGACGCGCCGATCACGATGGCATCGGTGGGGCCCGCCAGGCTGCCATCCAGTTCAATCGTGATCACCGCATTGCTGCCTTCATTCAACGTGTTGACGCTGGAGCCCGGCTGCGAGTAGCCGTCGAGGGTGATCGGGATATTGAATCTAGGCAGCGGCGACAGTGGCTGGATGGTATGCAATCCACTGCCGGGAATAGCGAAGACAATGGTATGCGGCGCGCAACCCTGACCCCCGGTGACCTGCTGCGCGTTGGCATCCAGGATGGCCTGACGCAAGCTTCCCAATCCTGAATCGGCGGAATTGGTAACGGTAAAGGTGGTCGCCCCTGCATTCGTGGCCAGTGCAAGCACGAGCAGGGCGCCAATGCACAATGCGTTGCGCGAGTGTGCGCGATCGATCGCGAAGATTTTCATGAGTGAGAAATTCGTGTCTATTCGCAATGAGAGGTTCATGAAATTATCTCCATCTGCTTGTCTTGGGTTCCGTTCATGAGGCCGCGCCGTTTTTCGTCGCACGATCGGCGTATGTGGGTTGCAGGCGTTGGGTGCTGACAGCCATTGTGGTTACATGTCCGTTCTTTCATGCACCGGCAGATCTACGACCGACTACTTGCTCTTGCGATGTCTGCAATTTCACTACCGGAATCAACGCGTGAGCCATTGGGCGATGGTCATCCACGTGTCGGTGCGCATGATCAGCACGCGGCCGATCTGCGAGAGCATCAGTAAGCCAATGCCCCAGATAAAGGCCGGATGGATCCTGCCGTAGCGGAGCTTGTCCACAATCAGGCAAGGCACGAAAAACAAATCAGTCAGCACGAATCCCAGGGGTGGGGCCGATGCGCCCAGATCCCATTGCATGAGCATGCGCGCGATCGCTGGCGTCATGATTCCAATGGTTGCGACCAGCATGAGGCGCTTATGGAATTCGCTGCGCCGACGGAGATATAGCGCCGCCCCGACGGTCGCGGCGAAAACCACGATCGTGGTCAAGGGAATGGCGAGGAAGCGCACGGGATCGATCCCGGGGGGCCCGTGCTCCAGTTTTGCCGCCGTTATTGCCGTCATCACTCCGACCACGAGCAGTGTCACCGCCAGCATTGCGCCGCCAACGCCCAGACGTCGGTGGAGTGCGGCATTTCCGTTGGCGATGAGCAAGGTCTGCGTCAGGAACAGCAGCATCCAGGCGCTGAACAGAATCCCGTGCAACTGGAGCAGTGGTGTCGAGGGCGGCGAGCCAAAGCCTGCCCTCAGGTAGAACGTCGGTGCGAAGCCGACAAAGACCGTTATCACCATCGCTGTTGCCATGCCCGCATGGAAGTAACGATCAGACGGCAAGCGTATGCTTTCGGCATGTGCTGACACGTGCTTTCTCCACAGCAACGGATGAGGTACAGGAAACAAGCGCAAGAACAGCAAATGGCGGGTCAAACGGCCATGCATTGGGCGGAAGTGATCATCGCGATTACATGTCTCCGTCGAAGCCGTCGAAAAAAATGCGATCGAGACCCGGAACTACCGAGCCATATTCGAATGCGCCAACATCACAACGCGCACCGGCGATACGCGGCGCACCACGTTGATCGGTCGCCAACGCTGCCAACGAACCATCGATGCAGCCTTGGGCTGTTGTCGTATCGATCGCCTCGCTGCCGGCAAGCAGCGCGTGCGTCGGCGTGGGGCCGCCGTTGTCCGACAACGGGCCAATGGTGTTGACCGAGACGTGGCCTCTTCCCGCTACTCCGTTGCCGATGAAACTGCAGCCTGTAAAATCACTGAGCAAGTTCCAGCCGTAGACTTCGAGTTCGCCATTGCAGTCGTCCGGGATCGGGGCGTCGAGAATGGTGTTGTCGGCGATCAAAGAGTTGACTGCGACAAGGCGCGAGCCGGCGTGGTTATTCACGCCACCGCCAACACCCCCGAGCTGGTCGCGATCATGGTCAGCATCATTGCCAATGATGGACGTATTGTAGAGGAAGGTATTGCCCTCATTGTAGATTCCGCCACCGTTGAGGTTAGCGGCATTGTTGCTTATTGTGCTATTGAGAATGACCAAGGTAGCAGGCTCCGGAAAGAAGCTGACTGCTATTGCGCCGCCGACAACATGTGAAGCGTTGCCGTACAAACTGCTGTCCCGAATAGTTCCGACACCTGCGACGTACGCGGCGCCACCGGAATCTCCGATATTTGAACGAAGTATGCTGCGCCGAATATCTAGAGTGCCCTTGCTATGGACTCCGCCACCCCCTGAATCGGATGCATTGGCCTCGATGATGCTGTCGAGCAGTGTCAGCGCACCCTCACTAAATATCCCGCCACCGGGCATGCCTATCGTGTAACCGCCGCGCACAGTGACCTTGCTCAGGGTCACGACCCGATCCAAGTCGATGGTTAGGACACGATCGATCTGGTTGGCGTCGATTATCGAGGTCGAAGCAGTCGCGCCTTCGATCACAATGGATTGGCCGGCACTCAGCGGCGAGGTCAAATTCAGGTCGCCGCGGTCCTCGCCATTCCCGCCAGCAACGGGGCGAGTCAGCGTGTAGGTGCCCACCGGCAGTTTGATACGCGTCGTAATCGGCCCGGTCAGATGGTTGGCCTGCATGATGGCGGCGCGCAGCGAGCATGCGCCCGTACTGGTCTGACAAATTCCGTCGGCAACATCCAGATCGATTTGGTCGGCCACGGTGTTGACGTTGAAGATCACGTCCGCGCGCGCAAATGACGCGTTGATCAGCACCAGGTTGAAGAGCAGAGCCGCCGCGAGCGTCCGCGGATTTGAATGCACCTGTAGCGAAGCTAATCTTCGATCGAAAGCCATGGTTCGGACTCGAAATCGCGCCGTCACGGGGACGCGTGTGCTTTCAGTTACAGGAATCAGCGCGGATTCCGGACACTCGGTCAGCCTGAAACAGAAAATCAACCGCCGGGGCATACCAAATAGGTCATCTTAGTCAGGGCTATCGGCACGCTTCTTGCGGCGCTCAACGCAGCAATAGCCTTCATGCTTTCCTGACTCCGCTCGTCAGCCGCGAAGCTATCGGACTTGCGACTTGCTCAGGGAACCCACTCGAATCCGTTGGCGAAAATGCGATCAACGACCGGAACCGTTGCGCCGAATTCGTATGCACCCGCATCGCAAGCCACGCCGGTGCCACGCAACGCGTCTCGCTGGTCGAGCACCAATGCGTCACCCGCGTCGTCGACACAACCTTGCGCCGTCGTTCCGTTGATCGCGGCGCTGCCGGACAGCAACGCATGGGTCATAGTCTGCCCGCCGTTGTTCTGCAGTGGCCCGATGGAATCGAGTGTGACAAATCCTCGCGCGGCAATGCCATTGCCGCTGAACGCACAACCCGCGACATCATAGAAAAAATTGCGCCCGTAGACTTCGAGCGTCCCGTTGCAATCGTTGTAGATGGGCGCATCCAGAACGGTATTTCTGGCGATCAGCGAGTTGACGGCGATAAAGCGCAGTCCGGATGCCGTATTCACTCCGCCACCGATGCCGCCGATCTGGTCGCGGTCGTGATCGGCGTCATTGTCGATGATGCTGGTGTTGTAGATGAAGGCGCGCGACAGGTTGTTGATACCGCCGCCGTCGGTGTAGGCGAAGTTTCCGCTCAACGTACTGTTCACCAGCGTGATCTGAGGAATCTGTTCCGGATGCACGAGGGTGAAATAGACCTCGATTCCGCCGCCATAGTTGGCACCATTCGAACTGATCGTCGTGGCGCCAAAGTAGGCATCGGCGTTCTCACTGACAAATGCGCCACCGCCAGCACCCACGGCTACATTCGAGCTGATACTGCTGTAGCTGATCGAGGAGAGGCCCGCCAGATACAGTCCGCCGCCACTGTAGGCCGTCGCATTCGATCGAATGACGCTATCTTGAATGCTCAGGGTTCCCTCGAATCGATTTCCAATACCGCCGCCCGCACTCGAAGAATAGTTGTTCTCGATGATGCAGTTGCTGAGCGTCAGACTGCCTGTGTTCTGTATGCCGCCACCGACCCCTCCGACATTACTGTCGTTTCCATTGCGCACGGTCAACCCGCTGATAATTGCCTTGCGACTGGCGCTGATCGAGATCGCCCGGTCCGTGTGGTTGGCATCGATGATTGTGCTGCTCGGATTCGCGCCAATGATGTAGATCTTTTGATCAGGATCGACGGAGGTGGTCAGATTCAAATCCCCGGACTCCTCTCCGTTCGCGCCGCTCGGCGCGATCATCAACGGATAGGTGCCAGCCGGAACATTGATCACGACCCGGCCATTGGTCGAAAGATGATTCGCTTGCATGATCGCCGCGCGCAGCGAACACGTATTGGCGCTGGTGTGGCAGAGGCCGTCGCTGGTGTTGTCGTCGACTTGGTCGGCTGTGGTGTTGACCGTAAAGGTAACCGTTGCGTCTACGCCAAACGCGTTGATCGGGGCCAGCCACAGAATGCAAGATGCCAACAGCACGATTCGCTCAAAAGCACCGCTACACACGTGGACGTCATTCATCATTCCTTCTCCGCGGGTTCCTCAAACGCGTCGGCGGCGGCGGCGTCCATGCTGCCGAAAAATAATCGGCGACCATGAGCCTTGCCTGTATTTCTCCGCTCATTCAGTTTCTGGCTGGGTCAGTCGAATCCGTTGCGAAATACAATATCTTCGGTGCCAAACTCGTACGCTCCAACATCACACTTTGCCCCGGCGATGCGAACAAAACCGCGTTGATCGGTCGCCAGCAGCGCAAGGGTATCGTCGATACAACCCTGCGCCGTCGTGGTGTCAATCGCCTCGCTGCCGGCCAGCAGCGCATGAGTAAGGGTGGGACCTCCATTGTCCGCCAATGGACCGATGGTATTGGTCGACACGAGGCCCCGTCCGGTGGCTCCGTTGCCGGAAAAAGAGCAGCCCGAGTAGTCAGCGAGGAGGTTCCAGCCATAAACCTCGAGCACCCCATTGCAGTCGTCCGCAGTGGGTGAGTCCAGGATCGTGTTATCGGCAATCAACGAATTGACGGCAACCAAACGACTGGTCGGTCCGCTGTAATTATAAACGCCTCCGCCGACGCCGCCCGGCGGGTTGCGATCGTGGCTGGCGTCATTGCCAACGATTGACGCGTTATAGAACCAGGCCTGTCCGCTGTTCCAAATGCCGCCGCCGCTTCCATTCGCGTAATTTCCGCTGATCGTGCTATTTATGAAATATCCTTTTCCATTCGTGTATATACCACCCCCAACGCCAGTAACAGCGTTGCTGCTTATCGTGGAGCTATAGATATAGAGGCGCGTGTTGCTTGACCCTGTGGCAAATTCGTCCACTGCCAATCCGCCGCCATAGTCAGAGTGGTTACTGGTTACGCTACTATCGCGGATTGTCGCGCGCCCGCTAACATAGATACCGCCGCCACCGAAATGGGCGGCGTTTGAGTTGAAGTTGCTCCGTATTGCGACAAGGTTGCCAGTATTCAGCACCCAGATTCCACCGCCTGATTGGCCATCATTGTTGGCAACTGTGCTGTCGATCAAGGTGAGAGTCCCGTGCAGCTGTATGCCCGCGCCCGCATCGTTCACGAGGCCATTGCGAATCGTGACTTTCTTGATGACAGCGGTTCGATTTAACGCAATTTTTAAAACTCGATCCAGTCCGTTAGCATCGATCACCGTGGTCTCCGCGGAATCGCCTTCGATCGAGATGATTTGGCCAGCGAGAGTCGGCGTAGTCAGGTTCAAGTCGCCGCTGTCTTCTCCATTTGATCCCATGGCGTTTTGCGTCAGGACATACTCACCAGCGGGCAAGACGATGTGCGTCGTATCCGGCCCGCCGAGGTGATTGGCCTGCATGATCGCCGCGCGCAGAGAACAGTCGCCGGTGTCGGTCAGGCAAAGTCCGTCGGCGGTGTCCGCATCGATCTGATCGGCGACGGTGTCGACGTTGAAGGTCACCTCGGCATGGGCAGTGCCGACAAGCAAATGGCCTGCGATGAAACACGCCAAAAGCATTACGAATCCGGGGAGTGCGCAGGTGCTTTTCATGACGGCTCTTGTCGTGGGAGGCGGTAGACGCGGAAGCTCAAGACTCCGCTTTGACGGGAGGTCTGCATCCGATAACAGCAAACTGTGCGGAATCCGGCCACGCTGCGACAAGCTTCGACTGCGGCGAAATCGAGCCGCAACCGCCGCCGACAAATTCTGCGCAATCGAACATCGCGAAGAACTCGATGTCAATCGAAGCCGTTGCTGAAAATGACATCGGTTGCAGGGACAACGGAGCCGTATTCATACGCGCCCACATCGCACTTTGTGCCCGCGATGCGCGGCGCTCCGCGTTGATCGATCGCGAGCAGAGCCAATGTTGGGCCTACGCACCCTTGCGCTGTCGTCGTGTCGATGGCCTCGCTTCCTGCAAGTAGCGCGTGCGTCATCGTCGGACCACCATTGTTCGCCAACGGGCCAACGGTGTTGGCCGAGACGAGGCCGCGCGCGCCGATGCCATTGCCGGAAAACGAGCAGGCCGTGTAGTCCGCGAGGAGATTCCAGCCGTAGACCTCGAGGACGCCATTGCAATCATCGGCAATCGGCGAATCGAGCGTTGTATTTGCGGCAATCAGCGAGTTGGTATCGACGAGGCGTTTACCCGGTTTGTTGTAAACGCCTCCGCCAGAACCACCCGGTGGGTTGCGATCATGGCTGGCGTCATTGGCGATGATCGAGGTGTTGTAGAGCCAGGTCGCACCGTCCTCGTTGGCAATGCCACCGCCATTGGCATTGGAAGTGTTGCCGCTGAAGGTGCTGTTGACGACGAAGGACAGCCCGAAATTATTCATACCTCCGCCGTCTCTGCCAGCCGTATTGCCACTGATTGTGCTGTTGACGATCGAGGATTGTCCGAAATTCCAGATTCCCCCGCCGTCTCTGGCAGCCGCATTGCCGCTGATCGTGCAATTGATGAGATCCAGACTTGCTATCGCATAAATCGCGCCTCCGTCTCCAGAGTGGTTGCCGGTCATGCTGGATTCGCGGAAGGTCGCCCGCCCTTGGACGGTTGAGCCCATCGCGCTGATGAATGCCGCGCCGCCCTTCGCCGAGCTATTCCCGGTCATGCTTGTTTCAAGAAAAGTTGCTGTCCCTTCGACAAACGCTGCGCCGCCGGAGGTCGAAGCCACATTGTTCACAAACGTGGTTCGCTGGACATCAAGATTGCCCAAACGTGAAACGGAAATCCCGGCGCCGAAACTGCTGGAATTATCTGCGACGATGCTGTCTCGCAACGTCAACGTTCCGTCCAGCTGGATACCGCCGCCGCCCGTGGAGGTGAGATAGCCATGGCTAATGGTGACGTTGCTGATGATCGCAATTCGATCCCGATCTATAGTCATCACGCGGTCGATCTGATCGGCATCGATCACCGAGCTTGCCGCGGACGCGCCCTCAATCGAGATGACTTGGCCAGCGGAAAGCGGCGACGTCAGGTTCAAATCTCCGCTGAAGTCATAATCGGGGTTCGTACCGGGAGTCGTCAGCTTGTAGTTGCCAGCCGGCAAGACGATATGCGTTGTACGCGGTCCTGTCAGGTCGTTCGCCTGCATGATCGCTGCGCGCAGGGAGCAATCGCCCTTCGGGGTCTCACAAATTCCATCGAATCCAGTCTTATCGGGCTCATCGAGCTCGGTATTGACGTTGAAGGTTGCGTCAGCGTGAGCAATCGAGGCGCTCACGACGGTCAGGACGAAAATCAGGGCAACCGTGCAATTTCGCAATGCCGACTGCGGCTGCTGGGACGTCACGCGTCGATGGAAGGTCATGGTCGGTACCCGAATTCGCGTCAGCGCGTAGGAGCTCGTGCCTTGAACTACAGGAACCTGCGCGAAATTCGGCCATTCATCGAAACTTGAAAATTAGATTGGGCCAAACTGGATCCCTGCACCGACATCCTGATCCGCCCGATAGGTGAATTCAATCACGTCTCAACGCCAGTGCCGGGCCATGCGACTAAGCCTGATCGACAATTTCAGCGGCAACCAGGGCTGCGCACACGCGTCTTAGAAATCGTTCTCGATCATGTCCATGTTCACGGTGTCGCCCGTGTAGGTCGTCGAGCTGGTCGGGGAGATCGAAAAATGACCGCCTCCGTTGGCTGCCACGTCGGGCCACCACAGCGGATCTCCGCCGGCAAACCAGGTGAATCCGAGCAGCACGCCCGCTCCAGCCGTGGCATCGCGATAGGCGATGAAATCGGCCCACGCCAGCGGCGCGTTCGTCGCTGCGGCGTACATGCCGATTTCGCCGAGATAGACCTTGTAACCGTGAGCGGCGGCTTCATTGACCGCGACTGAAAGGTGATCACGCGCCGCGGTGATCGAGGTGATCTCGGTACCGTTGCCGCCCTCGTCGGTATCGAGATAGGTATGCACCTCGGCGGCCATGTTGCCAGCCGGATCGCTGAGCGGTTGGCCGACGCCGTTAGCGTTCAGCCATCCATAGGCATTGGATCGCTTCGTCGCGGCAGTATCGTAAAAGTTCGATGTCCACGTGCTCGCTGCTGTATAGCCGTTGCCAGGCACAAAGATGCGTTGCGTCGAGCCCGTTGCGCGAATCGCCGTGATGGCCGTTTGCGCTGCGGTGAACCACGCCATCGTGGATATATCGTTCGGTTCGTTGATCAAGCCGTATTCGACGCGCGCGTTGGCGCCGAAGATCGTTGCCATGCGCGACCAGAAGTCGGCGAATGCCGCATTCGGCACCGCGGCTGATCCGACCACATTGCCGCGATAGCGTGCACCACCGGCTCCGCCTGCCGAATTGGAATCCCAGGGCTCGACGATCACGCGTAGGCCCTTGACGTTGGTCGCGTAGTCAACGATGCGTTTGTAGTCATCGAAATAGGTCTTGTAGCGACCGCTTTGCGCCGCCGGAATTGGCCCGTTGAGAACCTGCTGCATGCATTCCCAGGAAAAAAGGAAACGCAGGGTCGTCATGTGCTTGGAGGCAAAGTAGTCCACGAGGCGTTCGTCATGGTGCGGATAGTTGGTTCCCTCGATGGGGCCGCCGGCCTGATCGCAATTCTGGTAGGCCATCTCCATGCCGACGAAGTTGGTTCCGCGGATCTGCGCAGTAGCCGCGGGATCGAAACCGTCGGCGAAGATCGGATCGGGATCGCTACTCGGCGCCGATGCGTTGATGAACTGCCAGAAGGCGGTTGCCGCCTGCGACCAGATCGAATGGCCCATGCCCGGAATCGGGCACCAATCGAGTTCGCGCGTGCAGCCGTCGTAGGCGACACAAGGCGAGGTCAGATTGGGTGTTGTAGTCGCGCTGCAATTCTGGGTTGCCGCGTAGTTGTTGCGGACACTGACGCCGGTGGAAAAAGAGACGCCCGACGTGGTGTCATTTTCGCCCCAGATAAACGCCGCCGCCGGCAGCGGACAGGAAACGCCACCGTTGCCGGTATAGGTGAAATCCGGCACGCCCATGCCGTTGTTGATCGGATAGAGAGAGCCCGAGTGGATGCCGAGTCCGCGCAGGACGGTCGGCCCAAGACGACAGCCCAGTGCATTGGCCATCGTCGCGCCACCGCTGAATCCGACCACGAACACGCGTGATGTATCGATGCCGAACTCGGTCTGCATCGCGGCAATCACGTCGTTGACGAAGATGGCTTCGCGCGTTCGGCCGTCATAGGTGTAGTACTCGAAAGTGCCGCCCGGTGCATTCGGATAGATGAATACCGCGCCGGTCGTGGCTTGCGCTTCGAGTGGCAAGCCGCTGCGCATTGATGCGCCATTGCCGCCGTCACCGTGCAGTGAAAATACCAACGGGAGTGCGCTGCCAACCGGTATGCTCGCCGGTCGTGCGAGCACGAAACTACGTGAAACTCCGCTCGAAACGATGGTTCGCGTCTCCGATACGTAGGCGGCGCAAGCACCGAAGCTCCACAGGCAGACGAACACCAGGCATGCGTAGAGCGCTCGGCCGGTCAGCGCATGCAAAGTTCCGTTGCATGCAAGCCGTGAAGAATTCACTTTCATTCGAATCTCCTGAAGATAGATTCACTACTCTCGAACAGCCCCCCTTTGAACGCTTCGAGTGTGCCGATATTCGTATTACGCGAAAAGGCGGGCCAATCCGCCATGATCAATGCAACGGTGTTCTCAACGTGAAACAGGAAGCGACGCCCAATCCGGCCACTGCGCCAGTATGATCCGACTATGGAACGCGATGCTGATGAATTAAACCGGGTTGCGGGGCAAGACTGGAGCGATTCCCTGGCCCCGGAAGTTCGTGCGCTCGCCGATCAATTGCTGCCGTTGTTTTACGACGACCTCAAGCGACTCGCTCACCGCGAGCGCAGTCGAGTCGGTGCCGGTGCGACCTTGCAGACAACGGCCCTTGTCAATGAGGCGTACCTCAAGCTGCGCGGTGCCGAGGGCTGGAATACCGACGAACATTTCCTGCGCGCAGCGGCACTGGCCATGCGCCACGCCCTCGTCAACCATGCAATCGCGCGACTCGCAGCCAAGCGTGGAGACGGCGCGCCGCACGTGTCCATTACCGAGGGACTCGGGGTTGCCGTTGAAGACGACTCCGCAATGGTCTCTCTGAATGAAGCTTTGGTGCGTCTTGCCCAGACTTCGCTCCGTCTGGC
>JBBSVJ010000030.1:0-23079 GCA_038233665.1 Lysobacterales bacterium
GTGCGTTTCATTCGTGAAATCCTCATTGCATTTAGGTTTTTATGGAGGCCGGTTTTAAGCTGGGAAACGCGTCAGTCGAATCCGTTTCGGAATATCAGGTCGTTTGCCGGCCCACACATGGTCCCGTTGGGTGTCGCGCCTTGCTGCAATTTTGCATTCAGCTCGAAGCGACCCGTGTTTTCGACCAAGTACACGGGGTGCAAATTGGCGTTTATGCTGAAACGGCCAGTCTCGCTGCCGCTCAAATCAGCGGGTTTGGTCATGCTTGCGCTACCACTGAAGCGTGGGTCTGCAGCATGGACAGTCGGCACGGCGGCACACAAAATTATTATGGGAATAGCAAAGAGTGGTCGTATTTGATGCATTGCGATTTCCTCGAAGCGCCAAGGCGGCGGCTTTGTTGGCTGGGCAACCAAACGGCTGCGGTTAGCACGCGCTGGCGGATCGGCTGGCGATGTCATGGCTGAGATTCGCTTCGACGGGTGCTATTGGCGTACTCGAGAAACGGCGGCGGCGACGGACATATATGCCGAACGCGCATATTGAGTCGCTCACTGGGGGTTCAATTTCAGCAGGCTAGGTAGCCGTGAAGGCGTTCTAATTGACCTTCGCAGCCTGAGCCGCAGGCGAAAGTGGCGCTGAGAATGGCAACGCCGTTTATGACGGGAATCATCTGCTACTTGGAGGTCGGGGCGATCAGCAGGATCAGGCGAACCTCACTTGGGCCGTCGGCCTGTTTGGCGAATCCGATCAGCGCGTGCTGAAAAGCCCGCGCTTCGACAACGGCTGCTGATTTGGCGTGTAGCAAAGCGAGCACCAGGGGCATTTGAAACTCGGCGACCTCGCAGAACACAGAACGGAAAGCCGTGTCAGAGGAAGCGCCCGCTTGATGAAGCCGGCCACACCCAGAGCAAGTTGTTGGCGACATACTCTTTATACGACTACGGATGCGGACATTGCTCTTCGACCGGCGCAGCAGATCCGTTATCTTTGGCTGCCGGGAAGGGCGGCGCGAAACCCAACGGGTCGCTCGCGGTGAAGGTCCGCGACAAGCTCAGTGAAGATAGGCAGGGCTCGCGGCCGCAGAAGCCGCGCTAAGGTGCGCGAACGTCGGCTTTGATCGAATCAGGGCCGCCGCCATCAAGGCTGGCTGCCCGCGCCATCCGATTGTGGCGCCAGCCGTGCCTTGTCCTGCTGCAGCTTTTCTGCGGCAGATAATATCTGCTCAATCTGCGGAAGTATGGTGAGCACCTCGTAAACCGGGTCGGCTGGTGCGATCAGATCCAGCTGCTGGTAAAGCGCAACCATATCGCCCTGCAGCGGACTGCCGTGAGCGTGCAGCCAGTCGCCCGCCTTGCGCAGATCGGCGCGTGCGGAGGGCCGGTCTTTTTCGGCAATGGCATTTTGCGCCAGCCACAGCCAGCTGCGCCAAGACTGTGGGTCATCCTTGTCGATCTGCAAGGTTGCCAAGCCGCGCAGCTCGGTGCGCGCTTTTTGCGTGCCAGCAATTTGTAGCTGTATGGCATGCGTCGCGCGGGTGCAGTGACTTTCCGCACCGCACACGCTGATGGCCAGCGCTTGCGCATGTTCAGCTCGATCCGCCGCGACGGAAAAATCGCCGCGCGCCAACGCGATCACTGCCCCGGCATAATAAATCGGCTGCAGTTCGACGATGGATTCTTCGGGGTAGCGACTGTTGATGGCCAACCGTTGTGCGTAGAGTTTCTCTGCTTGCGGCCACTCGGCCGCGTGCACCCGTTGACCTAACTCAATTTCGTGCAGTCCATCGCAATAGGTGGATACTTTGCCAAAATAGTCATAGCACCAGCGCAATGCCCGCGCCGAAACTCGCTCGGTTTCACTGTTTGGCAGCAACCTTTTCAAGAGCATCGCAGCGGTCCCGGCTGCCAAGCCACTGTTGGCGTCAGCCGTTCCGTATCGCTGCATTGCGCGTACGAAGGAGGGCAACTGCGCGAACAACTCGCGATAATTGAACTCACGCCACGCAGCGAACGATCGGTTACCGTAGTAATAAGTCTCACTCATTCCGATTCCGCTGGGCTCAAATGTGCGCTGCTGTCGGGTTAGAAATGCGGGCGTGTTTATTTTTCGCAGTTGAGCGAAGTTTTGCTCGCCTTTGGCCAGGTTCATCTGCAAGGTGTCTATTTGTAGTCGTGCAAAAGGATCGTTCGACAACTCGTTGGCATAGCGTGATTGAACCGAGTCAATTTGAGAGTGCACTTCTGACAAGCGCTCCGCCCACCATAAGAAATTGAGATGGTCGAGCGTTACTTGCAGTTGCTCCTTCCGCGACAAGCCAATCTGATCCATTAGCGCCATGCGCTTTTCACTGGCCATCAGCGAGTAGCGCTGAGGCTGATTCCGTCCGAATACAGCGGCTAAGGTGGTGTAGAGCTCAAACTTGGCACGAGGGTTTTCGAGCGACTCCACTTCGTAAAACCCACGCTGCGCTAGCTCAAGTGCACTGACATCACGCCCGGTTGTCCATCGATTGGCTCCGGTAAAGACCCTCAGCACAAAGTTTTTTACCGCCAGCGCGTTCGTTGCCTCCTGCTGGGCCTGCTTCCGCTGCCATAGTGCTGACGCGGTGATGACCAGCAATATCGTCGCCACGGCCACCGCAACCCGCCAGCGTCGTAGCCACTTGCCCATTCGATAGCGCTTACCGCCCGAGTGCGCGAGCACCGGCAGATGCAACTGCCAGCGCGCGAGCTCCGCATCGAATTCGGCAACGCTGGCGTAGCGTGCCTGCGGCTCCTTGCGCATGGCGCGCTGGAGAATGGCAGCCAGATCCCGATCGAGACCGGCAGGCAACTGGGGCGTGAATTCGAGCACCGCGCGAACTTGCGCACTGGCCTGCAGACCGGGGAACGGCCCCTCGCCACCGAGCAGTCGGCAAGCCAGTGCGGCGAGTCCATATACGTCGGTGGCCGCCGTACTGCGTTCGCCGCGCACTTGTTCCGGAGCGGCAAATGCCAAGGTGTAACCCACGTTGGTGGCCGTTGCGTTGGCGTGCAGCGACTGTGCTACGCCAAAGTCGAGCAGCACGACGCGGCCATCACTATCGATGAGGATATTGGCCGGCTTGATATCTCGATGCAGGACCAGTTGCGCGTGTGCATAGGCGACGATACCGGCCACCTTGCGCAACAACGCGACTCGATCGCGCAGTGATAGCCGTTGCGAATTGGCGTACTCATCAATCGGGCGCCCGGCTATGCGCTCGATCACAAAATACGGCGCACCGTCTTCAAGTACCCCGCCATCGATCATTGAAGGCAAACCAGGATGCTTGAGCGAGGCAAGCATTTGGCGTTCGCGCAACATACGGCGCACGGTATCGGGAGAAGGCGGCGTGTTTAGCGGCATCTTCAATACCGCCTGCTGCTCAAATCCGCCCTCCAGGCGCGATACAGCCAATGCGATGGCCTGGCCGCCGCGACCGAGTTCACCGTCGACTCGCCAACGTCCGAGGGATTCACCTACCGCGTACGGTCGATCGAGACTCACCCGTTGCGCTGCAGGTTGTTCGAAAAACGCACCATGGCGTGCCAGCCCGTGCAAAAGTCTGCGCACGGCTGCCACCGCCTTAGGCGGAAAGCGATCAGCAAGCGCTTCAAGACAGTCGAGCTGTTGGCTTTCATCGTGCTCTGCGAGCAGATCGAACAGCGCATCCATCTGTGCCAGCAGGTCGCGTTCCGAATGCGACTGTGCGGGGTCACTCGTCATCGAGAACCACGGCGAGCAAGGCGCGCGCCTGCAACCAGTCGCGGCGCACGGTTTTCTCGGTCAGGCCGAGTAATTCAGCAATTTGCTGGTTTTCGAATCCGGCGAAGAAACGCATCTCGACAACTCGCACCAAACGAGCATGCTCGACTCGCATCGTTGTTAATGCCGCGTCGATAGCCAGCAGGCGATCCATGTCGCGCTCGTCAAATTCGATCGGATCACCTTCTGTCAGGCTGACCATCGGAGCGTTGCGTTTCTGCGCGCGGCGGGAACGGATGTGATCGATCAACGTGTTGCGCACAACACGCGCAAACAGCGCAAAGTAGTGTTCACGATCCGCGCCAGTTTCTGTAGGGGCGATTCGCAAAAATGCTTCGTTGACCAGTTCCGTCGTGTTCAGGGTGGCGACCGGCAAGCGCCGCCTCTGGCCTGCGGCGATGGCGCGCAACCGGGCATAGGCGGCAGGCAGCAGAGTCTGCTCCAGATCACGTGACGCCTCGGCCTCGGAGGTGAGAAAGTTGCCTTGATTATCGTGACTCATATCCCGTCCATGAACCACCCATCGCAGTGCGCATGATGGCATGTTGGACGCAGACGTCGGAGCATGTGGACCTTCCCAAACGAAGTTCAGTTTTGGGTCTCAAAGCGACTCTCGGCTCACGGCCGTTGAACCGCGGTCGGCAGGCTGTTGCAACTTGAGTTGCAGGATTGCTACGAAGATTTACCCAATCCTCTCTTCCCGCGCTGACGTCGAGTATGAGTATCCCTGATCGCCTCGTCAGCACGGAGTGCAGCGAGCTCATAAGCCGCTGCCACGCTCTTTCCGAGAATCTCAGTTCACAGGCTTCGCCATCATCAGTGATGGAATTCCGCCTCTGAGCCCGCCAATTCAAAGTGTTTGGATCGGGATCAATAGCACGACAGACCTGCGACGGCGGAGGTCCGTGCCGGGACGCGTTGACGTTTATCGGAGTTGATGACGGATATTCACGCAAAGCCGCACGACATTCTTGAACGTGCGGCGTTGCCGTCCGAATTGAACTAGTCTTTTACGTGGACAATTTTATTGTCCGAGCCGCTGACGTCCTGTTTGATAATTCCCGAGGATCTCCACCGGACCGTATGCTCTGATCCTTCGACCATCAGCGTGCCTGCAGGCGCGATCGTTACGTCAACGGTGTTCATCGAGCCCGATACTTCAACGCTTGAGCAAACCCCCGACGTGGTAATTACATGGTCGCTGCCCATGATTTCCAGCCTGCGTCCGTTGCAGGGGAAATCGCGATGATGGCCCTGGCCGCTCACGCTGATCACTTCGTCGTTCACTTCGACGACACCGGTGCTTGCCGATTGGGCGAAAGAAGAACTGCAGAAGATCGAGAGCGAGGTAACAGCAAGAATGGGGAAAATTCTCTTCAACATGGTAACTCCGTGATATTTTTTTCGTTTTGTTAAGTGGTGCTTGGTGTCCGAGTCAAGCGACCGGAAATCGTGAGGCTGCACAAGGCACTATTGTCATGATTCTCTGGCCGGGTTCCACGGTTTGCCGCCTCTAGGATGAATGATAAGGCAGAAGGGCAGGAGTTAGTCAGACCCGGTTGATGAACGCACCTGATCCATCCGAAGTGTATGTGTTGACGCTCTGGAGGAGACTCTCGGCGAGCGCTGCATCGCGGAGGACTGATGAACCAGAGGGGGAAGACAAGCAGGTGTATGCGCCCATCTCTTCGGTCGAGCACGTAAGTCGAATGTGCGACCATCGGTTTCACCTTGATGTCAGCTTCGGCCGCCGCGACGTGAGGGTGAGTTCCGCGCCGTATAGGGTCATCTGCGAACGACCGATTTCTCGTTTTGACGACGCTCTTGATTGACTCTTGTGGGTCGGATGGCAACTGTCGGTTACCTTCGCGTGCTCGTAACTTTGCTTAGGCCAGCTTCTTGCGCTGGCGCAGTTGATTGGCGAGCGAAAGTGTTCTGCTTCGAGTTTCTTGGTGCTCAAAAGTTGGGCACTTTGGTCGTGGTCGCAGATCTGGTCTGGATGGCTTTTTTCGAAGCGTCCAGGTCACCGGAATAGTCTGAATGATTGAGAAAAAAGGTAACAAAAATATTTCCTCAGGCGGTTCCGCACTTCATTGCTATTGTTTATGGATGCGCAAAAACATGTTATGGCACGCAAGAATTCGGGTATTTGAATGAAAAAGGTGCAGGCTTCCGACTGCACCTTTTTTCACTCCATCTGCGAGTGATTCAGGCTGGCATTTTTCGTGAGAGGTAGTAAGCAACGAGATTACCTACGCCGGTCGCGCCGAGCAGAAGGGCGAGGACGCCGGGTGTGATGTCGCGCAATCCCATTGATTCCATCAGACCGAAACCGACGGCCAGGGCAACCAGGATCACGCCCCAGCGCAAGGTGGCATGGCGGCGGCGCAGTTCGTCGGCTTCAACAATCGATTGAATCAGCTCTTGGGAAACATTCGAGGCGACCAGTTGCTTTCTTACGCGGGCATCGACAATGGCCTTGATCGCGTAGGTGATGCAGATGAAGAGGACGATCGGAATCAGGAATTCAAGATTGTTCATGGGCTTGGGTCTCGTAAGGGTTTGCGGTGCGTGAGATGAGATACGGCCGATGACGCAGGGGTTGCACGAATCCACCGCGTTGGTGCTTGCAACCGGTCCCGCTGCGGGGGTATCCAATAGCGTGTGACGACCACGCCGACCAGCCGCGAAGAGGATCAAGCCCTGGTAGATGCCGTTTTGAACGGCTCGAAGGGTGCGTTTGAGCGCCTTGTCATCCAGTATCAGAAACTCTGTTGGCATGTCATCTATCGCATGGTTCGCCACGCCGAAGACACCCAGGATCTGTGTCAGGAGGCGTTCTTGCGCATGCATCAATATTTGCATCAATACCGCTACGAGAGCGCGCTGAAATCATGGGTCGCGCAGGTCGCTTATTCGGTGGCCAAACGACATCTCGAGCGCAAACGAATTCCGCTGTCGGAGCCGTCTGCCGATTCGGAAGGGCTATCGCCGCTGGACCGGGTCAGTGACGATTTCGATATGGAAGCGGCCGGCATCGATAGTCAGGCGGCGGGTTTCCTGCATGAGGCCATCGATCGCCTGCCGCCGCTGCAGCGAACCATCCTTACCCTCTATCATCTTGATGAGATGCCAATTGCCGAGGTCGCCATGATCACCGGCCTCGCCGAAGGCACCATCAAAAGTCATTTGTTTCGCAGCCGAAAGCAATTGCGCGATACGCTGAACGACCGCATGGGAGTCGCCGCATGAATGTCGAAGAACGTGAATGGCAGGCCCAGGAAGCCGCCATGCGTCGCGGTCGATCTGGCTCTGACGGCCAAAAACTGGATACGCTGAGCGCGAGCTATCTCTCGATCGTGCACGCCGCGCGCCAGCCGATCGATGTGCAGCTGCCTGTTGATTTCGCCAGTCGGATTGCGCTTCTGGCCGGGGAGCGGCCGCATACCGTGGTAATCGAGTCTCGGTTTGAACGACGCATGTTGATAGCGCTTATCGGTTTGCTCGGCGTAGCCGGTTTGGCCGCCGCCATGTTTTACGGCGGCAATTGGCTGATGCCGTCGATCAAGCAGCTTGGCCAGATTGGCAAACCCTCGTTGTCCTTGTTGATGAGCCTGATTGCTTGTCTCGGACTTTCCGCCATTTGGCAGCCGTTGCGCCGATTTGTGCCGATCATCTCTGGGCGTGGCTTCTGAACGGTCGGTTTGAAGTCAGCTCTGTCGAATTACGAAAACTCAGCCGCGCTGGCAGCTCAAGGTTGTTGATTGCGCGCGCTTGATTGACGACAGATGCGCCGCTGCGGCGTATCATTCTGCTCCCGTCAGGGTGATCGATGATCTGCGAAACACTTGCAAATCAAAGTCCCCCATCGCTTTCCACCTCCGCAGACCTCCATATCGCAATGCCGCGAAAACGGCCCACCGACACTCCCTGATCCCTGTCATGCGCGCGTATGGCGGAATGCGAGCGCATGATGACTGAAATCGAGACCAGCACCCGTCCGACCACGCAATTGCAGGGCCACTTGGCCCGCGTGAGCGACTTGCTGGATCGGCATCGTGATTTTGAGGAACTCTCCGAGCGCGATCAGGCGGCGGATGCCGATGCCCTCAACAGCCACCGACAAAACCTCGCCGAGCTGCAAAGCGAGATCGACAAGCTGCATCTGGCCGATGTTGCGCACATCCTTGATGCCTTGCCGCCCGAGGATCGATTAAGCGTCTGGAACCTGGTCAAGGCCGATCGCGACGGTGAAATCCTGCTTGAGGTCTCCGACGCGGTGCGCGAAAGCCTGCTCGCCGACATGGATGGCCCGGAAATTCTTGCTGCCGCCGAGCAGCTTGATGCCGACGAGCTCGCCGATCTGGCTGAAGATCTGCCCGATGATGTCGTCCACGAGCTCATGCAGCGCCTCGATGCGCCTGAGCGCGAGCAACTGCGTTCGGCGATGTCCTACGAGGAGGATCAGGTTGGCGCGGTCATGGATTTCGAGATGATCACGATCCGCGAGGATGTGACACTTGAAGTCGTGTTGCGCTATCTGCGTTTTCTCAAGGAAATTCCCGAGCAGACCGACAAGCTTTTTGTCGTCAACAGCGAAAATGTGCTGACTGGCGTATTGCCCTTGAAATGGCTGCTGGTGAATGATCCGGCGCGCATGGTCAGCGACATCATGGCGGTCGATGCAAACACGTTTCATCCTGATGAGGATGTGATGGATATCGCCCAGGCCTTTGAGCGCTACGATCTGATTTCCGCGCCGGTGGTCGATGTCGATCGACGCCTGATCGGTCGTTTGACGATTGACGCGATGGTCGATGTCATCCGCGAGGAAAGCGATGCCGAAACGCTGAGTCGCGGCGGTCTGCGCGAGGACGAGGATATTTTTGCTTCGGTGTGGAAATCCCTGCGTAACCGCTGGACCTGGCTGGCGGTCAATCTGGTCACCGCGTTTATCGCCTCGCGTGTGATTGGATTGTTCGAGCACTCGATCGAAAAGCTCGTCGCGCTCGCCGCCTTGATGCCGATCGTCGCCGGTATTGGTGGCAATTCAGGCAATCAGACCATCACCATGATCGTGCGCGCACTGGCGCTCGGTCAGATCAGTCCGGCGAGTGCCAAGCGACTGATGCGCAAGGAAATCGGTGTGGCCGTGTTGAACGGACTGATTTGGGGCGGGGTGATCGGTCTGGTGGCCTGGCTGTTGTATGACAACGCCGCGCTTGGTGCGGTAATGACCGCGGCGATGACCTTGAATCTATTGCTGGCCGCGCTGATGGGTGTGCTGATTCCGATGACGCTCATTCGCTACGATCGCGACCCCGCGATGGGTGCCAGCGTGATGATCACCGCATTGACCGACAGCGGCGGATTTTTCATCTTTCTCGGCTTGGCGACGCTGTTTTTGATTTGATTCGAAAACGCGAGCCGCGACATTGCTGATTTCAAACTTTCAATCGCTTGCGGTATTCAGCCGGCGGCATGCCCTCGATGCTGCGAAACGCCCGGGTAAAATTGGCGCTTTCCTTGAATCCCAGTTGCAAGCCAATGCGCGTGATCGAAAGTTCACTTTGCGCAAGTAGTCGACATGCCCGCTGATGGCGACTGGATAACCCAAGCTCGCGAAAGCGGGTTCCCTCGTCGGCGAGTCGACGATTCAAGGTGCGCGTAGACAGATGCAAAAGACGCGCAATCTCGTGCTGGCGCGGCTGATGATCGCTGGCTTGATCGAGCATCCGGCGAATCCAGTCACTTAGCGAGCCGTGCCGGGTCAATCGGGCAAGCGCATTGTCGCAGCGTTTGCGTGCGAGCTTGAGCGCGTTGCTGTCAGCGAAGGCTAGCGGTCGAGAAAGCATCGTGTTCGACATTTCGATAATCAGACCGAAACTGTCTTCCAGGTCGAACTTTATGCGCGCCGGTGCGAGTTGCTGATAGCGCGGCGCGGCATCGAGCAACGAGACCGGCAGTTGAATCAGGTATGCCGGAACGCGCGTTGACAACAGAAACCGGATCTCTGCGTGAAATGCACTGGTGATGGCCTCGATGTGAAAGCGCCAGGTCAGCGGTTTTAGCGCGAATGTTGGCTGCAGATGGATACGCACGCTCCGGCTTAGCGGATCGTAGCGCAGGGCAAATATTGGGGTTATCAATGGCCAGTAGCGTGCGGCCAGTCGCAAGGCTTCATCAAGCGTCGCCGAGGTCATCAGCGCATAGCCAAGCAATTCGTGATTGCTCGACTTGATCAGACGGCCGATATGAAAACCCAGGTCCTCGCGACCGGTTGCCGAGACTGCCGCTTCGATCAAGGCGTCGACCTGATCGAGGCTGAGAGTGGCGTCCGGCTCACTCAATCGGCCAACATCGATTCCGAGTTGATCGAGCAACGCATCGAGCGACACTCCCTGGCTGCGCACAAGCTCAAGCAGCAACGCGTAATAGCGCGCGGGCAGAACCTGATCACTGGCTTTCATCGAAATGGTCATCAGCGACTCTGGCTCGAAATGACAGTACGTTGGCCGGAAATGACAGGCCTGACAAGTCGGATCGCTGGAAGATACGGCAAGTCGCGCGTTTTCACTGGAATTTCAATGAGCCAAGCCACCCTGAGCTCCGCCTGGATTGATCGCCGCCGCAGCCTGTGGCCGATCAGTCTCGTGGTGCCATCGTTGGCACTGATCGCCTTTGCCTTGGTCGAACTGAGCGGTTCGGCTTGGTTCTGGTGGACGGGCGCGGTAGTGATCTATGGTCTGGTGCCGCTGCTGGATGGATGGATCGGCGAAGATCGCAACAATCCGCCGGAGTCCGCAGTCGAAGGCCTGGAAAAAGATCCGTGGTATCGCGGAGTATTGCTGGCGACGTTTCCGCTGCAGTTGCTGGGCACGGTTCTCGGTGTCTGGGCGGCGACTTCCACCGATCTCAATCCGCTGCAATGGCTCGGGCTCGCGGTGACCGTCGGCATCGTCAGCGGTGGCGGCATCAACACAGCCCACGAGTGGGGCCACAAGCGCGGTCGCTTTGCCGACCTGATGTCGAAGCTGAGTCTCGCTCCGGCGTTCTATGGGCACTTTCATGTCGAGCATAATCGCGGCCACCACAAGAATGTCGCCACGCCGTCGGATCCAGCCAGCGCACGACTTGGCGAATCCTATTGGAGATTTTTGCCGCGCACGATGATTGGCAGCTTGCGTTCGGCATGGCGCATCGAAGCCCAGCGGTTGGCAGGGCAGGGCTATCCGGTCTGGAGTATCCACAATGACAATCTGCAAGCCTGGACGCTGAGCTTGATCCTGTATGCGGCGCTGATTGCCGTGTTCGGCTGGATGGCCTTGCCGTTCCTGCTCGCTCAGGCGCTCTACGGCGCAGCCTTGCTCGAAGCCGTCAACTATATCGAGCACTACGGCTTGTTGCGGCGCAAGGATGAGAGCGGTCGCTTCGAGCGCTGCGCGCCTGAGCACTCCTGGAACAGCAATCGCATCGTGAGCAATCTGATGTTGTATCAATTACAACGCCATTCCGATCATCACGCCAATCCGCGCCGCGGCTACCAGACCCTGCGCCACTTCGATGATAGTCCACAGTTGCCAGCCGGTTATTCCGCGCTGATCCCTCTGGTCTATTTCCCATCGATCTGGTTTGCGCTGATGGACAAGCGCGTCGCCGAGCACTATCGCGGCGATCTGAGCCGCGCCAATCGGCAAGTTTGCTGAGTCAGTCGAGCGTGAGCACGTTGCAGTGGTATCCGCCCAAAGCATGACTTCCAGCCCGTCGCAAGGCTGACACGCTTGCGCTATTCTGAACCGCTGAAGATTCGACTTTCCTCGCTGCGCCAGCGGGATCGCGCAGCGTGGCCCTCTCGTGCAACCTGGAGCCTCGCATGTCCTATCGATTGCTGTTTGGCTGCCTGGTCGTGGCGCTCGCAGCCAGCCCCGCCCAAGCTCTCACCGTCGACGAACTCGTCGCAAAGAATGCGCAAGCGCGCGGAGGCCTCGACAAGATCGAGGCGATCAAGTCCCTGCGCATGCAAGGCCAGGTGCGTGTCGGTGGGGATTTCGGATCCTTCGATCTCGGCCTCATGCAGGTCAAGAAAGCGCCGGATTCGGTACGCAACGAAGCCTCGGTGCAGGGCCTGACTCAGGTTGAAGTTTGGAACGGCGAGCAGGGCTGGCGGATTGATCCGTTTCAAGGTCGCAAAGATGCCGAGCGCATGACCGATGACGATGCGCGTGGTCTCGCAGACGACGCCAATATCGCCGGGCCGCTGATCAACTACAAGGCTCAGGGCAACACGGTCGAATATCTGGGCACCGAGGATGTTGACGGTACCGAGGCGCACAAGCTCAAGGTGACCTTGAAGAACGGTGATGTGCAGACCGTCTATCTCGATCCCGATCACTTCATCGAAATCCGCACGGTCAGTCAGCGCAAGGTGCGCGGCACCGACGTCGAGGACACCAGTGATTTCGGCGACTACGAGTTGGTTGACGGGGTCTATTTTCCATTCTCGATCGCCACGCATACCAAGGGCCAGGGCGGCCAGCAGCAGATCACGATCGAAAAGGCGGAAGCGAATATCGACGTCGACGACGCCTTGTTCGCCTTCCCCGCCAAGGCCGGGAGCACGCCATGATCACCAGGAGCGCCACGATGAAACACGATTCGCTCACACGCCTCTCGATGATGGCCCTTTTTGGTCTTGCGGCATTGGCGAGTTCTGCGATCGCCGCCGAATCGGACGCGCTTCAATTGGACTCAGGTGCAATATCCGGATTGGGTATCCGCAATATCGGCTCGGCAACCATGAGTGGACGCATCGATGCGCTTGATGCGCGCGTCGGCAAGGATGGCAAGACCCTGATCTACGTCGGCTCAGCCTCGGGCGGCTTGTGGAAATCCAGCGATGGAGGCACGACCTTCAAGCCAGTATTCGACAAGCAGCCGGTGCAATCGATCGGTGCGGTCACGATTGATCCGAACAACGCGCAAACGGTCTGGGTCGGTACCGGCGAACCCTGGACACGCAACACGATTTCGATCGGCGACGGCATCTACAAATCGATCGATGGTGGTGAGTCCTGGAGCCATCTTGGCCTGCCGAACTCCGAGCGTATCGTCAAGATCCTCGTCGATCCGCGATCCAGTGACACCGTGTATGCATGCGCGCCTGGCAAAATGTGGAGCGATTCAGCCGATCGCGGATTGTACAAGACCACCGATGGCGGCAGGAACTGGACTCTCGTGCTCAAGGGCTCGAATCTCTCGACCGGTTGCGCATCGCTGAGCATGGATCCGAAGAACCATGATGTGCTGTTTGCCAGTCTCTGGGACTACCGACGCAAAGGCTGGACCTTCCGTTCCGGCGGCGAATCGGCGACCGCGAAATCCGGCAGCGGCTTATTCCGCTCAGCCGATGGGGGCAAGTCATGGAGCGAAATCACGGCATCTGAAAACACAGGGTTTCCGACCAAGCCGTTCGGCCGCATTGCGGTTGCAATAGCGCCGTCAAATCCGCAAATTGTCTACAGCTTTGTCGAATCAACCGACTCGGCGCTGTTGCGCTCGGATGATGGCGGCAAGACCTGGAGTCAGCGCGACAAGAGCCAGATGATGGTCTGGCGTCCGTTCTATTTCGCCAACCTGATCGTCGATCCGATCAATCCGGATCGCGTATTCAAACCCGATGGCGCGCTCATTCAAAGCCTCGATGGCGGCAAGAGCTTCGCCAATGTCGGCGGCGGCGCGCACGGTGATTTCCATGATGTCTGGATCAATCCGACCAATACCAGTCACGTCATTGTCGGCGACGATGGCGGCGTTTGGCAGTCCTTCGACGGCGGCAACAAGTGGTGGAAGCAGAACAACTTGCCGGTCTCGCAGTTCTACCATGTCAGCGTCGATGATCAGGATCCGTTCCAGGTCTATGGGGGTTTGCAGGACAACAGTTCATGGGTCGGCCAGAGCGCCTATCCGGGCGGGGTCGCCAATTCGCAATGGGAAAACATGTACGGCGGCGATGGTTTCTGGATGTTCTCCGATCCGATTGATCCGAATTATCTTTACGCCGAAGCCCAGGGCGGCACGATCGGTCGCGTCAACCGGCATACCCATGAAGTGCGCAACATCCAGCCGATGCCCAACTACAAGGAAAAGCTGCGCTGGAACTGGAACACGCCGATCGCTCTGAGCGTCCACGAAAAGGGCACGATCTACATCGGCGCGCAATTTCTGTTTCGCTCACGCGATCAAGGTCAGAGCTGGGATCGCATCTCGCCGGACCTGAGCACGAACAACCCCGAGCGCCAGAAGCAGGAAGAATCGGGCGGTATCACGGTCGATAATTCCGCCGCTGAGGCGTATACAACGATCTTCTCGATTAGCGAGTCACCGAAGCAAGCCGGCTTGATCTGGGTCGGCACCGATGATGGCAACATCCAATTGACCCGCGATGACGGCAAGACCTGGTCGAACGTGGCGCGCAACATCAAGGGCGTGTCGCAGGATTCCTGGATCAATTGGGTTCAGGCCAGCGCTTTTGATGCGGGCACCGCGTATGTCGCCATTGATCGACATACCTTCGGCGATATGGCGCCATACATCTACAAGACCACGGATTTCGGCAAGAGCTGGACGGCCCTGGTTTCGCCCGAGAGCAGCAAGACATTGCGTGGCTATGTGCATGTGATCCGAGAAGATTCTGAGAATCCGAATCTGCTCTATGCGGGTACCGAATTCGGCCTCTGGATCTCCAACGACGCAGGTGCCAACTGGGCGCAGTTCAAGGCGAATGAATTCCCGGCGGTCGCCGTGCGAGATATCGCCTTGCAGAATCGGGATAAATCATTGGTTCTGGCGACACACGGCCGCGGCATCTGGATCATCGACGACATCACGCCGCTTCGCGCACTCGATGCGAAAACCCTGGCCAGCGATGTCGCCTTTCTTCCTACACGCATGATCCAGCAGCGCATTAGTGCATCTGGCGGCTGGCCTGAGGGTGATGCGAGCTTCACCGGCCCGAATCCGACTGGAGGCGCGGATATTGCCTACTTCCAGAAATCCAGGCACTTGTTTGGCAAGCTAAAGATCGAAGTGCTCGATGCCGATGGCAAAGTCATCGATACCCTGCCGTCCAGCGTGCGCCGCGGCATCAACCATGTTTACTGGTCGATGCGTGCACCGCCACCGCGCGTGCCGAAGGCGGCGCAGATCGCCTTCAATTCGACCCAGGGGCCGCGCGTGCCGCCGGGTGACTACAGCGTGCGCATGACCAAGAACAAGGATGTTTTCACAACAACGATCCATGTGGGTCTTGATCGTCGGGTCAGCTTCTCGGCGCAAGATCGCCAGGCGCAATATGACGCCGCAGTGAAGGTGCGTGACATTTTCGGCGACATGAGCGCGTTGGCCGACAAGATCAACGCCGTGCGCGCGCAGGCCTCGGCCAAAGCGCAGAAACTGGCTTCCGGTGATGCTACGCGCACGCAATTGCAAGCACTTGAGGCACAGGCTGACGGTATTCGCAAGAACATCGTCGCGACCAAGGAGGGCGGTGCGATAACCGGCGAGGAGCGTCTGCGCGAGCACACCGATTCGCTGTACGGCGCAATCATGTCCTACGATGGCAAACCCACCGACTACCAACTCGCGCGCATCGATTCGCTGCGCCGCGAGCTAGGCGATATCCAGAAGCAGTTCGCTGATCTGCAAGCTGGAGATCTGGTCAAGACCAATGTTGCACTTGGAAAAGCAGGACTTGAAGCGATTGATATCTCTGGTGCGTCGGCACCGATGGAAGGCGGTGGATCGGGATCGGCAGGCTTGCGTCAGGCACTTCGCGCTCTGCGTTGATGAGTTTCCTCGAATAGAGTCAGTGGTGGAGTGTTTAGGGTTGGCGATGAACCTTGAACACTCCGCTCTTCTTGCTGATTTCGGCAGCGGCCGGAGTTACTTTTCAACAGACTCAGGGCTGGTCATCCAGTGAGTTTGCACTTCTAAAGCGCGCTCCGAAGGAGCGTAAAGATGTACAGAAAAATCACTGGATGACGAGCCTTGGAGTTGTTGAAATGCGTTTCCGGCTTGACCAGCCTTTTGGCTGTTGAAACCCGCCGGGATGACGAGCGATTTTATGCGAGCGAATACCAGCATGGTTGCCACGCTCCGAAAGTGCCCAAAAAATGAAGAGAAGAGTCCCCGGGCCTGCCTCGGCGAAGCCGCACGGCTTCTGAGTCTGTCGACGGATGATGTCGGCGAAAAGCGTTGCTCGCGCTGCGTACAAAAAAGGCGAGGCTGACAAAAGCCACTTGAATCCGCTCATGGAATGTGATGGTATAACGTAACGATATGGGTGCGAGCGTGGCGAGTACGCGCACCAGCCCAGCCAGACTTCCCAACGTCACGGAATCCCCATGCGAACCCTTCCGCTCGCGCTCGCTCTTTCATCGATCCTGCTTGGTGCCGCTCAAGTAGCCGACGCTTCAACCGATCCGCAGATTGCCGCTCTCGCCGAACGTATTCAGGCGTTGGAGGCAAACGCACAGACCCTGCAGAAGCAAGCCGCCGACGCGCTGGCCGCAGCACAGGCAGCCCAGGCCGAACTGCAACAGATGAAGGCCATCCAGCAGGATCAAATCGTTGCCGCGGTGAGTACGGAATCGGCAGGTGGTGCTAGTACTGCGTCGGCCAACGCATTCAATCCAGCAATTGCGCTGATTCTCAACGGTCTTTATGTCAATCATTCAAAGGATCCGGTCAATTACCAGCGTGCCGGATTTCCGCAGGTGGGTGAGGGTGGACCAAGCGCGGATGGTCTTCAGCTCGGCGAAAGCGAGATCACCTTTGCCGCGAACATCGACGACAAGTTCTACGGCCAACTGACACTGACCCTTGCCAGTGATGGCGGGCAAACCGAGACTGGCATCGAGGAGGCTTACATCGAGACGACCGCCTTGCCGGATGGGTTTACTGCCCGCGCGGGGCGCTTCTACTCGAACATCGGCTACCTCAACAGCCACCATACGCATACCGACTATTTCAGTGACCGACCGCTCGCCTACCAGGCATTTCTTGGCAACCAGTACGGCGATGATGGCGCGCAAATTCGCTGGGTTGCACCAACCGATACGTATATAGAAATTGGCGGTGAAGCGTTCCGCGGCGAGAACGCGCCGGCCGGCGGTGCGGCGCACAACGGCGTCGGAGCGAAGACCTTCTTTGTGCATGCTGGCGGCGATGTCGGCATTGAGAATTCCTGGCTGGCCGGAGCGTCGGTGTTGCACGCCGACGCCGTTAACGGTGACGATGGTTTCAGCGGGCGCGACAATTTATTCTTGTTCGATTTCACTTGGAAATGGGCGCCTCATGGTGCTTTCAAGGATTCCGGAATCGTCTTGCGCAGTGAGGTCTTCGTCGATGATCGCAAGGGCCTGGTGATTGATCCAACGGATCCCGACGCGCTTGCGCAAACCTGGGATGGAAAGCGTCGCGGCGCGTATATCGAGGGTTTGTACCGATTCAGCCGTAGCTGGGATGTCGGCTACCGTTACGACAAGCTGTGGGCGGCCTCTAGCGGACCGTATGCCAGCGATCACGATCCCCAACGGCACTCGGTCGCCGCGACTTGGCATAACAGCGAGTTCAGTCTGCTGCGACTGCAACTCGCACATGACGAGCCGCAGATGCATTTCATCGACAACGTTCTCACCCTGCAATATCAGGTCAGTCTCGGCGCCCATGGCGCTCATAAATTCTGAGGATTCTTCAATGCGCAAGTTGCTTTTGTGGATGATTGTTGTGGCCAGCGTTATCAGCTTGCCGGTACAGGCCAAGCTCCGTGTCTTTGCCTGCGAGCCAGAGTGGGAATCACTGCTGACCGAGTTGGCCGGCGATGCGATCGATGTCGATGTCGCCACCAACGCGCTGCAGGATGTGCACGTGGTCGAAGCACGTCCAAGCCTGATTGCAAAAATGCGCAAGGCCGATCTGGTGGTGTGTTCTGGCGCACAACTGGAGATTGGCTGGTTGCCGCAATTGTTGCGTCAGGCTGGCAACGCGAAGGTGGCTTCGGGTGCGGGATATTTCATGGCGGCAAGTCAGGTGGTCACACTTGAAAAGCCGGCCAGCGTCGATCGTTCGGCGGGTGATGTGCATCCCGATGGCAACCCGCATGTGCAGCTCGATCCGTATCGTGTGTTGGCGATCGCCAAGGCGCTCAGTGCGCGTCTCGCGGAGCTGGATGCTGCCAACGCGTCAACATATCAACAGCGCTTGGGCGATTTCGAGATGCGTTGGCAGGCAGCGATCAAGCGCTGGGAGGCCAAGGCGGCGCCGCTGAAAGGCAAGGCCGTCGTCGTGCATCATTCGAGCTGGGTCTACCTGCTGGATTGGCTCGGCATGCACGAGATCGGTTCGCTGGAACCCAAGCCCGGCGTGCCTCCGACCAGTTCACATCTTTCGAGCCTGATCGATGTGACCAAAAGTGGAGGCGCGATCGCCATCATCAGTGCGGCCTATCAGGATTCCAAGCCGAGTGAATGGTTGTCCCAACGAACGGGCGTGCCGGCACTTGCGCTGCCGTTTACGGTCGGCGGCGATGATCAGGCCAAGGACTTGTTCGGTCTCTACGATTCGACGATCGACAAGTTGCTCGGAGTGCTCAAGTGAATTGGGAGGGACTCGACTACAGCATTCTCGGCCCGGCCTGTCTGGCCGGGCTGATCGTACTTGCCACGCACGTCCCGCTCGGTACGCGGGTGCTTGCGCGCGGGATCATTTTCATCGATCTGGCAATCGCGCAAATCGCCGCACTCGGTGTCATTCTCGCTCAATTCTTTGGTATGGACGAGCATGGATTCGGAGTGCAAATAGCGGCTGCCGTTGCGGCCTTGCTCGGCGCAACCCTGCTCAGCGCCACCGATAAACGATGGCCCGACTATCAAGAACCCCTGATTGGTACTTTGTTTGTACTAGCGGCTACCGGTGGCCTGTTGCTATTGGCAAACAATCCCCACGGCGGTGAACACCTGAAGGATCTGCTGGTCGGGCAAATACTTTGGGTCAGTCCGTCACAATTGTGGACGGCAGCGATTGGCTCGGCGATTTTGCTGGGCATCATCGCCTGGCGGACGGGAAGACTTTCAGGTCTCTCGTTCTACGCTGTCTTTGCGCTGGCAATAACGATTTCAGTGCAATTGATCGGCGTCTATCTGGTCTTCACCAGCTTGATCGTTCCCGCGTTGTCAACTGCCGGCATGCAGGGCAGGTCGCGCCTTTTCGTGGCCTATGCCATTGGCATCTGCGGCTACGTGAGCGGGTTGGTTCTGTCCGCCGTGTTCGATCTTCCAAGTGGTGCAATGATTGTTTGGACACTCGCCATGTGCGGACTGCTCGCGCAAGTATTTCCGTTCGTGCGACGTGCCCATCGGGTGCATGCCGGGGATCACAAGGCCAGCGCCGCCGAAGCGTAATCAGCAACGCCGATAGATCCTGGCTTCAGCTCAAGAAGCCAAGGTCAGCCGATTCAAAGCGTCCAATATTCGGAAAGACGGTCGACATGTCGCCCGCTGGAACGCCATACCAGCCGGCGATGGTTGCCGCGTATTGGTCAACCGAGGTGGTCGGGATGATTTGGCCCCAGCCGGCATCGTCGGGCCCTTCCACGGTCAGGTTCGGCGGCGTGCCATAGATGCGCCGACCATTCACCGCGCCACCCATCACAAGGTGATGACTGCCCCAGCCGTGATCGGTTCCGTCGCCGTTGACGCTGGTGGTTCGACCGAATTCCGAAGCGGTAAACGTTGTGACCGAATTGTCCACTGACATCTCGGCCGTCGCCGCGTGGAAGGCGGCGAGCGCGGCGTCGAGTTCGCCGAGTCGATCGGCCTGGTCGGAGAGCTGATTGTCATGGGTATCGAAGCCGCCGAGACCGACATAGAAGATCTGGCGCTGCATCTGCAAACCTCCGCGGACGTTGATCAGCCGCGCGACCATGCGTAACTTGCGGCCAAGAGGAGAATCCGGGAACGTCGTCGCGAGCGCGCTTTCGCCATCAAGGGCATCAGCCACCATGACTTGGTTGTCCATCGATCGCCTGACCACAGAAGCGTACTGGCGTTGCAGCGCGTTGCCGTGCGCCGCGTCGCGCAAAGCAGTGAACGCCGCGCGACGATTCGTGCGCCAGACTGGTACATCATCAAGCCCCCTTGCGCCATCTTCACCCACAAAATATGGAAACACATCCTCGCCCGCCTGAAACACGTTTTCGCCATCGATCGAGATGTTCATCGACAACTGCTGATTGGCATTGCTGGTGTGAAACATGTCAGCAAGTCGGCCACCCCAGCCGTGGCGATCGATTGCGTCGGCACGGGTCTGCAACCAGGTCACGTTCTGGTCTATGTGCGAGAACAACTGTTTCGGAACCGGCACGCTTTCAGCTTCGTATTGCGCCTTGGTAATCGGATAGAGCAGGGGGCCAACATTGGTTGCGATGGCCAGCGGTGACTGAGTCTGATTGAACAAGTCGCGCATCAAGGGCATCGCCGGATTCAGGCCAAAGCTCGCTCCGCCGATCGGGGCAACGCTTGGGTTGAGGCTCAACAGGTTCGCCGAAGGCAGGGCCAAATTGCCGCGCGAAGTCGCGTACTGGTTGTATTCCGCAGTACTGCGCGGCACGAGCATGTTGAAGCCATCGTTGCCGCCATACAGATAAACGCAAACCAGTGCGCGATAGTCGTTGCCGAGCAGGCGCTTGCCGCTGGTTGCTGCGGCGTGGGCGAGCGAGAGCTTGCCGGCGAAGCTTGTGAACATCGCCGAGGAGGCGGTTGCGCAAAGAGCGCGCTGAATGAAATCACGTCTTTTCATGGGATCACCGTTCGATGACGTATTCGGGGGAGGTCTGGATCAGCCAGATCGCGTCTTGCACGCGCTCGCGCCGATCTTCAGTGTCAACATTCGGCATGCCTTGCACATAATTGACGAGGGTCGTGAACATCGCATCGGACATTGTGCGATTCATGAAAAGAAGATCGTAGCGATCAATCAGTCGAATCGGATCATTGGCGAATGGCAACTCAGTATCGAGATCGACGACCACATCTTCAGGTGAATACCAGGGGTTCCCCAGCCAGTACCAAAAAGTCTTCGAGCCCAACGCGTTGGCCACACTGGCTACCGATGTGTCAGTGACGATCTGGAATTCCGGCGCGATCAAGCCAAGCGCGGAAAGTTCGCCTGGCGGGCTGTAGTCGGGTAGAAAAAAATTGAACACCGTCGGTGCGCGAAGCGCCGCCTGACCCAGATAGATTTCGGAATTCCACTCGCGATAGCGGCTGTCATTAGATGTCGCATGCATCGCGCGCCACAGATGCGTTTGACGCAGCAGAGGTTCGCGCATCTTGCCGCCATTGCTGGCCAGGCTCGGCAAGTGTCGGGCCTCGGTATCCATCAACACAGCTCGAACCGTGGCACCCAGATCACCGCGCACTCCCACGCCGTTGTTGGCAAAGGTCGCCGCGACTCGGCCGACATAGGCAGGGCTGGGATTGCTGGTGACCAGACGCTTGATCAGATGTCGGGCGATGAATGGACCGACATTCGGATGCTGAAAGATGTTGTCGAGCGCGGCGCCAAGATCACTGGCTGCGGTGCCGCCGCCACTCAGTAACCCATTGGGCAGGTTGACCCCCGGATAGTCGAGCAACTGCTTGTCTTCGGCTGAAGCGTGGTAATTCTCCCAGGATTCCATCGGCAAGAACCATGAGGCATTCCAGCCAGGATTCGGCCAATCAACCGGTCCCGATGGGCAGTACTCCCATTCCCACGATTGTCCGCCCTGATTGCGCGGACAATTTGCATAATTCCATCCAGTGAAGACATGGGCGAATCCGCGGATCGTATCCTGGCCGTAAGTCGGCACGGGTTGACCGCCGGACATCTGCAGACTTCCATCGGCATTCAGCCGCACGAGCCCGATCGAGAACAGTTGCATCACTTCACGCGCGTAATTCTCGTCGGGTCGAATATTCGCCGCTGTGTCAGGTTTTTGATTTTTGAACATCGACAGGTAATGGCCCATGATCGGACTCAGGGTCACCTGTTCAAGCAGGCTGCGATAGTTGCCAAAAGCATTGTCCGTCAGCAGGTCATAGTAGTTGCCCATCGCTATCGGCTGGCCACCGGCGTCGCCGCTCTGGTCGGAAACGACAAACAATTCGCTCAAGGCGAATGCCACGCGCAGACGCAATTGGTCCGGGCCCGTGATGGCATGCCTCCACCAGGCTTCCTGGCGAGCACTCTGGTAGACATCAAGGCCGGCATTTTCTAGATCTTCCATATACTCGCGTTCATGCGAGGCGGGTTGCGCGGCTTGATCAGCAATCCATGCGTTGTAGCCAAGCGCGCGAAGACGCGAAATCTCGGTGAGAGTCGGTCCAAAGGTTGCTTGGGTCAGAAAGCGAGCAGCCTCGGCATCGGAGTGTGGGCCTTCCGCTTGATCATCAAAGCCGCTGTCGAAGACGTGATCGCCTGCCCAAGTTTGAATGGGAAATACGAGTATGGTCGCTGCCAGAGCCAATCGATAGAACAGGATTTTCATGCGAGCTCCCGGAATCGTGCGTCCCCAGCGAGCAAGCCTATGCTCTCCTGCTCCGCCACGGTGTGAGGGCAGTCACGGGAACCGCCGTCCATTGTTGCAAATGCTGACATGGCTCTCATTCTGTTGCGTAATATTTCTGCCACAGACAGCAAGCGCGTTGAACAATTGTCTGGAAAGCGACTTTCAGGATCGGCACGGTCAAGCCGAAATCCTCATCATCAACGACAATCCGACCAATCCATACGCCTACCGGCCGCGCTGCGTGACCATCAGCGAAGGCACGCGTGTGCGATTCGCGGCGATACCGAATTTCGGCATGCATCCGCTGTATGGCGGAACGGTCAGCAATGGCCAGATCAGCATCGATCCGGATAATCCCATCGGATCATTCAGCAGCGGCGCGGAGGGTGAAAGAGTTCTCATCGAATCCGGCGAATTTCCGTTCTTCTGTGATTTTCACTACGCAGCGGGGATGATGGGCTCGATCCGCGTGATTCCACAGTTGTTCGCCGATGGTTTCGATTGAACCGATTCGTTTGAGCTGTTGCCGGGGCATTACTTTCAGGCATTATCTGCGGTCGATATCTACTGTTCGCGGCCGCTGAGACCGTGCGCTCCCGATCAACTGCGCTTGCGGCGCCTGCCGCAGACTGCGCCAGCGAACATCACCTTTGCCCCGCTCTTGGATAACCCGATGGCAAATA
>JBBSVJ010000031.1:0-22973 GCA_038233665.1 Lysobacterales bacterium
CATCTGCCCTCTCGGCACCTTCTGCCTAGGTTCGAAGGAATTGCAGGCACAAAAAAACCCGCGTTGGCGGGTTTTTCTGCGAAAAGTGGCGGAGCGGACGGGACTCGAACCCGCGACCTCCGGCGTGACAGGCCAGCATTCTAACCAGCTGAACTACCGCTCCACATTTTTTCAGCGCGTCCTGCGCAATCCGCTATTCTCTCCGATCCGACTCGATTTCGCGAGCCTTATCGTCACTGGCGTCCCCAAGGGGATTCGAACCCCTGTTACTGCCGTGAAAGGGCGGTGTCCTGGGCCTCTAGACGATGGGGACGCATAGAGAAACCTTGGAAAACCTTGTTTGAAACTGGTGGAGCCAGGCGGGATCGAACCGCCGACCTCTACAATGCCATTGTAGCGCTCTCCCAGCTGAGCTATGGCCCCGGGAGGCGCGAGAGAATAAGTTTTAAGGGCGAAATCGTCAACACTTAATTCGTCGAATGCGTAAATAAGAATGGACGACGTCGCCGTAGACGGCACCAGATAGACCTTTCCTCTATGCAATATTCTTTTTGCGGATCATCGCGCGAAGGGGCTCCCTTCAGGTTGGCGCTATGATGAACCTCACACTTTCATGTAAAGGAGCAACACCATGCGTCCTCTCAAATTGATACTTGCCGCCAGTCTGATCGCAGGATTCGGTCTTTCGATGGTTTCGATATCTGCCGATGAAACCAAGGCCGCGGCGCTGCCGCGCACCGCGGCGCCTGCCGGCGTCGAGTTGTATTTCATCTCGCCGAAGGATGCCGAGACGGTTCCGGCGGATGTCAGCGTGCGTTTCGGATTGCGCGGCATGGGCGTTTCGCCAGCGGGCACGCTGATGAAGGGAACCGGTCATCATCATCTGTTGATTGATGTTGATTCGCTGCCACCACTCGATCAGCCGATTCCGGCAGATGATCATCACAAGCATTTTGGTGGCGGACAGACCGAAACGAGCATCACGCTCACGCCGGGCAAGCACACCTTGCAACTTGATTTGGCTGATGCGCTGCACATGCAGTTCGATCCGCCGATCGTGTCGAAGAAGATTACCGTGACGGTTAAATAATCGGTTCCAATTCTGATTGCGTTTTGTCGCAGGAGTCGCGCCACGAGTGCTGAAAAGAGACTTCCGTGGGTCGCGAGCTTTTGTTTTTGCTTGCGAGAAGAGCTCGCCCCTGGCGGGGCTCCTACGGGATTTCGGTTGAGTGGGGATTTCTGCCGATTCAAGCCGAACAGGGCGAGCAGGCTGGTGAGGATCACGCTGGCCCAGGTTCCGAGCCCGGGTAACTCAACCGGCGGGCTGACAGCTTGCGCCTCGTAGGCACCGATGTCGGTTCTGCCGCCCGATTCGCGTGGGAAGCCGCTGCCGCGTTGATCGGTCTCGCTTGCACGCGGGTTGCTGCCTTGATTGATGGCCGGGCTGTCTGCGGCGAGCGCGTGCGTGCGTGTGCGGCCTCCGTTGTCGGCGAGTGGAAACAACCGGGGATCGGCGTTGATGGTGTCGGCGGGCACGTTCGCGTTGCTGTTGTTGGCGACGATCAGGTTTGTCGAGCCGGATAAGGCGAGAGGCATGGCGCTGTTGATATCTGCTCCGCCAAAAGGCGAGGTATTGCCGGCGACGATGCTGCTGACCAGCGTAGAGGGCAGGGCGTTGTCGATAAACGAGATGCCGCCGCCATGGGATCCCGCATGGTTGCCGGTGATCGTCGAGTTTTCGATGTTGACCGAGGTCACCTGTCGCACGCGCAGGCCGCCACCGTCATCTTGTTCGGTCCAGTTGCCCGAGATGGTCGAATTGACCAGTTCGAGATTGCCCTCCTGGGTCAGGCCACCGGCGAAACGGATCGCGAAGTTGTCATTGATTGTGCTGCGCTCGATGCGTCCGCCGTTACGCGCTATAAATAGACCGCCGCCGATTTCGAAATGGGAAAGCGGCGCATTGTCGGTACCGATCGCCGAGTTGCCCGAGATCGTGCTGTCGATGATCTCGACACCATAGGAGAACGCGCCGCCGCCATACGCAGCCGTGCCATTGGTCGGATGATCGCCGAATGCGGTGCTACCCGAGATTGTGCTGTTTTGCATGGTCAGAAATCCCGACAGCACACCGCCACCGTAGGAGCCCACGCCCACGCTGAGGCAATCACGGATGACCGAATCGCGCAGCACCAGCGCGGCACCGGTCGCCACGCAGCCGCCGAAGCCAATGTCGTTGTCGACCGCATCAAAGCGACCGTTGGCAATGGTCAGACCTTGCAAGGTCAGCGTGCCTGAGGCCGGATGCAGGATGATGCGGTCGCGATTGCCGCCATCGAGTGTCAGTCGATCGGCGCCGGGTCCGATCAGGGTCAGATCGTCGAGTTCGACTTTCAGCGCGCCTTGACTGAGGCTGATCGTGCTGCAGGCAAGTTTGGTCAAGTCGATCGTGTCGCCACTGAGCGCAAGCTCTACTTGTGTACGCAGGCTGCCGCTGGAATCGTCATCGGCACAGTTGGCGACTTCAAGAACGCGCGGCTGGCTGCCCAGCTTGGCAGGTCGTGACACACGCATGGCATCCAGCCGTGCGCGCAGCGCCGTGGTCTGCGCGCGGCGTTCGTGTGCGAGCGGCCACTGCAATGGAACATCGACACGTAGCGCACTTGCCGTCGCCATCTCGGCGAACGCCGCGCACAGACACAACGCCAGCAGTTTGCGTTTGAGGTTTCGCAACGGATGGTGGATTGCGGATTGCTGAGGCATGCGTTCTGCTATTGAAGTGGATGGATGTGAATCGATTACTCGGCCGAGAGATCGATTGTATAGCTCGACATGCCGTCGCCGTCGCTGCCCAATTCCGATATACCCTTGATGCCCAATTGTCTCGCCTGATCGAGCTTGCCACTGGCGGAATGAAACACGATAGGACCGGCGGTTTTCAGCGCAACAAAACGCCATGGGCGATCCGAGCCATTGCTGGCGAGGGTCAGTCGACCTTGCTCGCGAATCCAGTCGATCAACACGCTACGATTCATGTCCGGCGCATTGAGCACCACATGACGGCCGCCGGTGCCGGGGAAGTCGCCGCCGCTGGCGCGATAATTGTTGGTGGCGAGGACAAAGCGCTGATTCGGATCGACCGGTTTGCCGTTGAAAGTCAGTTCGACAATGCGATCACCGAACGGTTTGCTGATATCGATCGCGTAGCGGATGCCGCCCTGGATCACATCGAAGTTGTAGCTCGGCGTTTTGCGATTGACCAATTCCTGTGGCGTCGACAGTCGAGGATCAATCTGATTGAAGTAGCGCGCGGATTTTTCCAGCCAGGCTTTTATGGCGGCGCCGTCAATTTCCACCGCTGACAGAGTGTTTGGATAAAGGTAAAGATCCGCCGCACTGCGAATGGCCAAGCTACCGGCGGCGATATCGGTGAAATCGGTTGAACCGCCAAATCCGGCTTTGAACGGTGCCGCCGCTGAGATCACTGGCAGGCCTTTCAGCTTGGGCATGTTTTCGTCGATGTAGTGCTGGGCGTAGGCGCGTTGTGCGTTGTTCACCGGCTGGATTGCGCTGACATCACCAACGGCTGCGAAATAGGTCGTCATCGGGAAATCACTTTCGCCGATCGATGCCGAGACGTAGGCGATGGTGGCTGCTTGCTCGGCTTCCACGGCTGCAGCGATCGCCGGATCCGGAGTCACCGCGATGCCATCCTTGCCGCGAATATTTCGCACCTCGGCATGGGTGATGGCCGGGTCAATCCGCCAGTGTCCCTCGCGGCGAACGAGGCCGAGTTCGATCAGGCCGAGGCTCTTGCCCCACATATTGCCCATCACTGCGGGCTTGCCGTGGACGAAGCCCCGTTGATTGTCGACGTGGGGCAGATCGTTGTATCGCGATTTCTCGTTGCCGGGATCGGGGAAAACCTGATGCGAGTGGCCCATCAACAACACATCAATATCCGGCACTTCGGCCAGATACCAGTTCGCGTTCTCCATGGTGTCGGTATACGGACGCGTATCAATGCCGCCATGCGAGATCGCGATGATGATGTCGGCACCCTCGGCGCGAAGCGCGGGCGCGTAGCGTTTGGCCGCTTCCACCACGCCGATGGTGCTGACCTTGCGTTCAAGATTGTTGCGATCCCAAAGCAGGATCGGCGGCGGAGTGAAACCGATGATGCCGATAGCGATGGGCACCTCGATGGATCGCCCGTTTTCATCGAGTGCCTTGATCGTTCGATGCAACAGTGCCGTTGGCGAAAACAGTGGTTTGCCATCACCCAGGCCGAACACATTGGACAAGACCAGCGGGAAGCCCGGCCCCTTGCAGCGGCGTAGCGGGATTCCTTCGGCGGCCATCGGCTGATCGGTGACTTGCGAGAGGAATGGCAATCCGTAGTTGAACTCATGGTTGCCAATCGTGCCGCCGTCGTAACCCAAGGCATCCATGGCCTTGTACATGGCCAGCTCGTGATCGCAAGCCAGCGGCGCGCCGCGCGCCTGCCAATCCGCCAGAGCGGTGCCTTGGATGGTGTCGCCGGCATCGAACAACAGCGTGTTCACGTATTGCTTGCGGGCATCCCTGATGAGCGTCGCCACGCGCTCGAATCCGAGCGAATCATCCTCGGCCAACTTGTAATAGTCGTAGCTGAGGATATTCGAGTGGATGTCGGTTGTTTCGAGAATGGCCAGGGTGGCGTGGTCGCCATCCGCCGCAGTGGTCGGTCGGGTTGCCGAGGGTGCGCAGCCGAGCGAGGTGAGCAAGGCCACTGCAACAAGCGTGGCAATCGGGCGACGGAGATTCATGACAGCTCCATGGGGATTCCAGGGGTCAAGGTGAAAGCGCGAAAGCGCGCGAATTTGACTAGGCAAGTGATTGTATTCAATCAATGTTTCAGCAGTGACTACAGAGTGCAACTGACTACAGCCCGCAGCATCTGCATGCCGTTCGGTGCGTATTCCGCGTGATCGCTGCGTATAGCGACGCATCTTCGCTGAGCCGAAATCAGGTGTTTGCGCGCACTAGATTACAGCGAACATCAGTTCGGCAGCGTAAGCCGGTGGCGCGAGAACGGCCGCAATGGCGCCCTGACGTTCCGATCGCGATAGTCAATCACGACCACGCCCATGGAGACAGGATCATGCTCATCAACGTACGAAAGGTGAACCACGCTTCCACCCGCCGACCCGCCCCGGCGGTGTTGCAGCTGATTTTCCTCGCAATGATTCTCCCGCTGTCAGCCGCCTCGGCTGATCAGCCTGCATTGGCGAACAGCATGTCGCCTAGTCCTCCGACTCAGGCGGTCGCGATTGATCCGCTCACTCCACTCGATTACCCCACCTCAACCCCGACGGAAGGCCTCGCGATGACCGTCGATGCAGAAGGCCATGCACGGGTGTTCTGCGCGGATCCCGCCGATTCGCTGGCACCTGCGGCGATGCGCGATGCCATTCGCTCCGACATCAGCAGGCTGCGCTATGAATAGGTCAATCGGATCCGACATTCGCCATCTTCGTTTGGTCGACGTGGCCCTTGCACTGCTGCTGGCTGTCTTGGTCGCGCCGTCGGCGTTTGCCGCCAACGTGGTCATCGTCAATCTGGATCAGCCGGGTGTGGGCTTGAACGATCCGACCCCGGCAACTCCTGCGGGTGGCAATAGCGGCACCACGCGCGGCCAGCAGCGCATGAATCTGGTCCAGCGCGCCGCCAGTATCTGGGCCGCGCGTCTTGTCAGCGCCGTGCCGATCCGTTTTGGTGTGCAGTTTGCCGGGACGTTCTCATGCGCGCAGAACCCGAACGATTTCGTCTATCTCGCCTTCGGTGGGCCCAGCGGTTACTACACCGCCAATTCGCCGCCGAATCCGCCGCATCCAATCGTCTATCCGGCCGCATTGCGCAATGCGCTGGTCGGAACAACGGCTGATCCGAGCACGCCGGAAGCCTTTCTGCGCATCAGTCCGTTGATGGACAGCCAGCCAGGATGCATCACCGGCACGTCGGGTTTCTGGTACGGCACAAACCCGAATATCCGGCCAACGGATGCGTCCAAATATCCGCTGTTGCCGCTTGTTCTGCATGAAATGGCCCACGGCCTGGGCTTTGTGCAGAATCACAATCTGCAGAACGGATCGGGATTTCCACCGTACTACTACACCTTCGATCTTGGTGTCTTTGACAACACGCTGCAGAAGTTCTGGAACCAGATGACCGACAACGAGATCCTGCAATCGGCGGTCAATGATCCAAACGTGATCTGGAAAGGCCCAGCGGTCGATGCAGCCAAGGCAAACTATTTGCGCAAACCACTGCGCATTCGAATTGCAGGAGCGATCCAGGCCGGCGAGGTTGCCCAGGCGTTTTACGGCGATCTGCTCCCGAGCAGTGGTCTCAGTTCCATGGCGACGCTGGTCAGTGATGGCTCGGCCATGCCGGGTGAAGGCTGCAACACGCTCGTCAATGCGGCGCAAGTGCAGGGGCGAATTGCTGTGGTCAATCGTGGGACGTGTGGATTTTCTTTAAAGACGCGAAATGCCGAGCAGGCCGGCGCGATTGCGGTGCTGATTCTCAACAATCGCGCGGAAACACCGAGCGATCCGCTGCCGGTCGCGGGCGGCTTCGATTACACGATCCGCATCCCCACCGCCACGGTTGCCTATCAGACCGGTCAGACCCTGCTGTCACAACTGGCGGGTTCGCCGAATACCACCGTATCAATCGAGGCGATTCCAGGAGGCGGTCTGATCGGCACGCAGACAGGCTTCATGCGCATGCATGCGCCAAATCCGATTTCTCAGGGTTCTTCGATCAGTCATTTTACCAGCGATACCGGTGGGCCTTTGCTCATGCAGGCGGAGATTTCGCCGGTCGTGTTCGATCGACTCGACATGACGCCCGAGCTGCTGCGCGATATCGGCTGGACAATACTTGCGGATGATCGAATTTTCAGGAACGGGTTTGATTGATCGCTGAAAGTGTTAAACAAATAGCATATTTAGATAATCAATGCGTGCAGCGTTGGTAAGGCTTGCTCAGCATTGAATAAACAATGCGGGAGTCATCCACCGGGCCATGCACATAGCTGTATGGCCCGGTGTCAGAAATCGATGCCCGTTAAAGCACGTCGGGCGAGTAATTCATTCCTGCTGGCGTGAAACGATGGGTGAGCGTGCAGGGAAGGCGCCGATTCGATTTGATCGAATGCTATACAATGGGAAGATCCCTGGGCATCAGCCGATGGGAACTGGCTTGAAGCAGGAGCAATTCCATGCAGGACAAGATCTCATCTCCAACGTCGCGACTGGTTGGGTCGGGGTGGCAGAGGCGCGCCGCGATCGGTTCGATCGTGCTGGTCGCAACCCTCTGTTGGCAGATGCCGGCGCAATCGCAGACGATTGCATGGCCGACTCAGACCCTGCGTCCGCCTGGCACCAATGTGACTGCGCCCGTGCTTTCAAGCGATGCCGTTTCCGGCGACTTGGCGATGACCGCCTATGCCGGAAATGCCGCCCAGGGTTATCGCGTCTTCGTAAGGATGCATCAAGCCAATAGCTGGTCACCGGCGCAATTACTGACGCAAGGTAATGACGCTGCGGACAACGCGGTTACCTTGTCCGCGGATGCCCAGCGCCTCGCGATTGGCTCGTCACATTCGGCCAATGGTGGCCAGGTTGCCATCTATGCGCATGGGAAAAGTCCGACCGGATGGGTTCTTGAGCAGACACTAACGGCGCCGGCCGGCGCTGTTGACTTTGGCAAGAATGTATCCCTGCGTGGAAACCTGATTGTTGTCACCTCAAGCCAGAACAATGGTGCTGTCTACAGCTACCGCGACATGGACGGAACAGGCGTTTGGGTCGACGCGGGTTTTCAATTCGAGAGTGGAATGTTTGGCGCGGTATCCGCGGTGACAGATGGCGAACGCATTGCCTATTGCCGTCCGCTTTCGTTTTCTGGTTGTGAAGTCGTTGCCTTTACTGATGAGAGTGGCTGGCAAACGGAATCTCGGCCGAGATCCGATGATTACCAGGATGGCCCTGTTATGGGATTGGACTCGACCCATATTTTTTTGCGCAACGTCGCTGGGCTGGTGATCTATTCGGGTGCAAATGACGAGTGGGAATTAAGTCAAAAAATCCCGTTTACGCCTGCAGCGTTCTCGCTAGATGGTGCAAACATGATGGCTGCCACATCGCAGACCACGCATTTTTTCAGCCGTGACGGCCTCGGCCAATGGCTGGAGTCAGCGCCAGTATCGCTTGGTGCCAGTGCTGCGGCAGTGCAGGGGAATCTCGCACTTTCCAGCAGCCAAAGTTTCCAGCACGTCGGCGCTGAATGGGTTCCGGCCGGCGCTGTCGCTGGATTACTTGACCTTTCAGACAGCTATTTCGGCAGTGTCGAGGTCGTGGATGACGAGCTTTGGATTGGCGCTTCAGGCTACGACTCCAGCGATCTGTCTGCGGGTTCGGTGTGGATCTATCCTCAGATGGGTGCGGGAATCGCCCCGACGACGCCCTCGCTGAGCCCGGTTACGCCTTCGTTGCAGGATTTCTTTGGTTCCCAAATCGTGTCGGACTCCGGTCGAGTTGCAGTCACTTCGACCGGCAGGAAGACGGCCGTCGGCGGCATCGGACGCATCTCGATCTTCGATTCGGCGACACGGACCTTGCAGCAGACGATCGACGTGCCCGACGCAGGGAGCACCCTCCGCAGCATCGCACTCGCTGCCGACACACTGGCCGTTTCGCGTCAGGTTGCGTGTTCCGGTACCTGCTCATCCGACGTTTTGATCTATCGCCACAACGGCAGCAGTTTCGTGTTGGCGCAGGCGATTCCATTTCCAGCCGGCGCCTCTGGAGGCGCGCAGTTCGCAACAACACTGAGGTTGCAGGGTGATTGGCTGCTTTCCGGAAAGCTCATGTTCAAGCGATCCGGAGCGGGCGACTACGCCTATGTCGCCGGACTCGAGAAGCCGGCCGGCATGTCCTGGGGGCCGACCGCGTTGTCGCGCGGCGGAGATCCTCTGGTCGTCGCCACCTGGGCAACGCCGGAGCGGATCGCGCTGGTCTATTTCTTCGATAGTGCAAGCGGATGGTCACTTTCCGGTGCGGTCAAAGATGCGGGACAGTCGCTTTCCAGCGACTGTCTGAGCGTTGATGTAAGCGTGCAAGGCATTGGTTGTGTGGCCGCATCAGCCAGCGGAGAAAAGCTGTTTCTTGCGATTCCGGATCTCGTCGGCTCCGATTGGAGTTTGATCGGTTCTTCCGCACCATTGACTGAGAATCCGGTACCTATTGGGCACTACTCGATGCGCATGATCGGCGATCAAGCGATCATCGGCAGGGCAAATACGATTGCTGAACCGGCAGGCACCAACGTTGGCAAGGTCAGCATTCTGAGCTTCGACGAAACAATCTTCACATCCGGTTTCGACTGAGACCGGGCAAGGCAGGGTCGAGCGGATCTGATAGGCTTTCCGGCTTCACATTCCACGACCTTTCGTTTCATGACCGTACGCACTCGTTTTGCCCCCAGTCCCACCGGATTTCTGCATATCGGTGGCGCCCGTACCGCACTCTTCTGCTGGCTGGAAGCGCGCCAGCGTGGCGGTGAATTCATCCTGCGTATCGAGGATACCGATCGCGAGCGCTCGACTCAGGAAGCCGTGCAGGCAATTCTTGATGGCATGAGCTGGCTTGGTCTTGATCACGATGAGGGGCCGTTCTACCAGACCCTGCGCATGGATCGTTACAAGCAGGTCGTTGAAGATCTGCTCAAGGCGGGCAAAGCCTATTACGCCTACGAATCGAAGGAAGAGATCGACGTGATGCGCGCCGAGGCCATGGAGAAAGGCCTCAAGCCGCGCTACAACGGCTATTACCGCGATCGCAACGAAGCGTTCCGCGAGGACCCGAACCGGGTCATCCGTTTCAAGAATCCGGCGACCGGCAGCGTGGCCTTCGATGACAAGGTCAAGGGCCGCATCGAGTGGAGCAACGACGAGCTGGATGATCTCGTCTTGTTCCGTTCGGATGGTTTTCCGACCTACAACTTCGCCGTCGTCGTCGATGACATCGACATGCGCATCAGCGAAGTCATCCGCGGCGATGACCACGTCAACAACACGCCTCGCCAGATCAATCTCTATCAGGCCCTCGGTGCCGAGGTGCCGACCTTTGCACATCTGCCGATGATTCTCGGCCCGGATGGACAGAAGCTCAGCAAGCGCCACGGCGCGGTGGGTGTCATGCAATATCGCGATGACGGCTTCCTGCCGCACGCGGTACTCAATTACCTGGTTCGGCTGGGTTGGTCGCATGGCGATCAGGAAATATTCTCGCGCGAGCAGATGATCGAGTTGTTTGATATCGGCAATGCCAATCGGGCACCGTCGCGGTTCGATGTGGAGAAACTGTCCTGGCTCAATCAGCAGTATCTGAAGACCGATGATCCGCTGGAGATCGTGCCGCACTTTGTCTGGCAGCTGCGCGCGGCGGGTATCGACCCCGAGCAGGGACCCGATCCGGTCGACGTGATCATTGCACTGCGCGAGCGCGCGCAGACGCTCAAGGAAATGGCCGAAAAGGCGCGAGTCTGGTATGCGCCGCTCGAGAATTACGACGAAGCCGCGGTGTCCAAACATTTGAAATCTGCGACCGCGTTGCCGGCCTTGCAAGCGGTGCATGCGCATCTTGGCGCAACCACGGATTGGACGGTCGAGAATATTCACGAAGCAATCAGCGCCGCTGCTGCGGCGATCGAGCAGGGCATGGGCAAGGTCGCTCAGCCACTGCGCGTTGCCATCACCGGAACCCAGGTTTCACCATCGATCGACCACACGGTTTTCCTCGCCGGTCGAGATGAGGCGCTGCGTCGCATTGAAGCGGCGATCAAGCTCGCCGGAGGCTGAGGCCGTGACAACGCTTGAATGCAGCATCAGCGGTCTGTCCCGAATTGATGCGTCGGATGTCGATGCACTGATGCGCATGAACGAGGTGTGCTTGAACATGCTGCTCGATCCGGCCTTGTGGGCATGGGCGATCGGTTTCACCCTCGTCTGCATTGGCGTCGGCGCGTTGATCGGCTGGAGCAAGGGACGCATGACGTCCGGCATCATCTGGGCAGCGGTGCTCGGTCCGATCGGCTGGATCATCGTGGCGCTCGGTAAATCAAACCTTGATGCGTGCCCCGAGTGCAGCAGGAACAATCGACCCTGGGCTCGAATCTGTCGCCATTGTGGGGTGGAACTTGCACACGCAAAAGCTCGTTCGGCACGTTCGCGCATGCGCGCCAGCGAGGGCGGATCGCGTAAAGCGTGATCGGCGCGTTACCATGCAGGCGTCCTTAACTTAAGCCGCCTCGCTGAATCATGTCGCTTGCCGACCGAAAACCCCGCGCTGAGCATAGCCACAATCACGATGCAGACGCCTTCGTACGTGATGTGACGAGCGTCTGCAGCGAGCGCGGTTTGCGCCTCACCCCGATCCGCTTGCGCGTGCTTGAGCTGGTCGCGGAGGCGACGATTCCAGTCAAGGCCTACGATATGCTCGATCGGCTCAAAGATGGTCCAGGCATGGCGGCGCCACCCACGGTCTATCGGGCACTCGATTTCCTGCTTGAGCATGGTTTCATCCACAAGCTTGAGTCGATCAACTCATTTGTTGGTTGCCATCATCCGGGCGAGGCGCATCAAGTGCCTTTCCTGATCTGCGACCGTTGTTCGAGCGCGATGGAAATCTGCGATGAAGAAGTAGCCCGACTACTGACCAAGCAAGCACGCGATCGAGGTTTCACGCCGGCCAGTCAGACGCTCGAAGTCCACGGTCTGTGCGCCGAATGCTCCAGTCAGGCAACGGCCTGAAAGCGCCATAGTCGAGCGATAAGCGGGGATGGCAGTCGGCAAATGTCGTTGTATTGGTCACAACGATTGTGTGCGCCAACGGGATGTTATACAGTAACAATTCATTGATGCGCTGCCAGACTGCGCATCTTGTCCTGTCTGGAAAGCCACCATGCCCGCGCAACGGATCGCCATGGACGACCGATTACCCCCGGTTCCCTCAAATCGACGCATTGAAAGCCGCGTCGATCGCTTTGGCGCGCTTGCGTCCATGCTCTGTGCGGTTCATTGCGCTCTGTTGCCGCTGATTTTCGGTGTACTGCCGGCGCTGGGTCTTGGCTTTTTGGCCAATCACGCGTTCGAACAGGCCTTCGTCAGTTTCGCCATCGTGCTGGCCACGATCAGCCTGGTTTATGGGGCGCGAAAACATGGCAGCTATCGCGCGTTGTTGATCCTTGTACCCGGAATCATCTTGCTCATCATCGGCGTTCTCATGGGTGTGGACCATTCCGATCCCTGGCATGCAACGGTGGTCAGCATTGGTGGCGGCCTGGTCGCACTTTCTCATGTGATCAACATGCGTTTGACACATGTCCATGGCCCCTCCTGCCAACACTGAGGGTGTCGTAGGAGCCCGTTTACGGGCGAGCTTTTTTGCGTGGATTGCGGGGAAAGCTCGCCCCTGGCGGGGCTCCTACCGATTGCATTGCGAGTTTTTGTAGGAGCCCGTTTACGGGCGAGCTTTTTTGTGGATTGCGGGGAAAGCTCGCCCCTGGTGGGGCTCCTACCGGTTGCATTGCGAGGTTTTGTAGGAGCCCGTTTACGGGCGAGCTTTTTTGTGGGTTGCGGGGAAAGCTCGCCCCTGGCGGGGCTCCTACCGATTGCATTGTGAGTTTTTGTAGGAGCCCATTTACGGGCGAGCTTTTTTTTGGGTTGCAGGGAAAGCTCGCCCCTGGTGGGGCTCCTACCGGTTGCATTGCGAGTTTTTGTAGGAGCCCGTTTACGGGCGAGCTTTTTTGTGGGTTGCAGGGAAAGCTCGCCCCTGGTGGGGCTCCTACCGGTTGCATTGCGAGTTTTTGTAGGAGCCCGTTTACCGGGCGAGCTTTTTTCGTGGGTTGCAGGGAAAGCTCGCCCTCGGCGGGGCTCCTACAGGATTTGGGTGGTTATGCGCACGCACAACGTGATTGTGTAACCGGGTGACACTTGCCTAGCATGGTGGGGTCATCATCAGACATTGCCCCGTATGCATTCGCATCACCATCACCCGCATGATTCCAGCGATCCTGATCACGACCACGGTGAAACTGGATCTGCCAAGAGCCGACGCAACGAGCGGCGATTGTTGTTTGCGTTTGGCCTGACCACGGTCACCATGGTTGTTGAAGCTGGCGGCGGCTGGATATCCGGATCGCTGGCGCTGCTTGCCGATGCCGGCCACATGCTGGTTGACTCCGCAGCCCTTCTGTTTGCCTGGCTCGGTGCCTGGTTTGCACGGCGTCCAGCCGACTCGTTACGCAGTTTTGGCTATGCACGCCTCGAAGTGCTGGTCGGATACACCAACTCGCTGACCCAGATCCTGCTGGTTGCCTGGATTGCCTGGGAGGCTGCAACACGCTTTCTGCAGCCGGCTCCAATTCTGTCCGGGATGATGTTTTTCGTTGCGGTCGCCGGATTGCTGGTTAATCTTTTCGTTTTGCGCGTCCTCGGCGGCCACGACCACGATGATCTGAATACCGCAGCGGCAAGATTGCATGTTCTCGGCGATACGTTTGGATCCCTGGGCGCGGTCGCGGCAGCGCTGGTCGTGCGCTATCTGGATTGGCTGTGGGCGGACCCGTTGATCTCGATTCTGGTCTCACTGTTGATCTTGAACAGCGCGATCCGTTTGCTCAGGCGCAGTGCGCATATCCTTCTCGAAGGGGTTCCCCATGGCTTGGACGGCGATCAGGTGAGGCAAAAAATTACGAGTGAAATCAATGGAGTGCGTGACATACATCATGTGCACCTTTGGCAACTCGGTGGCGGGCAGCGCATGGCAACACTGCACGCACGACTGGATGATGATTGGCCGCCGGAGCAGGCCGTCAACGATATCCAGCAGTTGTTGAAAGAGCGCTTTTCAATCGTTCATGCAACGGTCCAGATTGATCCCGGTGACGCTGATCAGGGCACTTGCAACGGGCAATCAAAAACCTGTGATGTCTGATTCGACTTGCGCTTTGCTGAGGCACTGCTATCCTTTCCGCCCTTTGTTTGACGAATTGATCTAGAGGACTTCCGATGGGCCGTGGTGACCGCAAGACCCGCAAGGGCAAAATCGCTATTCGCAGTTATGGCAACGTGCGTCCGCACGCTGACAGCAATGCTGTAGCCGACAAGCCAAAGGCAGCCTCTGCTACGGCCAAATCGCCAGCCAAGACGGCTGCCAAGTCGGCCGCCAAGAAGGCGCCAGCAAAGAAAGCAGCAGTAAAGAAAACCGCCTGAGCCGTTCGCGAGCTTGGGATTGAGCGATCAGCCCCCGCCGTAAGCGGGGGTTTGTCGTTTCTGGCGCCAATTTTTCGCATCGTCGCGATCGCGCGTGAACGATTCCGTTTACCGGTGAGCTTGCTGTTTGATCTGGCGAAGGGATCGGCCCTGTAGGGGGTTCTGCGAGATGGCGGCTGGGTTTGCTGTTTGCTGCCTAAACACGGTCTGACCTTTCGTGGCCGGCTCAGCTTGGCCGAAACAAGGATGACTCGCGAGTAATGGCGTGGCGCTCGGGCGCCTTGATCCATTCCTCTGCGCAACGTCGACCGTGATCGCGCAGCATGGAAAGAAAGCCGATGGCGCTGGACGAGGACTCTTTCTCGTGAAACGCATGTAAAGGCTGGCCAGGCTCGATCAGTTGGATCGAGGGCCGATCAATGTTCGCGTCCAATACCTGCGAACGTAGCTCGCGTAAAAACGCACTGCTGGAGCCCAGTTCGCCGATACGAGTGGCGATCTTTTCAGGCGTTGTCGGAACGCCTTGATGATTCAGTGCCTGCACCAGAACCGCCAGCACAGCGGCGCAGCGGCCGCGCCCGATCAAGGGCTCAAGCGTTGGGTTGCCGGCCCAGGCGCCATCCCAGTAGGCCTCTCCGTCGATCGTGACCGGCGCAAAGATTTGTGGAAGACAGGTCGATGCCATGACCGCATCCACCGTCAATTGCTCAGGGCCGAAGATGACCAACGCACCCTCGCGAACGCGCGTTGCCCCCAGATACACGGCAAATGGAGATTCCGCGCGCAGTTGCTCGAAATCGAACATGACCTCGGCGATCTGTGCGACCGGATTATTCGACTGCGGATTGATCTGCCGCGCGCCGTAATAGCGATGCAGGTTCTGTGCACTCGGTTGCGATGCCGGCATGCGCGAACCGAAGATCCATGCCGGGGCGTGCGGATGCCCGCCGATGCGTTGCCAGAGCACATCGAGACAGGCGCGCGCTCCCTCGCGACCGCCGCTCATCCAGCCCTGAGCCATGGCCAGCGCATTCAAGCCGCCACTGCTGGTCGCACTGACCCGATCGAATGAAACATCGCCGTGTTCAAGCAATCGATCGAGAACGCCCCAGGTGAATGCGCCGTGCGCGCCGCCGCCTTGCAAGGCCAGCCCGACCGTTTGCGTTGCGCTCATCGACTCGTTGCCGAAAGCGGCAAGGTCTTGCCGAAAGAAACCACTCGGCGGGCCAGCGAACCGCCGATCCAATAGCAAAGATCAGCCGGTGAGGCCGCATCCCAGATGACGAAGTCCGCGCGTAAGCCTTGGCCAAGGCGACCTCGATCGGTCAAGCCAAGTGCGCGCGCGGCGTTCACCGTGGTACCGCGCAGGGATTCCTCGGGAGTCAGACGAAACAGCGTGCACGCCATGTTCATGGCCAGGCGCAACGACAGCAGTGGTGACGTGCCGGGGTTCAGATCCGTCGCCACGGCCATCGCTACCTTGTGCGCTCTCAACGCGTCGATCGGTGGTAGTTGCGTATCGCGCAGCGCATAGAAGGCGCCAGGCAAAAGCACGGCAACTGTGCCTGCTGCGGCCATCGCGCGCACGCCTTGCTCGCTGGTGTGTTCGATGTGATCGGCTGAGAGTCCTTTGAACTCAGCGCTCAGTGCAGCGCCACCGAGATCCGACAATTGATCCGCGTGCAGCTTGACCGGCAGATTCAACTTGCGTGCGGCTGCGAACACCGCACGCGTTTGTTCTGGGCTGAAGGCAATTTTTTCGCAGAACGCATCGACCGCATCGGCGAGTCCGCTGCGAGCAATCTCTGGTAGCAGAGCCGCGCAAATGTGTTCGACAAAATCGTCCTGACGACCAGCAAACTCCGGAGGCAGAGCATGTGCGCCGAGAAAGGTGGTGCGCACGCCAATGCCGAGTCGTGTTCCAATTTCACGCGCCACGCGCAGCATCTTCAGCTCGCTGTCGAGATCGAGTCCGTAGCCGGATTTGATCTCGATCGTGGTCACGCCATCGGCGACCAGCGCGCGTGCGCGCGGCAACGATTGAGCCAGCAACGCCTCATCATCGAGCGCCCGCGTTGTCTTGACGGTCGAGGCGATACCGCCGCCTGCGCGCGCAATATCCTGATAGTCCGCACCGTTCAAGCGCATGTCGAACTCGTTGGCGCGATTGCCGCCGAAGACAAGATGCGTGTGGCAGTCGATAAGCCCGGGTGTGATCCAGGCGCCATGAGCCGATTCGACTTTCGGGCAGAGTTGTCCAGGCGTGCCGGGCAGGGCATCCATGGCTCCGGCAAAGACGATATGTCCATCCTTCCAGCCAAGAGCGGCGTCGTGGATTGCGCCAAAAGTCTCCCCGTTGTCGGTCATCGTCGCCATATGGCAGTCGATCAACAGACCATCCCAGGGAGCTGTCATCAGTTCTGTTTTCATGGTCGTGATTATTGCAGACCTGACGAGGCGATCCGTGGTGGGCGCATCGCGCAGGTTAAATCGGGCAGCAGGTTGGATAGCGGATCGAGCTAAGCGACGGCCATAGTGGTTTCAGCTCGCAGCTATCGTGCAGCAACCCAAGCATTGATAATCGGACCTTCACTCGTACGGAGCGTTTGCATGAGCAGTCGATTATTTCACGCTGGGAATGCCTGGTTTGCCGATGGCTGGCGTCGCGATGTGCGATTCGAAATCGACAGCGGACGCTATCTGAAAGGGGCCTTGCTCGATGTGCAGGCGGATACACCCGTCGAGGAGATCGAGTCGCTGGGTCACTGGGTTTTGCCGGGCATGCCGAATCTGCATTCACATGCCTTCCAGCGTGCGATGGCTGGATTGGCCGAGACACGCAGCGATACCTCCGACAGCTTTTGGACTTGGCGCGAAGTCATGTACGCCTTTGCCGCCAAGATCGGCCCGGATGATCTGCGTGCGATTGCGACACAGCTCTACGTCGAGATGCTCAAGGCCGGCTACACGCATGTCTGCGAGTTTCACTATCTGCACCATCAGCCCGATGGCAAGCCGTATGCCGATCCGGCGGCCATGTCGCTGTCGCTCATCGAAGCCGCGCAGGAGGCAGGTATCGGCTTGACCTTGTTGCCGGTGCTCTACATGACCGGCGGTTTTGATGGTCGCAAGCTGAGCGAACGTCAGCGCCGCTTTGCCCATGAGGTCGACGGCTTCCTGCGTCTGGTCGAGCGGCTGCGCATGCAAGAAAGTTCGACGCTGCGAATTGGAATCGCTTTGCACTCGCTTCGAGCCGTGCCGGAAGCAGCAATGAATGCCACGCTTGCCGGCATCCATGCCTTGCCCGAATCAAGGAGCGGCCTGCCGGGCAGCATGATGCCGATCCACATCCATATCGCCGAGCAGATTGGCGAAGTCCAGGATTGTCTGGCCGTACGCAATGCGCGTCCAATCGAGTGGTTGATGGATCACGCGCCGGTTGATCCGCGCTGGTGTCTCGTGCACGCCACGCATATTGATGACGACGAGCTGGACCGCCTCGCCAGCAGCGGAGCGACGGTGGGTTTGTGTCCAACTACCGAGGCGAATCTTGGCGACGGCGTGTTCCCGCTCAAGCAGTGGCTCGATCGCGACGGAAGGATTGGCATCGGCTCGGATAGTCATATCTCAGTCTCACCCGTGGAAGAATTACGCTGGCTTGAATACGGCCAGCGGCTCGTTTCACGGCATCGCAATGTCAGCGCAAACGCTGCCTGCACGAGTACCGGCAACGTTCTGCTTGGGAAGAATCTGCAGGGTGGTGCGAGCGCCGCGGGGATGCCGATCGGTGCATTTGTTGGTGGCGATGCGAGCTTGCCTTCAGTCGGCAATCGCGCTGATCTGCTGGTTCTTGATGAAACTTCGCCGCTGTTGGCGGGGCGTGATGCATCGAATGTGGTCGATACCTGGATTTTTGCCGGCAACTCGAATCTGGTGCGCGACGTGATGGTCAACGGTGAATGGGTTGTTCGTGATTTCCGCCATCGCGACGAGGAGCGAATCGCTTCTCGCTACCGAGCGGTGATCGCGCGTTTGCATCGCTCAAGTCATTGATCGGTTCTCTTGGAATTGATCAGGGCTGCACGAACCTCATCGAAATTGCCGTCGTTCGCCTCCGGCTTTATACCAAGCAGGTGAGCGAGCAATGGGTAAACATCGACATTGTCGAAAGCGGGTAAAACAACGCCATTGCGCAATGCGGGTCCATGCGCGATGAATAGTGCGCGCATCGCCGGGTCGTCGATGTCATAGCCATGTGCTCCTCGCGAGAAGTGATCCTTGGCTGCGAGGGAGGCGTGATCTGAAATGATCCAGCCATGATTGGCAAGGCATAGCAGGGCGGGAACCCGACGATTCTTGCCGTAATGGAATCTCGCGGGAAGTTGCGATTTCCGCCAGCAGCGCATGTGCTCTTGCGGGGCAAGCAGGATGGCTTCGGTATCACGACCATGGTCGCGTTTCGGCACGATGCCGGTGAGCACACCGTAGCTGACGACGCGGGCGAATTGCGCGGGAAGCAAATCATCGAGATAGATAACTCGATCCGGTGAGGTCGAATCCATGCCGTGGTCGGAAACGATAACAATATTCAGGCGCTGATCCAGACCGCGCTCGATCAAACCGTCGACCAAGTGCCGGAGCGTGGCATCGACGATACGAAGTTCCGCATCCAATTCTGGCGAGTCCGGGCCAAAGTGGTGGCCGACGCCATCAACCGTATCGAGGTAAAGGGTCATGAAGCTGGGGCGGGTTTCGAGCGGAAGCTGCATCCAGTCGAGGATTTTTTCGACGCGTGACACGCCAGCCAATTTCTTGTCATAGACCGACCAGAATTCGGGTTGTGAGCCGTGAACCGGTGCTTCCGACCCGGGCCAGAACAGGATTCCCGAGTTCAAGCCGTAGCGTTTTGCTGTAGTCCAAAGGGGGATGCCTTCGTCCCACCAGCTTTCGTTCTGCACAGCCTGCCGATTCCAAGCGGCAAAGGTCTGTCCGGGAATTCGATCGTCCTCCATCGTGTTCGCGACAATTCCGTTTCGATCCGGGCGCAAACCCGTGATCAGTGCGTAGTGATTGGGGAACGTCAGCGAGGGAAACGAAGGCCGCATGAATTCGGCGCGAACACCGCTTTCTGCAAGTGCCTGCAGAGTGGGCGTCAATCCGCGATCCAGATAGTCGGCGCGAAAGCCGTCGATTGATATCAGCAGCAATGGAGTCGGACGTACGACCTTTTCGGGTCGAGTTTCAGAAATGCTGCAAGCGGCGAGCAGCAACATCAAGAGTACGAGAGCGTGTTTCCGTAAAGACATGAGATTGAAAATTGTTGATGTCGATAGCGCATTCTCGCTGATTGGGAACACGCTTTGTCAGCACGCCCTGTGTCTTCGCGACGGGAACCCTATAATTGCGGCATCCAAACTGGAGAGCCGAGATGAATGCACCTGTGCGTATTGACTCGTCGCGCGTGATCCGCGCGCCGCGCGGAACCGAATTGAGCTGCAAGAGCTGGTTGACCGAAGCGCCTTTCCGCATGCTGCAGAATAATCTGGATCCGGAAGTTGCCGAGAATCCGGCCGAGTTGGTGGTCTATGGCGGTATCGGTCGTGCGGCACGCAACTGGGATTGTTTCGATGCCATTCTGAAATCGCTGCGTGAGCTCGGCGACGATGAGACCTTGCTGATCCAGTCGGGAAAACCGGTGGGTGTTTTCCCAACGCATGTCGACGCACCACGCGTGCTGATCGCCAACTCCAACCTCGTGCCTCACTGGGCAACGTGGGAGCATTTCAACGAGCTCGATCGCAAGGGCTTGATGATGTATGGCCAGATGACGGCTGGTTCCTGGATCTACATCGGTTCGCAAGGCATCGTTCAAGGCACCTACGAGACCTTCGTCGAAATGGGTCGTCAGCACTACGATGGCCACTTGAAGGGCAAGTGGATCCTGACCGCAGGACTCGGCGGAATGGGTGGTGCACAACCGCTGGCGGCCAGTCTAGCCGGGGCGAGCTCGCTGAATATCGAATGTCAGCAGCGTTGCATCGATTTCCGCTTGCGCACCCGCTATGTCGATGAGCAAGCGAACGATCTTGATGATGCGCTGGCGCGGATTGCCAAGTACACAAAATCCGGCGAAGCGAAGTCGATCGCCTTGCTTGGCAATGCAGCGGAAATCCTGCCCGAACTTGTGCGTCGTGGCATTCGCCCGGATGCGGTCACTGACCAGACCAGCGCACATGATCCCGTGCATGGCTATCTGCCAATCGGATGGACGGTAGAAAAATGGCTTGCCGAACAAAAGTTGAATCCTGAGCAGGTGCGTGATGCGTCGAAGAAATCAATGCGCGTACATGTTGAAGCCATGCTCGCCTTCGAAAAACAGGGTATTCCGACCTTCGATTACGGCAACAATATTCGCCAGATGGCGCTTGATGAGGGCTGCAAGAATGCCTTCGATTTCCCCGGTTTTGTTCCCGCCTACGTGCGGCCCTTGTTCTGCCGCGGTATTGGTCCATTTCGCTGGGTTGCTCTGAGCGGCGATCCCGAGGATATCTACAAGACCGATGCCAAGGTCAAGGAGCTGATTCCCGATGACAAGAATCTGCACAACTGGCTGGATATGGCGCGTGAGCGAATCAGTTTTCAGGGTTTGCCCGCTCGCATCTGCTGGGTGGGCCTGGGTCAGCGTGACAAACTCGGTCTCGCTTTCAACGAGATGGTGCGCAATGGAGAACTGAAAGCGCCGATCGTGATCGGTCGTGATCATCTCGATTCGGGAAGCGTTGCCAGCCCAAATCGCGAAACGGAATCCATGCTCGACGGCAGCGATGCGGTCAGCGACTGGCCATTGCTCAACGCAATGCTCAACGTCGCCAGCGGCGCAACCTGGGTATCACTGCATCACGGTGGAGGCGTTGGCATGGGTTATTCGCAGCACTCCGGCATCGTCATTGTCTGCGATGGCACAGTGGCCGCTGACAAACGCATTGCCCGTGTGCTCTGGAATGATCCAGCAACAGGCGTCATGCGTCACGCTGATGCGGGCTACGAGATTGCCAAGGCGTGTGCGAAAGAGCAGGGTTTGAAGCTGCCGATGCGTTGATGATTTCAGCTGAACTGAAAAATCGCGATGCACATCGTTGCGATGTGCATGGTGGTTAATGCGATATCAGCGAGGATTTATTCGCGAATTCAGTTAACCCGATAGAAGCTGTGCGCGCCGATCACTGCCAGTGGCGCGCCTTTCATCCATTTCGGTGATGCGTGCTCTTCGGCAACGAAATGATCGGCTTCGGGTACCACGAAATGACGCTTCTCTACCGGGAGATCCCACATCTGCATCGCGTGATCGGCGATCACCCAAGCTTTGGTCCATGCGTCAGGATTGCGCAGCATGTAGTTTTTGTTGGTGGTGGAAATCGCAAATTGCAGTCGTGCGGTGACGACTTCGCAAATATTGCCACCCCAGCGACCATCATCAAGTCGGCGCATGGCAACTTCTGCCACCGCGGCCTGACCGAGTTGAGTTTCGCTGCGTGCTTCGAGATAAACCATCGAAGCGAGACAGGTGCGATCAGCGTCATGCTGAGGCAGCACCGATGCCAGCCATAGTAGCCAAGCCAATTTCATCGTCCAGTAATCTCCTGCAAACCAGGATTGACGGGATCCCGAAGCGTCAGCGTGAATTGAGGGTCTGCTGACGACCAAGGGTGAAGCATCCACATCAACCATCAGATACCTGTTTGAATCTGTTTCAGGCACCACGATTCGCAGGCGAGTCGAAACAGGAATCGTTCAATCCTGCGCCACTCTCTGCGATGTTGGAATCTGATCGGCGCGTATTTCGCTGCCTGATCGTTGGGGCTGTGGCGTCTGCCTGTCGCGGCAGTCGCTCTGTCCCGATGCTGCGTATCTCTTCTCTGACGATGCTGCGATTGATTACGTCAGTACAACGAAGCTTTCCGGTGGGCTTGCTCACCACCCAATACGACTCGGCGCGCAGAATAATGCCTCGCATTGGAGTTGTCACTCAAATTCTGCTCAAAGCTGAATTGAGTGTTCAGGTTTCTCCGCGGGCATTTGAAGATAAACGCGATACCTGGATCAGTGATGTATTTGGATAAGGAAATAAAGTAATAATTATTTAACGTATCCGTAGAACCCGCTCAGCATTTTCTGATCGCCCTCATAGTCTTTTGCTTCGACTGGAACAAATTTTGTGATGCCGAGTTCAAGCAGTAATTCGCCGAGTTCGGGCGCGCCATCAACATTGAGCAGCGCATCGCGAACCTTGTTGCGTACATCTTCAGGAACGTCAGGTGACGCGAGTATTGCCGGCCCCGAGAATTCACGTGAAGTAAAAACCGAAACGAGTGCAGGATTACCATAAGTTTCCAGCATCCAGGTCGGAAAAATCGCCGCTTCGGATTCGCCGCTGTTCAGTATATCGATGCTGTCGCGCCAGGAGGTCGCACTGGACCTTATGTCGGGCTGCTGCACAGGGTCGGAAAATACCTGGGCGAGAATGGCATAACCAAGGCTGGGTGCAGGCATCGAAGCGATGCGGGATGAGAGAAGTGCATCCGGGCTTTTCCCATCGAAGTCGGCGTTTGCCAGGTGCGCTCTTTCCAACCTTCGGGCGGCGTGTTGCCGG
>JBBSVJ010000032.1:0-22527 GCA_038233665.1 Lysobacterales bacterium
AGCAGGACCACGTAAGCCGGAGTGCCGACCCAATCGATACTGCCGGTGAGCGCCAGCCAGTGCGAAACTTGAAGCAGCGCTAGCCCGCCAACCAGAACCCGACCCGAGACGCGCCCGAGCCAGCCTTGTCCGGTGGATGAGTAAATCGTGAAACTGGCGAGCAGCAGGATGGCTGCCGAGCAAATCGAGAAACCGATAAGAAGCAGGGTGAGCTGCACAAGAATCGTCGTCAGCAAGCCAGCGTCGATCATTCTCGTTAGCGCTTCTGTCTGGGCAGATGGCGAGACTTCAAATCAGTCCGATGTTTCACGTCCCAGCGTCTCAAGCTTGCGCAAGATCGACTGGACCATGTCGCGCTGCAGTTCGTTGGTTAGCAAATCCTGCTCAGCGGCGATACCGAGCGCTTGCGAGGCATCGAAGGTAAAGTCACGAGACAGTTCGATGGTCTGCACGGGCAACAACTGCGTGCCCGATGCATCGACCACATCGAACTCGACGTGATAGCGGATCGTGTATTCGTTGGCGCGCGCGTTGCCGCCGACGGAAAGTACGTTGGTACGAATGGAGTTGCTGCTGATCCTAAGCAATGCAGCCTGCGCATCCGAGCCAGCGTCGACCACCTGCGCTCCCGAGCGGATCAAGGCCTTGCGCAGATCGCGCCCCAGTGGACTGAGCGAATCGACGCCTTGAATGGCCAGATGCTGCATACCGGCAGGCAAGCGAACCTCTTCGCGCAGATGAAAGCCGCAGGCCGAAACAGCCAGGGTGAAGATCGCAATAACGACAAGACGATGGAGTTTCATGATGGCCTGGAGCGGTGGACAGGTGTGAAGCATAACGGATGTTGTGCGCAGGGCTTGCTCAAGCGAAGCCCTGAAATCGCTTCGAGGCCTACCCTTCTCTCCTAGGGATAAGGTGCCGAGGACGGACGTGCGCAGCGCGACGCGTGGACTTCCACGCACGCCGAACGCTCGGCAGCTGCTCAATGCGTAGCTCTAGCGCCTGCATCCACACCGTCGCCATCCGACGCTGCGCGCTCCCTTTTCCGAGCAGAAAAGGGAGCGGCTAAACGACAATATTGACGATCTTGCCCGGAACGACCACGACCTTTTTGATTGTCTGACCCTCGATATGTGGAACCACCGATGGTTCTGCCAATGCCGCACGCTCGCAATCTTCTTTCGATGCCGAGATCGGCATCTCGATCGTACCGCGCAACTTGCCATTGACCTGGACCGCCAGCTTCACCGCATCGCGGACCAAGGCGGCTGAATCAGCTTTCGGCCAAGGCTGGTTCTCGATCAGGGTCTCGGCATTCCCCAAGGCCTGCCACAACGCATGGCAGATATGCGGCGTAATCGGATTGAGCAGCAACACGATGGTCTCGAACGCCTCGTGGCGCACGGCCCTGCCCTGATCGCTCATGTCGTCGAATTTGGTGACGGCATTGAGCAGTTCCATCAAGGCGGCGATGGCCGTGTTGAAAGCCAGTCGACGGCCAAAGTCATCAGAGACCTTGTTGATCGTTTCGTGAATCTGACGGCGCAAGGTCTTCTGCGTAGCATCGAGTTCAGCCGCATTGACCGCAGGGTGATCGGGCTGCGAAACATGCGCGTGCAGCTCGCGCCACAAGCGTTTGAGGAATCGCGACATGCCTTCAACACCAGCCTCGTTCCATTCCAGCGATTGATCCGGCGGTGCTGCAAACATCGAAAACAGGCGAACCGTATCGGCACCGAACTTGTGCACCATCGATTCCGGATCAACGCCGTTGTTCTTCGACTTGGCCATTTTTTCCGTGCCACCGATCGCCACCGGTTGACCATCAGCCTTGAGCACAGCGCCCGCAACGCGCCCTTTTTCGTCGCGTTGAATTTCAACATCAGCCGGATTGATCCATTCCTTGCGACCTTGCACATCCTCACGATAGAACGTATCGGCAATGACCATGCCCTGGCAGAGCAGATTGATTGCCGGTTCATCGCTATCGAAAAAACCACAATCACGCATCAACTTGTGATAAAAGCGAAAATATAGAAGGTGAAGAATAGCGTGCTCGATGCCACCGATGTACTGATCGACTGGCGCCCAATAATTGGCCCGAGCATCGACCATGTCGCTGGCGCCGGGCGAGGTGTAGCGCGCGTAGTACCAACTCGATTCCATGAAGGTATCAAACGTATCGGTTTCACGTTCGGCCGGTCCACCGCACTGCGGACAAACGGTCTTGCGCCATTCCGGATCCGCCTTGATCGGCGATTTCACCCCGGTGAACTCGACGTCTTCTGGAAGCACCACTGGCAGTTGCTCATCCGGCACCGGCACCGCCTCGCAGTTCGCGCAGTAGATCACCGGGATCGGGCAACCCCAGTAGCGCTGGCGTGATACGCCCCAATCGCGCAGGCGAAAATTGACCCGGCGTGCGCCCTTGCCTTCGCTTTCCAGTCGCGCAGCAATCGCATCGAAGGAATCGCGGAAATTGAGGCCGTCGTATTCGCCAGAATTGACCAGAAATCCGTACTCGGTATACGCGCCTTCGGTGATGATGTTGTTCTCGAACTCATCGAGCATGTCGACCTCACCGGCAGGCTCGACTACATCGATTGCACGGCTTTCGCCAAGGGCTGCCGACATTGAATCCTTGTTGCCTGCCGCATCGCGACCCAGTTCGCGAACGGCATCGCGTACACCGACGCTGACGATGACCATGCGGATCAACAAGTCGTATTTGGTCGCAAATTCCCAATCACGCTGATCGTGCCCGGGTACGGCCATGACCGCACCCGTGCCGTAGTTCATCAAGACGAAATTGGCGACCCATACCGGCAGAGTCTCTCCGGTAATCGGATGGATCGCCTTGAAGTGCGTTTCGACGCCCTTCTTTTCCTGGATCTCAATGTCGACCTCGGCGGTGCCACCGTGGCGGCACTCCTCGATGAATGCAGCGACTTCCGGCTGGCTCAAGGCGGCCTTCCGGGCCAGCGGATGTTCGGCTGCAACCGAGAGAAAACTGACGCCCATCAAGGTATCGGGGCGGGTCGTGAAAACGCTTATCGGATCCGCTTCGCCCTCAATGGCGAACTGGATATCCAGCCCTTCCGAGCGCCCGATCCAGTTGCGCTGCATGGTCTTGACCGAATCCGGCCAACCCGGCAGATCATCTAGGCCGTCGAGCAACTCCTGCGCGTAATCGGTGATCTTCAGAAACCACTGCGGTATCTCGCGCTTCTCGACCACCGCGCCTGAGCGCCAGCCCTTGCCATCGATGACCTGCTCATTGGCGAGCACGGTCTGATCGACCGGATCCCAGTTGACGATCGAGTTTTTGCGGTAGACCAATCCTTTCTGCATGAGTCGCGTGAACATGCGCTGCTCGTGCACGTAGTAATCAGGATTGCAAGTAGCAAACTCGCGCGTCCAGTCGATCGCATAACCCATTGTCTGCAGCTGCGTGCGCATATGCTCGATATTCGAGTACGTCCATTTGGCGGGTGCGGTTTTGCGCGCAATCGCCGCGTTCTCTGCGGGTAAACCAAACGCATCCCAACCCATTGGTTGCAGCACGTTCTTGCCGAGCATGCGCTGGTAACGGCTGATTACGTCACTGATGGTGTAGTTGCGCACATGACCCATATGCAACGCGCCGGATGGGTAAGGCAGCATCGACAGGCAGAAATATTTCGGTCGGGTCGCATCCTCGATGACCTCGAAGGCGCGCGTGGTGGTCCAGTAGTTCTGCGCGGCGGCTTCGACGGCCTGCGGCTCGTAGTTTTTTTCAGTCATGATCGAGTTTGAGCCGGCTTCCGGCAATGCAGAAAAAAGTGTTCGTCAGACTAGCGCAGCGGGCGCTTTCACGCTATCCGGTACGTATGGTCGATGCATGCTTTGCCAAGCTGTCGAAATTCGCTCAGGCGCGTGCGAAACACATCGAATCAGGCCGAAAAAGCGCAGCTTACATGCGGTAAATGAGTATTCCGAGGCGCGATTCGCTGCCGTACCGCGCGCGCTGAGTAGAATTTCAACAACCGGCCAGGTTCGGTTTACCGCGACTTGCAGGCGCGTTATAACAGGGAGTGCTGGCGCGGGGAGTTGCGCTGCCAGCAGCCATCCTCGCCAGAGGACCCAGCCACCCACACGGAAAACATATGACCATTCGACTGATCAGCGTAGCGATCTTCGGCTTGCTCGGCGCCAGCTCCATGGCTGCGGAAACGGCGAGCGGCCCTACTGTCTTGCATTGCGCCAAGGTTTTCGATTCCAGCAACGGAAAAATGCGCGGCGAAACGACCATCCTTATCGAAAACGGTCGCATCACCTCGATGCTGGATGGGCATGTTGTTCCCAAACAGCTCAATGCCGACATCAACATTCCCGACATGACCTGTCTGCCCGGAATGATCGACAGCCACACCCATTTGACCATGCAGTTCAGCAAATCGACCTACAGCGACAAGTTCCGCATGAATCCTGCCGACGACGCGATCCGCGGCACGCTCTACGCGCGGCGCACGTTGGACGCTGGTTTCACCACGGTGCGCAACCTCGGCGATGACGGCAACACCTCGATCGCGCTGCGCAATGCGATCAATCAGGGCATCGTGTCGGGTCCTCGCATTTTCACCGCTGGCGGCCCAATCGGCACAACCGGCGGACATGCCGACCCGACCAACGGATTCCGCGCCAACCTCGAAGGCGATCCGGGCCCCAAGGACGGCATCATCAATTCACCGGAAGACGCCCTGAAAGCCGTTCGCCAGCATTACAAGGACGGCGTCGATGCGATCAAGATCATGCCATCGGGCGGAGTGCTCGATGAAAGCAGCAGTGCCGACAATGCGCAGATGACAATCCCGGAAATCGAAGCCGTTGTCACCGCCGCACATGATTACGGATTTACCGTCGCCGCCCATGCACACGGCGCCGAAGCGATCCGCCGCGCGATCATCGCCGGTGTCGATTCAATCGAACACGGCACCTACATGGATGACGCCCACATGACATTGATGAAGCAGCATGGCACCTGGTTTGTGCCGACCATCATTGCCGGCAAGTATGTGGAAGAGAAAGCCAAGGAAGGATGGTTCCCACCGCAAGTCGCGCGCAAAGCCGAGGAAGTGGGTCCGCTCATCCAGGCGACCGCGGGCAAAGCTTACAAAGCGGGCGTCAAGATCGCTTTTGGCACCGATGCCGGCGTTTACCCGCACGGTCAGAACGCCAAGGAGCTCGAATACATGGTAGAGGCGGGTATGCCAAACGCCTTCGTCTTGCAGGCGGCAACCACGCACGCCGCCGAACTGCTCAAGCATTCAAACGACCTCGGCTCGCTTGAAGTGGGCAAGTTCGCCGACATCATTGGCGTCAAGGGTGATCCCCTGGCTGATATCACGGTCATGCAGCACGTCATCTTCGTGATGAAGGGCGGCAAGGTCTATCGGGATTCGGAGACCTTGATTGCCGACTGAACGGCAGCCCAGGTAAACGTCGCCGATCGAGATGATCGCCGTCGTCTTGTGGGATGCTTGGCAAGTTGTCCTTAACCGCTGACAGGAAACCGCCATGAACGTGAGCCCCAAAACCCCGATGGCCTTGTACAAAGCCAATCTCGAACTTGTTTTGCGTATCGGTACCTTGCTTCAGGAAAATCGTCAGCGCTGGATGCAGGCGGGCGCGGCCGGCACCAGCGAGGCGATTAAGCGCACGCTGGCCGATACCGAGCGCATGCTGACAACGAACGACTGGAGTGCACTCTCGACAATGCCGGGTGAGGACTTCTGGAAATCATTTGGCATTGGATCCGGACCGCTACAGGCGAGTGCCGAATCGGCGGCGCGCAATCAGTCCGAGTTCGCCGAGGGTCTCAAGCAAGCGTTCGCCGAATGGCAGCAACAATCGGTTGCGGCGCTCGGCGGAAATGAAGCGTCTCTCGACCCCGCGATTTTTCGCGACGTGATGAAGGGATTCAATACCGCGGCTTCCAGCGCTGGCGCCAAGCGCGGAGATGAGATCAAGGAGTCGAAAAAACCGGCAGCGAGAAAACCATCTGCCGCGAAAGTCAAAGCGAAAGCATCCCCTGCGCGTCAGCAGAAGCCTGCGGCATCGTCCAAGGCGCCAGCGAAAAAATCCACGGTTCCCGCAAAAAAGAAGTCAGCGACAGCCAGGAAAAGCAAGTCTGCGGGCAAGTAGATGTTGTTCGCCTGATTATTCGAAACAACGAATAGGCCGGTTGATGCGTCGCGCTCGGCCAAAGGAATCCGGTCGTGGGACATGGGGTTGCCTCGGGGTTTCGAGGCGATGAAGAGGTCAAATTGGCGGCAAAGCGACGTTGGCGAACCGCCAGTTTGTGTGACAATTTTCCCGCCTTGATGCCTCGCATCGCCGATCTGGCTTGCAATCCCTGCCGTCGCCCCGAACTTCTACGTTTGTCCTGATTCGAGGAGTTTTCGTGTCCGATCTATCCCCTCCCGCGCCAACCGCCATCGATATAACCAGCGTCAACTTCGAAGCCGAGCTGTTGCAGCCTTCGATGACTCAACCGGTACTGGTGATTTTTTGGACACCTCGCAGCGAAGCCAGCATCAGTCTCGGCAGCCTGCTGGAGAAGATCAGCGCTGAGTATCGCGGCGCGCTCACCTTGGCGCGTATTGATGTCGATGCCGAGGCGCAGGTCGCCGAGATGTTCGGCGTTCGCAGCATTCCTACCGTCATCCTCATGCGCGAAGGTCAACCCGCTGATGGTTTTGCTGGCGCGCTGCCGGAATCCGAGATACGTGAATTGTTGAGTCGTCATGTAACCCCACCGCCTCCGCTTGAGGAGGATCTCGATGCGAACAAACCGGTCGAGACGGCGGACCAGGCCATCGCACGTCTGCAGCAGGAAATCGCCGCCGCACCAGAGCGCGACGAACTCAAACTCGATCTCGCAGTGGCGTTCATGCAATCTGGCAATGCCACGGCTGCGGCAGCCGAACTCGAAACCTTGCCAGCCAGTCTCGAAACTGACGATCGGGCGAAGCGCGTGCGCGGTCAGCTTGAGTTTGCGGCACTTCTCAAGGACGCGCCGACAGTTGCCGAACTCGACGCACGCATCGCCAAGAATGCAGAGGATTATGAAGCGCATGATCTGCTCGGCGTTCGTTTGCTGGTCGATGGTCAGACTGAAGCCGCACTCGAGAAATTTTTGAGTATCCTCAAGGCCGATCGAAGCTGGAACGACGGCCAGGCAAAGAAGCGTCTGATCGCGGCTTTTCTTGGCATTGATGACGCCGATCTGGTCGGCACCTATCGCCGTCGCATGTCCTCACTCTTGTTCTGAAGAGTCACGCATGAGTCCGCGCCGACTGCGCCTCATGATGAACCTGTGGCCGCCGTTTCTTTTCAGTGGCGTCCGCGTGCTGGCGATCGGCGACGATTGGCGCTCGGCCCGGGTTGTCCTGCGTCGGCACTGGTTCAACAGAAACTACGTCGGCTCGCACTTTGGGGGCAGTCTGTTCGCGATGACCGACCCGTACTGGATGCTGCTGGTGATGGAGTGTCTCGGTCGCGATTACATCGTCTGGGACAAAGCCGCTGAGATCGAATTTGTCGCGCCGGGCCGCGAGGATGTCTTCGCCGAGTTCACGGTTGAAGAATCCGCCCTCGAAGAGATACGTGCAGCGACCGAAAATGGCGAGAAATTTCTGCGCTGGTTTCCGGTCGAGGTGAAGACTGCCTCAGGCGAGCTCATCGCCCGCGTACGCAAGCAGCTTTACGTCAGGCGCAAGAAGCAGCATTGAGGCAAGCGACACCGGTAGCGCGGAACCCGCGACGCGGATTCCGCAGCGGGAATTCCGCCCGGATCTATGGTTGAACGGTAGGAGCCCGTTTACCGGCGAGTTCTTCGTCAATTAGCGGCAAAGCTCGCCCCTCGCGGGGCTCCTACAGAGACAGATCGGACTGCGCTATTCAACCTCCGGCGGCACTTCTTCGCCAGCAACTGCAGCATCACCGTCAACCGGCTTAGCAGCTTCCGCAGACACATCCGCCTCGACGCCATTCTCGTCGACGATTTCTTCGTCATCCTCAACCGCATCAAGGCGGACGAGGCCGACGAGTTTCTCGTCATTAGGCAGACGAATCAGAGTGACACCTTGCGTGTTGCGACCGACCTTGGCGACTTCGGCCGCACGTGTGCGAACCAACGTGCCCTGATTCGAGATCAACATCAGTTCGTGTTCTTCACCGATCTGCACGGCACCGACCAGTTCGCCGTTGCGTTCGGAACACTTGATGCCGATCACACCCTGGTTGCCACGCCCCTTGCGCGGATATTCCGCAAGCTCGGTGCGCTTGCCGAAACCGCGCTCGGTAGCGGTGAGGATATCGTTGTCACCATCGCGAACGATCAGGCTGACCACGCGCTCGCCCTTGGCGAGACGAATACCGCGCACGCCGGTCGAGGTGCGGCCCGTAGAGCGCACAGTGTTCTCATCGAAACGCACGGTCTTGCCGTTCGAGGCAAACAGTAGAATGTCGCTTTCACCGTCAGTGATCTGCACGTCGACCAGGGCATCGCCTTCGGCCAGACCGATCGCGATCTTGCCTTTCTGCAGCTGGTAGGCGTATTCGGTCAGCGGGGTCTTCTTTACCGTACCGTTTTCGGTGGCAAACAAGACAAAACGATCTTCCGAGTAATCGGCAACCGGCAAAATCGCCTGTACCGTTTCGCCTTCCTGCAGCGGCAGCAGATTGACGATCGGTTTGCCACGCGCGTGCGGACCCGCATCGGGCATCTGGTAGACCTTGAGCCAGTAAACCCGGCCGGTGCTGGTGAAGGTAAGCAAGGTGTCGTGGGTATTTGCAATCCACAGGCGCTCGACAAAATCCTCGTCTTTGAGCGCCGAGGCTGATCGACCCTTGCCGCCGCGCTTCTGCGCGCGATAGGTGCTTGCCGGCTGGCGCTTGGCGTAGCCGGTATGCGAAAGGGTGACGACAACATCTTCAGGCTCGATCAAATCGAGCATGTCGAGATCATCCTGGTTGGCTTGAATGACCGTGCGCCGAGCGTCGCCGAAATTTTCTTTCAACGTGACCAGCTCTTCACGGATCACCTCCAGCAAGCGCACCGGATTCTCAAGAATCTCGATCAGGCCGAGAATGGTTGTCAGCAGCTCCTTGTACTCATCGGTCAGCTTCTCCTGCTCGAGTCCGGTCAAACGACTCAGGCGCATCTCAAGAATCTGTTGCGCCTGGGCTTCGGAAAGCTGATAGCCGTTCTCACCGAGACCGACGCCAGGATCGAGCTTCTCGGGCTTGGAGACATCCGCACCCGAGGCTGACAGCAATGAACGCACAAGACCGGGTTCCCAGCGCCGCGCAACCATGCGCTGCTTCGCTTCGTCACCGGAGGCCGAGGTCTTGATCAGCTCGATCATCTCGTCGATATTGGCCAGCGCAACGGTCAGACCTTCAAGGATGTGCGCGCGATCACGCGCCTTGCGCAGATCAAAGATCGTGCGCCGAGTCACCACTTCACGACGATGGCGAATAAACGCATCGAGAATCTCGCGCAAGCCCAGCGTGCGTGGCTGGCCGTTGACCAAGGCAACCATGTTGATGCCGAAGGTCACCTGCAACTGGGTCTGCTGATAGAGGTTGTTGAGCAGAACCTCGCCCATCGCATCCTTGCGCACCTCGATGACCACGCGCATGCCGTCCTTGTCGGACTCGTCGCGCAGCTCGGAAATGCCTTCGATCTTCTTTTCCTTGACCAGCTCGGCGATCTTCTCGATCAGGCGGGCTTTGTTCACCTGATAAGGAAGTTCGTGAACGATGATCGTTTCGCGGCCATTGGCTTCGGTTTCGACTTCGGCCCTGGCGCGAACGAGGATGCGACCTCGACCGGTGCGGTATGCCTCGACGATACCGGCCGATCCGTTGATGATGCCGGCCGTGGGGAAATCCGGGCCCGGCACGATGCGCATGAGATCCTCGAACTCAAGTTCGGAATCATCAATCAACGCGATACACGCGCTCAGCACTTCGGTCAGATTATGTGGCGGCACATTGGTCGCCATGCCGACCGCGATACCGGCGGAGCCGTTGATCAGCAGGTTCGGTATGCGCGCGGGAAGAACGCTGGGTTCAAGCTCCTTCTCATCGTAATTGGGCTGGAAATCAACGGTTTCCTTGTCGATATCGGCAAGTAGCTCGGAGCTGAGCTTGGCCAAACGGCACTCGGTGTAGCGCATAGCCGCCGCGCTATCGCCATCGACCGAGCCAAAGTTGCCTTGACCGTCGATGAGCATGTAGCGCATCGAGAAATTCTGCGCCATGCGCACGAGCGCGTCGTAGATCGAGGAATCGCCGTGCGGATGGTATTTACCCATCACGTCACCGATGACGCGGGCGCATTTCACATAGGGGCGGTTCCAGACCGTGTTCGACTCCTGCATCGCGTACAAAATGCGTCGATGCACGGGCTTGAGACCGTCGCGCACATCAGGCAGGGCACGGCCGACAATGACGCTCATCGCATAGTCGAGATAACTCTGCCGAACTTCGTCTTCGATATTGACGCGGATGACTTCTTTTGCGAACTCAGCCATTGAGTATAATTTCCATGTAAATCATAACGTTACTGTCCGATCAATGGTCGGGACGCGGTGCCGGTATCAGCGCGGCGAAAACACGAAATGTTAGCACGAAAGCGTACTCTCGGCACGCCTGGCAAGGCCTCGGGATCGAGCGCGCAAGCCAATCAGTCCAAGCGGTATTTGAGACACGGAAGCTCAGTTTTCCCGCTGGCGGTAGATCCAGTAGCGCGACGCCGTGAAATTGACCACGAAACCGCCCAGCGAACCAACCGCGACGCCAAGCGCCGGCAGGCGCTGGATCAACTCGAAGTGATAGACCAGGCTCGAATACACGGCAAAGTTGATGGCGAATCCGCCACACATGGCGAATACATAGCGCGACCATTCACCGAAGCGCCCGTAGCGACGGATATCCTTGAAGGTAAAGCGTCGATTGAACAGCCAGGTCCCGGTAGCAGCCGCGAGGAATGAAAATAGTCGCGCCAAATAGGGGTTCGCCGCCCATCCGCTGACCAGCCACTGGACGATGCCGGCATCGATCAGAAATCCGATGGAGCCGCCGACACAGAACAGGATCATCTGCCGCGCAGTGGATGTGTCAGCCGAGTTTTCTGGCGTTGAGTGCGGCACCCATGATTCCTGGCTCAGCCGAACAATACCTGCATGCGCGAAGCGTCGGGTATCTCGATCACACCGCGTTCGGTGACGATGGCATCGATCAGCGACGCCGGCGTGACATCGAATACCGGATTCCACGCTTGGGCGCCCTCGACAACGGTGCGCTGTCCGGAATGAGCGAGCAATTCTTCCGGATCGCGCATCTCGATCTCGATCGCCTTGCCGCTGAAGGTGGCCATGTCGACCGTCGACGCAGGCGCGACGACCATGAATTTCACGCCGTGATAGCGCGCCACAATTGCCAACTGAAAGGTACCGATCTTGTTGGCGACATCGCCATTCGCGGCAATTCGGTCAGCGCCGACGATCACCCATTGCACCTGCCCCGATTTCATCAGGTGCGCGGCAGCGGAATCTGAAACCAGGGTTGCCGGTATCCCGTCGCGCATCAGCTCCCACATGGTCAGCCTGGCGCCCTGCAACCATGGCCGGGTTTCACCGGCGAACACTCGGCTGATCTGCCCGCTACTGCTGCCTGCGCGGATGACGCCAAGCGCAGTGCCAAAGCCCGCAGTTGCCAGTGAGCCGGTATTGCAATGCGTCATCACACCGACACCGCTGCCAAGCATGGCCGCGCCAAGTTCTCCCATGTGGCGGTTGGCAGCGAGATCTTCATCCTGGATGGCTTGCGCCTCCCGTTCCAGCGCCTGCACATCCGCGCCGGCCGCAATACCGCGCTGCATGCGATCCAGCGCCCACATCAGATTGACCGCTGTGGGCCGTGCCGCACGCAAGATCGGCAAGGCCGCTTCGAGTATCTCGCGACCACGCTGCGCCGCGAGCACAACACCCCAGGCGGCTGAGATGCCAATCGCCGGTGCGCCGCGAACGACCAGATCGCGGATTGCCTGGGCGACCTCGTCCGCGGTCGTGCAATCGAGATAATCTTCGACAAACGGCAGCTTGCGTTGATCAAGCAGGCGCAGGCGGTCGCCGCGCCAAAGCACGGCACGGATGGAATCATGCGAAGTTTCACCATTCATTGACCAAGGATACCGGAGCGACTCGGCACTCTGCAGCACGTTATCGTTCACTTAGTGTTAGATAGACTTCGCGACCGCCGTTGCGCAGCGATAACGTTCGCCCAACCGCGTTCTCCATTCTTGGTCAAGCGCCACCATGCCGATGCCGCGCCGCCCATCGACGTTGATTGTCCTGCTCGCCGCGTTCCTCGCGCTGTCGGCCAACGCGACGACAAAACCCGTGTTCGAAATGGAACCGGTGCTCGACGCATCTCGTTTCGTGCAGCCTGCCCTGCTTTCCGGGCCGGGCTTTGAGGTCGATCCGCATGTTGAAATCCGTGGCTATATGGCGCGCTTTACCATCGACACGCGGGTCGGGCCGCTCGAGGCGCAAAGCGTCGAAATTTTGCATGATCGCATTGCCGAACTTCCCGCGCTTGAAGCGCTCGACCGGTTGAGTCATAGCCAAGCCTTTATCGATGCCGCCGGCGACACGACAGCAAACACTGCCAAAGGTATCGGCCAAGTGCTGCGTCATCCGATCAAGACACTTATCGGCGTTCCCGCAGGCGTTGCGCGCTATTTCGGCAATCGTCTGCGCAAGATCGGCGATCAGGCGCAATCCGTATCCGATCGTACCGCGCGCGAACTTGGCAACGAGGGCAATCCCTACCCGCGCAGCGACGGGCCGATGACCGAGGCGCGTGAAATCGATCGCGAGGAAGCGACGCGCAAACCGAAAAGCAAAAACCACAGTTGGTACGCGCGCACGGGCGCCGAGGTCGAGCGCGAGATGAAGCGTCAAATCAAATACGGGCAAGTGCGTCGCGAGCTGGCCGAACGACTCGGCATCGATCCATACACGAGCAACTCGTATTTGCGCGAGCGCCTCGATCAACTTGCCTGGGCCGGCTCTGGCGGTCGCTACGCTGCGGTAGCCGCACTTGGCTCGATCGGCGGGGTTGGCGGCATCGTGCTCAGCAACGGCACTCAACTCAACGAAATTGTCTGGAAGCTTGATCCTGACCAGCTCCGCGAACTCAATGCGACGAGACTATCGCGTTGGTGCAGCGACAATCTGCTGATGCGCCAGTTCCTGCGCCGTGGCACGTTCACGCCCACCCTGCAAACCGCGATACTCGATGCGCTGGACAAGCTCAAGCCCAGTCAAGGCTGCGATAGCTTGCTCGAACTGGCGATGACGGCACACTCTGAATTGGAGGCACGCTACATCGTCAATGCGCTGGGCCTGATCGCCGCTCAACTCGGCAAGCGCGCGCATGACGGTAATTTGATGACGATTGGTGCCGGGCTTGCCTATGACAGCGCGGACGGCGAGCGCATTTTACCCCTGCCTGTGGACTATCTGACCTGGACTGATGAAGTCGCGGGATACATCGACAACGGCCGCTTCAGCAGCGAGCGCAAGACCATTCTTGTTGCTGGTGCCGCGACTCTGCGCAGCCAAAAGGAGCTGACCAACCGCGGCTGGAATATTGTTGTTGATGCAAAAGGCATCGAACCCAGAGCAGTGGCAGGCAGCGGGAATTGAGTATCCCGGCAATAATCAACTGTGCTTGCCAGCTAATCTTGGACAGCGGGGATATACCAAATACTATTTCTGTAGGTTTCTTGCTCGCTCTCTGCTCGGCCTGCCGATCGCTACTCGCTTCCAGGCGAGCGAATCAAGGTGAATTTTCACCATTGAACTGAGTCATGTTCACGCGACGAATTTGCACTCATCGTTACTTCGCCCCCAGCATGAAAGCGCGCAAGAATGAGCCGATCACTTTCGGCGCGACGTCTCACGACCACGCAACTCACGCGGCTTGAAGGATGAAACCCTCGTCGCCGGCGAGTGCAAAGCATGACCCGGCTTGCTGGCAAGCCAGATCAGGTGCCGCGCACCCTTGTTGCCATGCGCACGCACCGGCACCTCGGCAACTTCAAAGCCAGCATGGCGCAGGCGCCCAGTGAACTTGCGATCCGTGTGCGCCGACCAGATCGCGAGCACGCCGTTCGCTCGCAAGGCCGTCATTGACGCAGCCAAGCCCGGCATTGAGTACAACCAGTCGTTGCCCACCTGAGTGATGCCATCAGGGCCATTGTCGACATCGAGAACAATCGCGTCGAGACTCGATCGCTCAACCTTGATCAGTGAAGCCACATCCGTCTCACGGACGTCGACGCGGCGATCGTTGATCGGATAGCCCGCGTGTTTGCCCAGGGGGCCGCGATTCCAGGCGACTACGCCGGGCACCAGCTCGGCGACAACGATCTTCGCCTCCGCGCCCAATTGCGCCAATGCTGCGGCGAGAGTGAATCCCATGCCGAGTCCACCGATCAGCACACGCGGTTTGACAACCTTGCTGATGCGCTCACAAGTGATCCGCGCCAGCGCGTCTTCCGAGCCGTGCATGCGCGTCGACATCAGGTCACCGCCAGCGGCGATCTTGATGGAAAAGTGCTCACCCTCGGCAAACAGCCGCAATTCACCTCCGCCGGGAATCGGCGCGACATCGAGCAGCGTCATTCGGCTCATAGCAGAGCGTGATGAGCGATCGGGTGAGGTCTCATTCGGTGCCATCGAATTCATCGCGAAAGAGCAGATCCGGCACATGCATGACGATGCAATGGATTGCGCCAGCCGACTGGATAATCGAACTGCAGTCCACGCTGACGATGTCAAAGTCCGGCAAGGCACTTTGGTAGGTGGCGAGCGCTGCGGCGTTGCGCGCATCCTGTCCGTTAAAGCGACAAATCAGCACGACATTATTGACAATGACTGAATTCGTATAGGTGTAATGAGTCCCTCCGCTACGCCAGCCCGGCGTGCGAAACACGCTATATCCGCGGCCTTGCATCAGCGTCGCGGTGGTATCGGTGACGGTCTTCGGCACGCCACCGCCCTCTCCTGCTGCGTACTCGCCGATGATCACCTTGTGATCGGTCAATGGCAGCATCCACATGTCGATGTGCTGGGTCGAATCGTAGCTGGTCGGAAATGGATCGGTCAGGGTGACATCAAGGCCTTCGTAGGCGGCGAAATAATGGGTGATCTGCAGCTCATTCAAGCTCGGATTTTCGTTGGCGATCAGGCGCGTCATGTAGGCATCACGCGTAGAGAACAGATGAAAATTGCCTCCGCCGTGAGTCAGCGGTAACGCATAGACCGGCTCGTTGATCTGCGCGCCGTAGTTCGATGGAAACTGATTGTCGTTGGGCCGTGGCCGATTGTAGGTGTGATCGACGATCGCCCGATGCCCGGAATCGTTGATAAAGCGCGGCCCGTAATCACGCATCCACACTGAATCGGTCTGCGCGACGACAAAGTGCACATGAAGCATATCGGCACCCGCGCCGGTCAAGACGCTGCTTGCCGACGCCAGCTGGCTGCTGCCGCTGACAACCACCCAGACATCTGATGGCGGCGAAGCCGTGGTCAATGGAACGGTCATTTCGGTTTGCAGCGCGTTATAGCTTCCCCAGCGGATCAAGATGCCCTGACTGGCCTCGTATTCTGCCTCGGCGCGCGGCGGCGCGGCCGGTGCGATCAATGGCTGATCGGGCAAGGCATTGGGCGGGAGATTGATTTCCTGCGGCGCGAGATTGCGCGGCAAGCGGATCGGGTCGTCATCCTGGATTGTGGCCAAATAGGCCGGATCCGCGCGTTTGATCTCAGCCCGCGACGGCTGTAGCCAAATCAGCAGCAGCAAGGCCGCCAGTATTCGGATCATCACTCAATCTCCCCGACTTCGCTCAGGCAATCGGGCAGTTTACCGGCGATTGCCGGAACATTCCTTGTCCGATTTCTGCATGCTCGATGCGCCAAGGGCTGCAGCAAAGCGCGCTTTGAAGGACAATCGGGGTTTAGCCCGACATCGAAGAACTCATGGACTCTGCAACCCGCGAACGCCTCAGCACCGAACTTGAATCAATCCGTGAACAGGGTTTGTTCAAAACCGAACGCATCATCGCGACGCCGCAGTCGTCAGCGATCCGCACCGCGGATGGCCGAGAAGTCTTGAACTTCTGCGCCAACAACTATCTCGGCTTGGCCGATGATGCGGAAATTATCGAAGCGGCGAAGACGGCGCTCGATACGCACGGCTTCGGAATGGCCAGCGTGCGCTTCATCTGCGGCACCCAGGATCTGCACAAGCAACTCGAAGCGAAGATTTCGGAATTCTTCGGCACCGAGGACACCATCCTCTACACCAGTTGTTTTGATGCCAACGGCGGCCTGTTCGAGACCATTCTGTCAGATCAGGATGTGGTGATTTCGGATGCCCTGAACCATGCCTCCATCATCGATGGCATTCGCCTTTGCAAAGCGGAACGTCGACGCTACGCCAACAGCGACATGGGCGAGCTTGAAAAGCATCTGATCGAAACGAAAGACAAGCGCACGCGCCTGATCGCCACCGACGGCGTGTTCTCGATGGACGGTTTCATCGCGAAACTTGACGAGATCGTCGCGCTGAAGGAGAAGCACAATGCCCTGCTCATGGTCGATGATTCGCATGCGACCGGATTCGTCGGCAAGACCGGGCGGGGCTCGGCCGAGCTGCACGGCGTGATGAACGAAGTCGATGTGTACACATCGACACTCGGCAAGGCGCTTGGCGGCGGCTCCGGCGGCTTCACCACTGGACGCCGCGAGATTATCGACATGCTTCGTCAGCGCTCACGGCCCTATCTGTTCTCGAATACGCTGCCGCCGCCGCTGGTCGCGGCGAGCCTCAAGGTCTTCGAAATCGTCTCGCGCTCGACCGAACTTCGCGATCGTGTCGAGGCCAATGCCCTGCACTTTCGCAAGCGCATGAGTGAGGCCGGCTTCGACCTGAAACCTGGCAATCATCCGATCGTCCCGGTCATGCTTTATGACGCCAAACTCGCTCAGCAATTTGCCAACGCGCTGCTCGACGAAGGCATCTATGTGATCGGATTCTTCTTTCCGGTCGTGCCCCAAGGGCAGGCTCGCATCCGCACGCAGATGAGTGCAGCGCATTCCATCGAGCAGATTGATCAGGCGGTTGATGCGTTTATCAAAGTCGGCAAAAAACTTGGCGTGATCTGAGTTCGTCACCCCGCCCCTCAAGCGACTCTCCGAGCCCGCCAGGGGCGAGATTTTCGACGAAACAAACCAAGAAAGCAAAAAGGTCGCCGGTAAACGGGCTCCTACGATTCACGCTTCACCTTTCGCCTTCTAAAGATTCCCCAAACCCTCTGCCAAACCATCCGCACCTACGCGCAAGACCTTCAAGGTATTCGTCCCACCGAGCTGACCGGTGTGATCACCGGTCGTCAATATCACGCGATCGTCCTCCGCGAGATGGCCCAGATTGAAAAGATGCTGGATCGCCTCACGCGCAGCTTGCGCCGGGCCAACATCGTGCGGATCGAATTCGATCGGATGAACATCACGGTAGAGCAACATGCGTCGTCGCGCACGGCCATTGCGTGACAAGGCGTAAATTGGAACGCTGGAACGATGGCGTGACAACCAGCGCGCGGTCGCGCCGGATTCGGTCAAGGCAATTATCGCGCGAACACCGATACGACCGGCAAGAAACATCGTCGCCAGGGCGATTGCCTGGTCGGTGCGATCAAGCACGCGGGCGCCAGGACCAATATCCACTGGCGGTTCGAACTGGCGTTCGGCACCGAGGCAAACACGACGCATGGCTGCCACCGCCTTGTCAGGATGTCTACCCGCTGCAGTTTCCTCGGACAGCATCACCGCATCGGTTCCATCGATGACTGCATTCGCCACATCGAGAACTTCGGCACGGGTTGGAATGGGCGACTCGACCATTGATTGCATCATCTGCGTCGCGGTGATCACGACACGACTACGCTCCAGGGTCTCGCGGATGATTTTCTTCTGCAGACCGGGCAATTCGGCATCGCCAATTTCGACGCCGAGATCGCCGCGAGCGACCATGACCACTTCACTGGCCTCGATGATTTCAGCGAGTGCCGCGATCGCTTCGGTACGCTCTATCTTGGCCACAATGGCCGCATCGCCGCCTGCCTCGCGCAGCAAGCGCCGCGCCTGCTCGACATCGTCGGCACACTTCACGAACGATACCGCGAGAAATTCGACCTCAAGCTCGGCGGCCAGCTGGATATCACTGCGATCCTTGTCAGACAACGCCGCAACCGTGAGTCCGCCACCCTGCCGGTTGATACCTTTGCGATCGGACAGTCGCCCGCCTACGACCACGCGACAATGTACCTGCTCAGTAGCTACCTCGATCACCTCAAGCACGATCAAGCCATCATCGAGCAACAACGAATCACCGGCTTTGACATCTCGCCAGAGATCGAGATAACCGACACCTACGCGCTTGCTATCGCCAAGCGGCGCGTCTTCGCGGCAGTCGAGGGTGAAGGTTTCGCCGACATCCAGATGTATCGCGCCTTCAGCAAACCTCTCGACACGAATCTTCGGCCCCTGCAAGTCGCCGAGAATAGCGACTTCGCGGCCGAGTTCGGCAGCAGCGGCCCGCGCAGCCGCAGCGCGGACGCGATGGTCATCAGGGTTGCCGTGAGAGAAATTGAGGCGGACGACATCAACGCCTTCGGCGAGGATGCGCTTCAACATACCCGGCGCGTCGGTTGCCGGTCCCAGCGTGGCGATGATGCGTGTGCGACGCAACTGTTCGGACATTGGATGATCCTTGCTGACCAGCGCAGAAAGCTATCACAATCAATAAGCAATCAAGCGGTCGTGCAACCCAGTCACGTTGGCAACCAGCTCATCCACTCCCGCCTCGCGAAGTTCGTCGGCACTGCCGAAACCCCACAGCACACCGATACTGTGTATCGAGTTGGCGCGTGCGCCTTCAATATCGAAACGCCGATCGCCGATCATGACGGCGCCATCCGACGCCCCATTTTCCGCACTCAACGCGCGCGCAACCAGCGCCGCCTTTGCGCTGTGGCGCCCGCCGGGAGCGGGGCCATAAACACCTTCGAAATGATGCCCGAACGGCAGATGATCAACGATTCGTCGCGCCTGCTCCTCGATTTTGGAGGTAACCACAGCAAGGCGATCACCTTGAGCGGCGAGCCTTCCAATCAGATCGGCGATGCCGGGATATACCGTGTGCTCGCTCCAACCGACATCGTTGAATCGCTCACGATAATGAGCGATGGCAAGTTCAATCCGCAGCTCATCGTCACCAAGCACGCTGAGAAACGATGCATGCAATGGCGGGCCGATCCACGAGCGCATGACCTCGGCCGAAGGCGGCGCAACATCGAGCGCTTGCAAGGCATGCATCAACGAGCGCGTGATGCCAACTTCCGAATCGATCAAGGTGCCATCGAGATCGAAAAGGATCAATCCCAAACGCTACGCTCCGCGCGCTCGAAGTGCAGTGACAGCGGGTAGTTCGCGGCCTTCGAGAAACTCAAGGAACGCGCCACCACCCGTCGAAATGTAGGAGACCTTGTCGGCGATGTTGTACTTGTCGACTGCCGCCAGCGTGTCGCCGCCGCCGGCAATCGAAAATGCCGGCGATGCAGCGATCGCCTTGGCCAAGGCCTCCGTACCGCCGCCAAAGGCTTCGAACTCGAACACACCGACCGGACCGTTCCAGACCACCGTACCGGCTTTGTCGATCATCGCCGCATAGCGCGCGGCCGTCTGCGGACCGATATCAAGAATCATGTCGTCTTCGCTCACATCGGCAACCAGCTTCACCGACGCTGGCGCATCGGCGGCAAAGCGCGGCGCAACCACCACATCCAGCGGAATCGGCACCTGCGCACCACGCGCTTTCGCCGCGGCACTGATGCGATTGGCGGTGTCGATCAGATCGGGTTCGCACAGCGATTTACCAACCGTGTATCCAGCGGCAGCGAGAAACGTATTCGCAATGCCACCGCCAACGATCAACTGGTCAACCTTGTCGATCAGGTTTTCAAGCAGGGTCAGTTTTGTCGAAACCTTGGAACCCGCAACGATGGCAAGCAGTGGTCGCGAGGGATATTCCAACGCCTTGGCCAGCGCATCAAGCTCGGCCATCAGCAGCGGACCGCCCGCCGCGATATTCGCGAAGCGGATGACTCCGTGCGTCGACGCTTGGGCGCGATGCGCAGTGCCAAACGCATCCATCACAAACACATCGCAGAGTGCGGCGTATTTGCGTGACAGATCTTCGTCATCCTTGCCCTCGCCGACATTCATTCGGCAATTCTCAAGCAGGCTGATCGAACCCGGCGCGACCTCGACTCCGTCGACCCAATCGCGAATCAGCGGCACATCCCGACCGAGCAACTCGCTAAGCCGTGCGGCGACGGGAGCCAGCGATTCTCTCTCGTTCCACTCGCCTTCTTTCGGCCGCCCAAGATGTGAAGTGACGAGCACCGTTGCACCTTTTTCCAAGGCGAGACGCAAGGTCGGCAGCGAGGCCGTGATGCGCTGTTCCGAGGTGATCGTTCCATTGTCCAACGGCACATTCAGATCTTGGCGGATCAAGACGCGCTTGTTGCTCAAATCAAGATCACTCATGCGAATGATGGGCATCGGAATTCCTTCGGCGGTAGGGGTGAAGTCAGCGCGCCATTACAGCGGCAGCGCGCCGACTTTGCAAATCCCCAACGTGCCATCTCGCCCCGTCAAGTCTTAAGCGACACGGAATCGCAGCGATTCAATCGTCGATCGGCTGATCGCCTTCGTCCGGCTCTTTATTTTCTGCCTTCTCGATCTTGCGCTCCGCCTCGGCATGCGTATCGCTGACCGACGGCAATTGGGTCGGATCGGCAAACAGCAGCGCTGGATCAATGCGCTTGTTCAACCAGCGCAAGCCGATATGCAGATGCGGACCGGTTGCTCGTCCGGTGCCGCCCACCTTACCCAGAGTTTCGCCACGCTTGACCTTATCGCCTTCTTTCACGGCGATGGACTCAAGATGAAAATTCATGCTGACCAAGCCATCGCCATGATCAACATAAACCGAGTTGCCGGCATAGAAGTGTTCAGCGGCGAGGACCACCGTGCCGTCAGCAACCGCCTTGACCGCATTGCCCATTCCGACCGGGTAGTCACGACCACTGTGCAGACTGCGGTGCGTCCCGTTGAAAAGTCGCTCACTACCGAAATCGTCCGCGCTCTTGGGCAAACTCGCAACGGGGGTGCCGAGCGGGAGCGAAAAATGTGCGCCATCATCGCTGCCACCAAGAATTTTATCGATACCCACGCGCTCATCCGCGGCGCGCTTAGTCTCCTCATCCGAGGGATCGAGATAGTGATTGAGCTTCTCCGGCAGTTCCATCGTCACCTCGGGGAAGTCCGCCTTCTCGACCCGTAAGGTGCCGATATGCTGCTTGCCATCTTGGTCCCAAAGCGCGATTTCATGGGTACCGGGCTTGGTCCGGATATCAACCGGGTAGTAGCAGACGGCATCTACTGCGGCATACCGTTTGCCGTAAATGCCGCACTCGCTGGCGGCCATTCCGGCCCATCGCGCCACGCCGCCTTGCGGAGCGGTTACCAGATTCGCCGCCATCGAAGTGCCTGCGAAAAACAGGCTCGCCAGCAGCGCACACGCGCTGTATCGAAAATTCATCATCTTGTTTTCCCCGGAAGTTTGGACAACCCGCAGGACTCTAGCGGAGGGCGACCGAACCGCAGCACAACGGGACACATCCATGTCGGCAACAGGAGTGACAAGCCAAGTGCCCTGTCTTTACGTTTTTGCCCCCCATTGAACCCAATGGTATTTAAAGCGATTCAAAACCATTGACGAAAATCATATCGGCCAAATCAAGTAGCCCCACACCTTGGATGGCCGAATCAGGCCGCAATCGCACGTCGTCGGCTGGCGCCGGCAGCAAGGTCCAGAGTTCGGAATGGTCCGGCGGAAACAGATTGGCGCCGCATCCGCTGACCGGGAGGCAGCGATACAACGCCCCATCCACACTGACCACGTCGTCCGCTTCGTAACTGACCGGGGCGCCTGCCGCGGTATCGGCTGTCCAGATCTCAAGCTTCAAGTAGTCAAATGCGTCAACAAAGCCGGAATCGACAAAGCTCACGTCAGGAATCGTCACCGCCTGATTGCCACTTCCCGAGACATTACCAACCGTCTGGTTTGGATTGCTCCAGTTGCTGATGAAGTGCTGGCTGCCGTCATAGTGGTTGTCGATGAACTTTATCTGCGACGTATTGGCTACCCCGCCAGATCCCAGGCGGAAAAACTGATCGTAGTCTGCTGCGGACGGATCAATCTGGTCGCGCTGGAAATCAAGATGGCGAAACCAGTTGCGCTCGAAACGGTACTCCGTCTGCGCATTTGTCAATC
>JBBSVJ010000033.1:0-22479 GCA_038233665.1 Lysobacterales bacterium
CGTGCAAGGCGCGATCGAGCAGAGGTTTGTCGGGGTTATTGATCAGCCCGTTGTAATCGGTCTGACTGATGCCATTGACGAAGAGATTCGGATCGAAGCTCGGCACGCTGATCATCGCCAGCACTTCGCCGTTGCGCGGATCGATGGCAACCGCCGCGCCCGCCCGATCGGCGAATGCCTCTTCGCCGGCCTCCTGGATTCGCGCGTCCACCGTTAAATAGAGATTCTGGCCCGGCGTCGCCGCGACTCGTTCGATAACCCGCAAAGGTCTGCGATCGGCATTCACCTCGACCAGCTCATAGCCAGGCTCACCGTGCAGCAGTTTCTCGTAGGATCGCTCGATGCCGGTTTTTCCTGCGTGTGTCGTACCGACATAACGCGACGCATCAAGGCGTTCGACATCGGCGGCATCAATACGCCCGACGTAACCCACCAGATGACCGAACTCCGCTCCCTTGGGATAGAAGCGGGTCAGATACGGGACCACATCGACTCCGCGGAAGCGCCAGCGGTTGACCGCAAACAAGGCGATATCCTCCTCGCTGAGTTTCAGTCGCAACGGCACACTCTGGTAGGAGCGCTTCGATTTGACCAAGGCCTTGAAGCGCACGATGTCATCGTCACTGACCCCGATGGTGTCGCGCAAATCTTGCAGCAGAGCATCCATGTCGGTGATCTGCTCGGGGATTACCTCAAGCCGGAACGCCGCCACATTTTCCGCGAGCAGGACGCCGTTGCGGTCATAGATCAAACCACGCGCCGGCGCGAGTGGCCGGGTGAGGATGCGGTTGGCGTCCGATCGCGCCTGGAATTCCTCGTGCTGGGAAACCTGCAAGTACCAAAAGCGGAAACCGAGCACGATCAGACAGACGAAGATGGCCAGAAACCCAACCAGCGCGCGGCGCAGGAAAAGGCTCGCCTCATGCCTGGAATCCTTGATCGCTCGGTGTTTCATGACTCCCGGGCGCGCAGGCGAGCGCGGATGTCGTCAAGCAGAAGAAAGACAAACGGCCAAGCCAGCATGCCAATGACGGGAGAAATCCAGAAGCCGATCGGCGGAATCGGATCACCCGAAAATCCACGCACCATGATCACCACGATGCGGTCGTTGAGCAGCAGGCCAAGGACCGCGAGTGCTTGCTGACTGATGGGAAAGAAGCGCAAGCGCGAACGAAATCGCAAGACGATGAAGGACATCACAATAAGCCGCAGCGCTTGCTCACCGAGTAGTTGTCCGGTCAACAAATCACCGAACAAGCCGATCATCAACGCGAAACCGAGGCCCACCCGGTCCGGCGTTTCGATCGACCAATAGATCAGCACAAGCGCTATCCACCATGGTTTCAGCGCCAACAAGGGCTGTGGCAGTGGCATCAGTTGCAAGAGGAACGCAAGCACGATGCTGCCAAAGAAAATCCACGCCTGGGCGCGACGACGATTCAAGTGCCGGCTCCTTGATTGTCTTTCGTCTCGGGGCTGAGAACAGGTTCTGCATCATTCTGTTTCGGCGCGGGCGGACCCATTGGCTGCGGCAAATCCTGTAGAAGAAGCACTTCTCCACTGCGATTCAGCGCCGCCGTCGGCTTGGCGATGGCGGCGGCAAACATGCCGCTCTCATCATTGCTGATCTCGATAATCTCGCCAACCGGGAAGCCTGCCGGGAACCGTCCGCCGAGACCCGATGTCACGAGTGCGTCGCCGACCTTGATATCCGAACTGATCGGAATATTCGGCAGACGCAGGCGATCGATCGCGCCGGTGCCATAGGCAATCGTGCGCAGGCCGGTGCGTCGCACTTTGACCGGGATAGCATGCGTCGGGTCGGTGATCAGCAAGGCGACCGACGTGTTTTTCAGCACCTCGACGATTTGTCCCATGACACCGAATGCATCAAGCACTGGTTGGCCGACCTGGATCATCTGCGCGCTCCCGGCATCGATCACGATGCGGTGACGAAACGGATCCAGATCGATATCGATCAGACGCGCCAGATGCACGCCAAGACCCAGTTCTTTCTGCACATCGAGCAACTTTTTCAGGCGCTCGTTTTGCGCGGTCAGCGCTGACATCCGGTTGACCCGCACCTGCGCCAGCAACAATGCCTCGCGAAGCTGCTGATTCTCGTCGACCAGCTGATTTTGCGTTGCCACTGCCAGTCGACCGGCACGCGCGACATCCGAGGGCAGCGCCGCAATTCGGTAAGCGGGCTCGACCAAAGCGCTCGCGTAGATACGCAGATGCTCGAGATAGCCGGCGCGATGATCGATCACCATGATGATCATCGCGAGGGTCAAATAGGCGATCAGCCGCGCGGTACTGATCGCACCTTCGGAAAACAGCAGAACCTTGTCAGGATTGGAAAGTGGCATGTGTACCGATCAGGCGTCGATCAATCCCGGAGCTGGCTGCAGAATGCACCGAAATTGCACAAGACCCGATCCGGATACCATCCGTGCAGGTCTTGGCAGATGGTATTGCAGGGGTCAAACCGATGTCCTCGATCGCAAACCGTCACTCGGATGCGAAGAAATCACCGCCGTGCTGATCGACCAACTCAAGCGCGCGCCCACCGCCTCGCGCAACACAGGTCAGCGGCTCGTCCGCCACATGCACATGCAAGCCGGTTTCTTCCGAAAGCAGTCGGTCGAGGTCACGCAGCAGCGCACCACCTCCGGTCAGCACAATGCCGCGCTCGGCCACATCCGAACACAGCTCCGGTGGCGTCTGTTCAAGTGCACTACGCACCGCACTGACAATTCCAGAAAGCGGCTCATGCAGGGCTTCGAGGATTTCATTGGAATTGACCGTGAACATGCGCGGCACGCCTTCGGCCAGGTTGCGCCCGGAGACTTCAATCTCCCTGACCTCCGATTGCGGAAACGCGCAACCCACTTCCATCTTGATGCGTTCGGCCGTTGCTTCGCCAATCAGGGTGCCGTGGTTTCGGCGCACGTAGTTGATGATCGCCTCGTCGAAACGATCGCCGCCAATGCGCACCGACTGCGAGTAGACAATGCCATTCAACGAGATCACGGCGACCTCGGAAGTGCCGCCACCGATATCGAGAACCATCGAACCACGCGCTTCACCGACCGGAATACCAGCACCGATCGCGGCGGCCATCGGCTCTTCGACCAGAAACACATCGCGCGCACCGGCACTTTCCGCCGATTCCTTGATCGCTCGACGCTCCACCTGGGTCGAACCACAAGGCACGCAAACCAGCACGCGCGGACTCGGTCGAAACATTCGCGAACGGTGCACCTTGCGGATGAACTGCTTGAGCATTTCTTCGGTCATCGAAAAATCGGCGATGACGCCATCCTTGAGCGGACGCACAGTGACGATGTTGCCCGGTGTTCGTCCGAGCATTTTTTTCGCGTCGGAGCCGACTGCGGCGATGCTGCGCGGACCACCAGGGCCTCGGTCCTGGCGAATCGCAACAACCGAAGGTTCATTGAGAACAATGCCCTGGCCGCGGACATAAATCAGGGTGTTGGCCGTGCCGAGATCAATCGACAGGTCATTGGAAAAGAGACCGCGCAAGCCTTTGAACATGGGTAAGCTGAATCCGCTTAAGAGGTGCTGCAGTTGAGAACTGCAAAGAACGCGACAGTTTAGAGACGCGCAACCCTGCAGGCAAGCCAATTCAGCGTTAACAAATTGCTACGGTAGAGGCAGTTCGAGCGTGCGTAAACCCGGGCGCTTGAACGGATCAGGGCGAGAGCCCGAGCACGCCATCGCAACCCGGCTGACCTTCACTGTTCGGACTGATAGAGTGCGCGCCTGCCTTTTCGCTGGACAAGCCATGCTCAAGTCATTTTTTCAAACCACTCTTCTCGCCGCACTGATGCTTGCCGCAGCGGCTTGCAGTAATGATTCGTCGCCATCTGCGCTGAGCAAAGACAGTGGCCCGCAACAGGCGGTCCAACGCTCGATCGCGCTGGCTCGCGAGGGTGACGTCGCTGGCCTGTTGGAAAACAGCTTGCCACCGAAGGAATTCGCCCGCGTCAAAACCGAATGGGTCAGTGAAAAGGGCAGCGCACCGGTGGATGACGCGGCGCGTGCGCGCTTCGAGGAAACCATGGCCAAGCTGACTGCGGATGACGCCGCAGAAAAGCTGTACACAGAACTGGAACCCGATATCAAACAGTTTGACGCCCAGTATCAGCAACAGATCCCGACGATCGTCGCGATGGGTCGCGGCTATCTGAAGGGTCTCGTGCAGCAAAGTGAGGAGCTTTCCGCCAACGAGAAAGAACAGGCCGGCAATGTTATCGAGGCGCTGGCCAAATGGGTCGAGAAAACGCGCTTCACGGATCCGGATCGGGTCAAGAAGGCCCTGACGGAAGTCACTGCGACGGCGCGTGGAATTGATCTGAAAACATTGGATCAAGCACGCAAGCTGAGCTTCGAGGAATCGGCTCCGAAACTGAAAGTTGCCTTCAACGGTCTCAAGCGCGTGCTCGATGTTTACGACTTTTCGATCAACGACACGCTGGATTCGATGAAAACCACGCTGGTTTCCAGCGACGGCGACAAAGCGGTTGTGCAGATCGATTACCGCTTGCTCGATACGCCGCTGCAAGCAACCACCGAGATGGTCCGCATTGATGGCCGCTGGTACAGCTTGGACACCATCGAAAAGCTCAAGGCACGCAATGCCGCCGATTCGACCAGGCAACTCACTGCTCCCGTCGGCGAAGGCGAGCCCGTCATGCCGGCCGACCACCCAGCGAACGAAGGATGAGCCGCAGCATCGTCAACTTGACGGTCAGCCGGAATGCCCATGCAACAAAATCTTCCTTTGCCCAATCCGCCACCGGACTCGGTTGCGCGCGCGCCTTTTTGGCTCAATCTGGCGAGCAAAGTGCTGCGCCCCTGGATTCGCATTCGAATCGAACCGCAGGATCCGCGTGAGTTGTTGCCGAATGACGGCATTCCGACCGTCTATGTGGTTGAACGCTACGGCCTATCCGACACGCTGATTCTTGAACAGGCCTGTCGCGAGGCCGGGCTGCCGTCGCCTTACGAGGCGGCAACGCGGCTACCGATCAAACGCACCCGCGCGATCATCGCCTTGACGCCTAGGCCCAGCCTGTTGCGTAGCCGATCGCATTCGTCGCGCTCGGAAACTCTGAGCCAGCTGGCTGATCTGGTCAGCCACGATCCACAATCCGATGTCCGACTGGTTCCTGTATCGATCTTCGTCGGTCGCGCACCGGATCGGCAATCCGGATGGTTTCGCGTTCTGTTCGCTGAAAACTGGGTGGTCGTCGGACGCTTCCGTCGGCTGCTTGCGATCCTGCTCAACGGCCGTGACACCATCGTGCAGTTTTCTGCGCCGGTTTCGCTTGAGGAAACTCTGAGCGAGCAAGATGACGTGCCACTTGAGCGCAGCGTTCGCAAACTATCGCGCGTGTTGCGTGTGCACTTCCGCCTGACCCGAACCACGATCATCGGCGCCGATCTTTCGCACAAGCGCACGGTGGTTGATTCAGTGGTCGATTCCGATGCCGTACGCCAAACGATCGAAAACGTGGCGTCCAAGGAGAACGCCAAGATCGAGCAGGTACGACGGCGCGCGCGCAGCTATGCGCTGGAAATCGCCGCCGACTATTCGCATACCGTGGTGCGCTCGATTTCTTTCATGCTGATCGCGTTGTGGAACAAGCTCTATGACGGCGTGGTCATGCATCACTTCGACAAGCTGCGCGCCGTCGCGCCAGGTCATGAGGTGATTTATGTGCCCTGTCATCGCAGTCATGTCGACTATTTGCTGCTCAGCTATACGCTCTATCAAAACGGCTTGGTGCCTCCTCATATTGCCGCCGGCGTCAACCTGAATCTGCCGGTATTGGGCCCGCTGCTGCGCCGTGGCGGAGCGTTTTTCCTGCGCCGAAGCTTTCGTTCGAACGCCTTGTATTCGGCGGTTTTCACTGAGTATGTCGGTCAATTGTTCGCACGCGGCGTTGCGTTGGAATACTTCATCGAGGGAGGTCGCTCGCGAACCGGTCGGCTGCTGACACCGCGCAGCGGCATGCTTGCCATGACATTGCGCAGCTTTCTGCGCGAATCGCGCCGACCGGTGTTGTTCCAACCGGTGTATTTCGGCTACGAGAAGCTCATGGAAGGAAACTCGTACATTGGTGAACTATCCGGCAAGGTGAAAGAAAAGGAATCACTGCTCGGGCTTTTCCGCGCATTCGGCGTCCTGCGCCAGCGCTACGGAAAGGTAACGATCAATTTCGGCGAGCCGATCAATCTTGCCGTTCTGCTCGACGAAGTAGCGCCAAGCTGGCGCGATTCGATCGAAAATCCCGATAGCAAACCCGAATGGCTGGGTGCGGCGGTGGATACCCTGGCTGATCGGATCCAGTCAAATATCAATCGCGCGGTTGATGTGAATCCGATCAATCTGCTCGCCTTGGCCTTGCTGGCCATGCCCAAGCACGCCATGGCCGAAGCGGACCTGCTCGCCCAGCTAGAGCTCTACAAGGATCTACTCAGCGCCCTTCCTTACGGCGATCGAGTGACCGTGACTGAAAAGTCGCCCGCCGAGATCATTGCCTATGGGGAGTCCATGCAGTGGATTCGGCGCGTCAGTCACCCACTCGGCGATGTACTCATGGCGGAGGGCGACAACGCAGTCCTACTTTCCTACTTCCGCAATAATGTTCAGCACGTATTTGTTGCCGACGCGTGGATCGCCTGCTGTTTCCTCAACAACCGGCGCATGAGCCGTGCCAGCGTCTTGCGACTCGGCAAGCTGATCTATCCGTTTATCCAGGCGGAGTGGTTTTTGCCATGGAGCGAAGAGGAGTTCAGTGAACGCCTGCGTGCATCGATTGATTTTCTGGTCGCTCGCGGCTTGCTCGAAAGCGACACCGAAGGTCGCGTGATTGAACGCGCGCCGGGCCAGAGCGACAATGCATTTCGTCTACGCGCGATGTCGCATAGTCTTCTTCAGGCCGTCGAGCGGTACTACATCACCCTGGCTCTGCTGGTCAGCAACGGCCGCAATACACTGACCGCCGCCGAGCTGGAAAAGCTCTGCACGTTGACCGCGCAGCGGCTGTCCCTGCTGCATGAGCTGAACGCGCCGGAGTTTTTCGACAAATCCCTGTTCCGTGGGTTCATTTTGAAGTTGCGTGAGAGAAGGGTGATTCGTGCCGATGCCGACAACAAACTGGATTTCGATTCCGGCCTCGAGGAGCTGGTCAAGGAAGCCAAGGTGATCCTGAGCCGCGATATCCGCCATGGCATCCTCAAACTGACTTCGGAATTGCCGGGATCAAATCTCGACGATGAGGAAAGAGCAGACGAAGCCGCTTGAGCGAGCGGTCATCAAGCATCCAGATCCGGAATCAGACGGCTTTCAAGGATCGCGATCGAATCCTTCAAATGCAGTTTGCGCCGCTTCAACCGCTTGAGCTCCAGCTCATCATTGCCAGGATCAATTACGAGTTGCCCGATCATCACATCAAGCTGCCTATGCTCGGCCTTCAGCGCAGTCAAGCGGGCGACCGTTATGGAGGTATCTTCAGTATTCATGTGGCTCCGTGGCTCTCAGGTCAGTCTAACGCCGGAACGGATCAGCGCCCAGATCGATCCCCACGCCATGACAAAATTTAGTGCGACATCACGGACTCGGCACCGATATCGCCGACCGGTATCCTCGACCTCATGCGGGCTGTCGTCCGTCATGGATCTTATTGTTCAGTCTCATGAGCTGATCCAGCCTGGCTCAAAGATCACGCTTTCCTACTCACACTTGCCTCAAGGAATCTTGCAAACCTCATGTTCTTTCGCAATCTGACCCTGTTCCGCTTTCCGAAGAGTTCGTCGAAGAGTTTGGCTGAGCTCGATAGCCAGCTTGATGAGCATCGCCTGCGACCCTGTGGCCCCATCGAGTTGGCGACGCGTGGCTTCGTTTCGCCGTATGGCCGCGAGTCTGATGAACTCACCCATCAGGCCGGAAAATTCACCCTCATCGCGATTGGCAGCGAAGACAAATTACTGCCATCGTCGGTGATAAACGAAGAGTTGGCTTCTAAAATTGCCGAAATCACCGACAAGGAAGCCCGACGTATCGGTGCTCGCGAGCGCAAGCGTCTCAAGGAAGAGGTTATGACCGACCTGCTTCCGCGCGCGTTCGTCCGACCCTCGCGTGTGTTCGCCTATCTCGACGAGGCCGAAGGTTGGATGGTGATCGACACGGCCAGTCGCAAGTTGGCCGAGGAAGCCGTTACTCAGGTACGCGAAGCGCTCGGGCGTTTTCCGGCAACGCCGATGGCGCCGTCTGATTCACCACGCACACTGATGACCGACTGGTTGGTCAGCGGCAAGCTACCAGCCGGCTTGAGCTGGGGTGACGAGTGTGAATTGCGCGACCCCGCCGAAGCCGGTGCCGTGGTGCGCTGCCGTCGCCAGGATCTGGAATCTGATGAAGTTCGTGAGCACCTGAAATCCGGCAAGCAGGTTTTCCAGCTCGGCCTCGAGCTCGATGAGCGCATGGCGTTCGTGCTCGGCGAGGACCTGACCATCCGCAAGTTCCGCTTCCTCGATATTGTTCTCGACGAGATCGGCGAAGACGCCTCTGAGTCCGCACGTGCCGAACTGGATGCGCGCTTTGCCCTGATGACGCTGGAGACCAAACGATTGCTCGAAAAACTCGACGAATGGTTTGGTCTGCCGAGACCGGACGAGCGCGAGTAGCGCCCCCTGCAATTGCAGATCAAACCATGAAGCCTGAGATTGAGAATCAATACCTGGAGGTGCCGACAACGACCGGCGAGGTGATTCGCGTTCTGCGCAAGAGCCATCCGCAAGCGCGGCGTCTGCGTCTGACCATTACCTCGGGCGGCGCGCGTGTGACCTGCCCCAAAGGCACGCATTCGACCCAGGTTCTTGCGTTTCTTCGCCAGCATGGCGATTGGTTGGCTCAAAAACTGGATGAATTACGCTTGGTTACGCCGCTCCCGGCGTTGCAACTCGGTACGACGGTCGTCATCCCGCTACGCGGTGAAAGTGTGCGTTTGTGCTGGCGTGAGGGACCATTTCCGCGTATCGAGTTGATAGGCGACCGCTTGCGTCTGACCCTTCCTCAACCGCACAGGCGGGCGCTGGAGACCGCTCGTGGATTGCTTCATTCTCATTTGGAGGCGCAATTACGCAAGGATGTTTCACGCTGGCTGGCGCTGTACTGTCCACGAATCGGTATCGCGCCAACGGTGGTTCGCGTACGCGCGCTGAAAACTCTCTGGGGCAGTCTGGATACGCGCGATCGGGTCAACCTCGATCTTGCCCTCGCGCTGGCTCCGCCGGCAGCGCTCAGATACGTGCTCGTTCACGAACTTTGCCACCTGCGCATCCGCAATCATTCCCCGCGTTACTGGGCGCTGGTCGAATCGATTCTGCCGCGCTGGAAGGATCAGCGAGAGTGGCTGCGTATCAATGGTCAGGCACTCAAGGCCGAACTCGCTCGTCTGATCCTGGCACCCTGATTACGACCGAGTTTGGCTCGAAACGCTACTCTGCACCGGGTGAGTTGCGAGAAATTTCTGCAATACGTCGGCGACCGGCTCAGCATCCTCAAGATGCAGATGGTGGGTTCCACTCAGGCGTACGACCTCAATATCGCGCAGCAAGCGGACTCGCGCCTCCATCAGCGCTGGCGCCAGATAGGGCGCGGCAGGCTCGGCAAGGATCAGACAGGTGGGCGCTTCTATCGCCGGCAACACAGCCGCGAGTTGGGCTTCGGTCAGACGCGACGAACTCGGAATGGTCAGCTGCGGATCAGACGACCAACTGAGGCAAGAAACCCCTTGGCAATTCTCAATTTCATGGGAGGACTGGCCGATTTTGCTTTCGGGTTCGGAATCCCTTTCAGTGCCCGGACTGTCTTCCCCGACATCGCTGCGTGAACCGCTCTGCGAAATTCCAGCATCAACCCGCTTTACGCCACGCTCAACGATGCAACGCGCGGCCGCCTCCGACAGGCTCCCCGACCGACACCGCGCCGCCACCGCCTCGTCAAGATTCGCGAACACACGCAAGCCATTCGTTTTGAAAGAAGCCCGTGCTGAATAGGCGCGACGCATCTGTTCGAGCGTCTTTTCAGGCGCTTGGGTCAATGGGCCCAGACCCTCGATCAACAGCAATCTGCGCACCTGCTGCGGAAACATTGCGGCAAAGGTACTGACCAGGGTCGCACCTAGCGAATGACCCAGCAGATCGACCGATGGCCAGCCGAAATGGGCAATCACCTGGCCGATTTCGTCGAGAAAATCCGCATACGGATACCAGGTCGCTGGCGGCCGATGGTCGGAGCGCCCGTGTCCAGCGAGGTCAATGGCAACCAGATAGTGACCCTCAAGCATCGGCGAAAGACAATCGAAAGTGGCCGCATTGTCGAGCCATCCATGCACCGCCAATATCGGTGGAAGCGCGGGGTTTCCCCATGCTTTGGCAGCAAGAGTCAAATGACGCAGAGGTATTCGCAGCTCCCTGACTAGAACCCCGGTCACTTTTCGCCCGACGCCGCAGCACTCATCTCGGGCCAACCGGCAGCATGGCGCAGGATCAACGCGTGCATCGATTCAACCTGGCTCTCACTGTCATTGAGGCAGGGAATGTAGTTGAAGCCCTTTCCACCGGCTTCAAGGAAGGTCTCGCGTCCTTCCATGGCGATTTCCTCCAGGGTTTCCAGGCAATCGACGGCAAAACCTGGACACATCACATCCACGCTGTGAACGCCTTGCGCGGGCAAACCAGCCAGGGTTTTATCCGTATAAGGCTGCAGCCACGGCTCGCGACCGAGGCGCGACTGGAAACTTTGCAGCAATTCGGATTCACTCATGTCCAGCCGTTGCCTAAGCAACCGAGTGGTCGCTTGGCATTGATCGCGGTAAGGGTCGCCATTGCGAATGTAGCGCTCCGGGATGCCATGGAAAGAGAGCAATAATCGGTCCGCTCGTCCGTTCGTCTGCCAGTGCCGCTCGACGCTTTGTGCGAGGGCCTCGATATGCCCGTGCTCGTGGTAATAATCGTTGACGAAGCGCAGCTCCGGCAGCCGTCGCCAGCGGCGGAACTCGGCAGATACCGCATCAAACACTGACGCTGTGGTCGTCGCCGAGAATTGCGGAAACAGTGGCAGCACCATGAGGCGCTGCATGCCCATGCGAGCAAGCTCGGCCAAGGTATCGGGAATCGACGGCGAACCATAGCGCATCGCATGTCGAACGATCACCTGATCGCCGAGTTCGTTGCCGAGCGAGGTTTGCAAGCGCGCCGCAAGTGCCGTTGTCTCAACTTGAAGCGGCGAGCCTTGAGATGTCCAGACTTTGGCGTAGGCGCGCGCGGATCGTGAAGGCCGCGTGCGCAAGATGATTCCGTTGAGAACCAGCCACCAAAGCCAGCGGGGTTGCTCGACAATTCGCGGATCGGCGAGAAATTCGGCTAGATAGCGACGGACTGACGCCGTATCGGCACCGTCGGGCGTACCCAAATTGACCAGCAGGATGGCCAATCTACGCGGCTCGGCAGGTTCCGGAAACGCAAGAAAACGCGACATGAAGAGGTTTTATCCCAAGAGCGTGAAAAGAGGTGCGGGAAATGCTCCAAGGCCTTGTAGGCATAGAGAAAACTGCTAAACTGAACCCGGCCCCGCAGTGTCATCGCAGCCGACGATTGCCCATAACATAACAAAAGAACGCCGATATGCGCATGCGTGCCTGCCTCATCGCAGCTGTGCTTTTCATTGCTCCGTTTTCGCTGGCGAAAGCGGATTCGCTGGCTTATGGCGTGGCTTACGATGAGCTGTATCGCATTGATCTCGGTACTCGCGTGGCAACGTTTATCGGGCAAACGGGCGACTACGCAGGCGTTCCCTTGGCTTCATTGACTGGCCTCACTTATGGCCCTGGCAATGAGCTTTATGCGATCGCCGGCACACAGAAATCGTTGGTCCGCATCGACCGCAATAGCGCATCGACGACTTATATCGGAAATTTCGGCTTGGCCGGTCAAGGCCAGGGACAGTTTGACTCCCTCGATCTTTCAATGACCTACGGCTGTGATGGCTCGTTCTGGATGGCATCCGCCATCACCCGCGAGCTTTGGCGGGTCAGCGCTCAAACCGCAGCAATCACCCGAATCGGCTCGACCGATCGTCAGATCAGCGGATTGGCAATGCGCAACGGGGTGCTTTACGGCACCGGCATCGGCGCCGATCAGGGGCTTTACACAATCAACTTGCAGAACGCGGCAGCAACGCGGATCAGTACGTTGGCCGACACGATTCCATGGATTGATCCGGGCTTCGCGTCAGATGGAAAGCTTTTTGCCGCGTTGAGTTACAACCCGCCATTCGAGCGCCAGTGGAGCGATCTCGCTCAATTCGATCTCACAACGGGCGCGATGACCAATCTCGGTCCTATTACGGGTCCGCAGAGCTTGAGAGGCATCAGCATGAAAGGCTTCGCAGTTGCACCGAATTCCTGCGTGCCCGAGGTACCCGCCGGTGGATCGGCGACGACTGCCGCGCTGCCGGTTGATACGAACTGGGCACTGATCCTGCTTGGTCTGCTGATGCTTGCCGCCAGCGGTTGGCATTTCCGGCGTCATCGCGCCTGAACTTGGTGCCGATGCTTCATCAGCCACTCAGCTTGACCTGCTAGCGTGCTCGGTTTTCTTCCTGCGGAGTCAACCATGTCTGCTTTGTTGCGTCTTGTAACCGTGGCTCTAAGCGTTGTATGCCTCAATGTGCAAGCGGCTGATCCCGAACTGAAACGCGTCGAGAACTCGGTTCGCGTACTCAACGAAATCATGCAGGCACCCGACAAAGCGATACCGCGCGAACTGCTGCAGAGCGCGCATGCGATCGTCGTCGTCCCGGATGTGCTCAAGGCAGGATTCGTCATCGGCGGTCGTCGCGGCGAGGGCTTGATCGCGGTGAAGACACGAGATGGCAGCTGGTCGAACGCGGCGTTCGTCAATTTGACGGGCGGCAGCGTGGGTTTCCAGGCCGGAGTCTCCTCGACCGATGTCGTTCTGATATTTCGCACCGAGCGCGGCGTCGATTCCATCGTGCATGGAAAATTCACTCTGGGCGCTGACGCTTCCGCGGCTGCAGGGCCAGTTGGTCGCACAGCTACGGCTTCAACCGATGCTCAACTCAAGGCCGAGATTTTCTCCTACTCGCGTGCTCGCGGATTGTTCGCCGGCGTTGCCCTCGATGGCACCGTGCTCTCGATCAACAATGCCAGCAATCAGCTGATTTATGGTGACGGCGTAACGCCTAGGCGGATCTTCGATGGTGGGGTCAGCGAGGTACCCAACGCGATGGTTGATTTTCGCGACCGCCTTGAGGAGTACACTGCGCAATAGTCCGGCGTTTTTTGCGCGCCGTAATCGAATTAAACTATAGAGGCTCAGGTCCGGATTGCAGCGCATTGCGCTAGCACCGAGGTTGATCCAAGAGCCTCCATAACCGACTCCACGGAGCAATCAGATGGGTAGTTTCAGCATTTGGCACTGGCTTATCGTTCTTGTCATCGTCGCGCTGGTGTTTGGCACCAAGAAATTGCGCAACATTGGCGAAGATGTGGGCTCGGCCGTCAAGAGTTTCCGCAAGGGCATGCAGGATGGCGACGACCCATCCAAGCCGTCCGAATTGAAGGCCGATCCCGCCCCTGCTGCGCAATCAACGACTGAAAGCAAGAAAGAAAGCGCCGAATCATAGGCCCCCTCCGATGTTCGACTTAAGTTTCGGCGAGTTGGCGCTGGTCGCCGTTGTTGCGTTGCTGGTGCTTGGTCCAGAACGGTTGCCTGGCGCAGCGCGAACGGCCGGTGCGCTGGTTCGTAGAATGCGCAACAGCTGGCAAGGTGTACGCACTGAAATCGAGCGCGAACTGGCCGCCGAGGACATCAAGCGCAACATCCATGAGACCGCACGAAATCTGGATGTACGCGAAGAAATCCGTTCAGCCGGTGAGCAAATTCGCAATGCCGTAAGCGGCGAACCGGACAAATCATCCTCCGATGAGCAACGCTGAGCCGACCAGCGAGCAGGAGCAATCCTTCTTCTCGCACCTGATTGAATTGCGCTCTCGTCTGCTGCGAGCGGTTGCCGCGGTTCTGTTGATTCTGATCGCGCTGATACCGTTGGCGAACAAGCTCTATGCATGGCTGGCCAAGCCCTTGATCGACCATCTTCCGGTGGGCGGTGCGATGATCGCGACGGATGTTGCTTCGCCGTTTTTCGCCCCGCTCAAGTTGGCATTTTTTGTCGCCTTGTTTCTCGCCATGCCTTTTATCCTTTATCAAGCCTGGTCGTTTGTTTCGCCCGGTCTGTACAAGCACGAGAGGCGCCTCGCGGTACCTCTGCTCGCATCCTCGGTTGCACTTTTCTATGCCGGTTGCGCGTTTGCCTATTTTCTGGTGCTTCCGGCGATCTTCACGTTTATGACATCCGTCGCGCCGGAAGGCGTGGCGGTAATGCCCGATATCAGTCGCTTCCTTGATTTTGTGCTTGTTCTTTTTATGGCTTTTGGATTTTGCTTTGAGGTCCCTGTGGCGTTGGTCGTACTCGTCGCACTCGGCGTGGCAACGCCGGAGCAACTGGTCAAGAGCCGGCCTTATACGATTGTCGGCGCCTTTGTCATCGCAGCCGTGCTCACGCCACCAGACGTCATCTCGCAGCTGATGCTGGCGATCCCGATGTGCCTGCTTTACGAGGTGGGGATTATCGCCGCCAAAATGCTCGCACGACGCTTGCCCGACGGGCGCGACGCTCCGTCGGCCTGATTCTGAAAGTCTTTGTGCATTTACCCGGTCTCAGCGGTGAACGAATTTATTCGGGCAGGGTCAATTGTGAATAGATAGGACGCTTTTATTCACAAAACGTAACGCAACCCAACCTTTGACATGTTTATTTCGTATCAGAATCGCACTACACTTGTTGCGGTGACGAAAAAGGATATCGCCACTCAATCTTTCCAATCACTATCCCTAAGGGGGAAACATGGCAACGAAGAAGAAAGCTGCAGCTGTTGAAGATGATGCGCGTGATGCCAGCCTGCGCGTTTCCAAGCGCATGCGTGACAGCCTCAAGGCGACCGCCGCGGTCATGGGCCGTCCGCTTTATGACGTCACCAACGAAGCAATCAACAGCTACCTGTCGACTGTGAAACTTGGCGATCCGCTAAAGGCGATCCGCACCAACGCTGCTCGCGGCCGCAAGTAAGAAGGCTGAACACGGTGCCCGCGAACGTTCGGGTAACCGGTCTTGATGACGCCATCCGCAAGCCGGATGGCGTTTTCATTTCTGCAACGATGAATAGTGATTCTGACCGAGACTCACTCGATCGGCGGCAACACGTTCATGACCTCGCGCAATGTTGTCACACCTCGCGCAACCTGCGCTGCAGCCGACACCCGCAGCGGTCGCATACCTTCCGCAAGCGCTATTTCACTGACCTTCGCGATCTCCATATCGGGCTGGATCAAGCCGCGTAGCGGGCCGGTAATGCGCATCATCTCGTAGATTCCTGTGCGCCCCTGGAAGCCTGTCTTGCGGCATTCCAGGCAACCTTTTGGGCCGAAGTTCTGCACCGGAGGCGGCAGCTTCCAGTTTGCGGTCATCGCCAACCAACCGCGTTCGTCGAACGGCACTTCAACCTTGCAGTGCGGGCACAAGGTACGCACGAGGCGTTGGGCGACCACGCCAGTCAAGGTCGATTGGATCAGATAGTGGGCGACACCAAGATCGAGAAGTCGAGTCAGTGCGCTTGGCGCGTCGTTGGTGTGCAAGGTCGAAAGCACAAGATGGCCGGTCAGCGAGGCCTGCACCGCCATTTTTGCGGTTTCCAGATCACGAATCTCACCGACCATGATGATGTCCGGATCCTGGCGCATGAGGGTGCGCACACCCGCGGCAAAATCCAGATCGATCGCGTTGTGAACCTGCATCTGATTGAACTCGGGACTGACCATCTCGATCGGATCCTCAACCGTGCAGACGTTGATATCCGGCGTCGCCAGCACCTTGAGCGTCGAATACAGCGTGGTTGTCTTGCCGGATCCGGTCGGACCGGTGACCAGCACAATCCCATGTGGCCGCTCGACCATACCGCGCCAGATCGTCTCTTCCTCACTGGTGAAGCCGAGTTGACGAAACTCCTTGACCACGATGTCCGGATCGAAGATTCGCATGACGATCTTTTCGCCGAACGCGGTGGGCATGCTCGACAAGCGCAATTCGACTTCCCGTCCTCCGGGTGATCGGGTCTTTATGCGCCCGTCCTGCGGCCGACGTTTTTCGGCCACGTCCATGCGTCCAAGGATCTTGATGCGCGAGGTCACCGCTGTCATCACGGGCGTGGGCAACTCGAACACCTTGTGCAGCACGCCATCAATGCGAAAACGGATCAGGCTCGTGTCACGTCGTGGCTCAAGGTGAATATCAGAGGCACGTTGTTCGAAAGCGTATTGCAACAACCAGTCGACAATGTGCACAACGTGGCGATCATCGACGCCGAGATCACCCGTTTTGCCGAGCTCGACCAATTGTTCGAAATTGAGCAGCGTGGAGTTGTCGCTGGCAACGGCTTTGGCGTCCTTGGCCCGCTGGATCGAACGCTGAACACTCCACCACTCGGTCAGGAATCGACTGATATCGATGGGACTGGCAACCACCCGCTGAATATCGCGACGCAGGATATGCCCAAGATCAGCCATCCAACGCGTATCAAACGGCTCAGAGGTGGCGAATACGATCTGCAGCTCGCTGACCGCAACGGGAAGTATCCGGTAGCGCAAAGCGTAGGCGTGACTGACAACCTGGGTCACCGCTGGCACATCGATCTTCATCGGATCGATCTTCAGATACGGCAACTTGGCCTTGCTCGCCAACCAGTGGGTTAATACTTCGAGGCTCAAGGGCTTGCCCGGCTCACGACTATCTGCCAGCTTGAGATTTGCCACCAGGATCAGCGGATGCAGCTCCAGCTTGCCGTGAGCTGTGCGTACATCGGCGCGCACACGGCGCATGTCGGGTTCGGTGATGATGCCATCGGCATGCAGGGCCGCCAGCGTTTCATCAAGATCAATTCGATGGTGCAATCCCATTTTTGGCCCTACCGCGGCGGGCTCCGCCGAGGGTCTGCGCGTGTCGCCGGGTTGAACCTGTCGAATGGCCATGCCGCGTCTATCCTCGGAGATCGTGAGCGCCCGCTATACTAGCGCGCTTTGCCAACGCTTCCGTGACCGATACCATGTCAGGACTAAGCTTCCAGGATGTCATTCAGACCCTCAACCACTATTGGGCGGAGCAGGGTTGCGTACTGATCCAGCCGCTTGATACCGAGGTTGGTGCGGGCACCTTCCATCCAGCGACCTTTCTGCGTTCGCTCGGGCCGGAGCCGTGGTCGGCAGCCTATGTGCAACCCTCGCGTCGTCCCACCGATGGCCGCTACGGAAAAAATCCCAATCGTTTGCAGCACTACTATCAGTATCAGGTGGTGCTCAAGCCGAATCCCGACAACATCATTGATCTCTACCTCGGATCGCTCAAGGCACTCGGCATCGATTCTCTGGTGCATGATCTGCGCTTCGTCGAGGACAACTGGGAGTCACCGACTCTCGGTGCCTGGGGTCTCGGCTGGGAAGTCTGGCTTAACGGCATGGAAGTCACGCAATTCACCTACTTTCAGCAGGCCGGCGGGCTCGAATGCCGCCCCGTTACGGGCGAAATTACCTATGGCCTCGAACGCCTGGCCATGTACTTGCAAAATGTCGACAACGTATACGACCTGGTCTGGACGACTGGCCCGCGTGGCGTGGTGAGCTATGGCGATGTATTTCATCAAAACGAGGTCGAGCAAAGTACCTACAACTTCGAGCATGCCAACGTCGCCAAACTACTCGAATGGTTCGATACCTGCGAAGCCGAAGCGAAGAAACTGGTTGAGGCCGCGTTGCCACTTCCCGCCTACGAACAAGTAATGAAGGCCAGCCACACCTTCAATCTACTCGATGCGAGACGCGCGATCAGCGTTACCGAGCGTCAGCGCTACATTCTCCGTGTGCGCACGCTTTCCCGCGCGGTTGCCGAAGCGTATTTTGCGCAACGCGAGAAACTTGGTTTTCCGGGCCTGAGAAAGCGCGAGGAAGTCGCATGAGTACCAACCACAAACGCGCCTCCTTGCTGATCGAGATCGGCACCGAAGAGCTGCCACCGAAATCGCTCGACACGCTCGCGGATGCGTTTGCCAAAGGCATCATTGACGGCCTCGAAAAGAATGGCATCGAGTTCGACGGCGCAGACGCGAAAACATTCTGCTCGCCACGTCGACTCGCCGTGCTCATTCCACAGGTTGGTTACGAGCAACCTGATCAAACCATCGAGCGTCGCGGCCCGGCTCTTGCGGCAGGACTCGATGCGGATGGTCAACCGACCCGTGCCTTGAGCGGGTTCGCGGCAAGTTGCGGCGTTGATGTCACCGCGCTGGAGAAACTCGAAACCGACAAGGGCGCGTGGTTCGTCTTTCGGGCGACCCAGGCTGGTCAATCGACGGCGGCCCTGTTGCCGTCGGTTCTTGGCGACGCGGTCAAGGCGTTACCGATTCCGAAACCGATGCGCTGGGGCGATCACACATTCGCTTTTGTACGCCCGGTACATTGGTTGGTCGTGTTGCACGGTGAAGAAATTGTTCCCGCAGAAATGTTCGGAAACGAGTCAGGACGGCAGTCGCGCGGGCATCGCTTTCACCATGATCTGCAGCTCGAAATCGCTGATGCCGATTCGTGGCTTGATGTCCTGCGCAAGGCGCACGTGCTTGCCGATCCGGAAGAAAGACGTCAACGCATTGTTGACGAGGTTTCACGAGTCAGCCGCGAAATCGGTGGCAAGCCACAGCTTTCATCGGAGTTGCTCGACGAGATCGCCAATTTGAACGAATGGCCGGTAGCGATTGCGTGCGCGTTCGACCGCGAGTTTCTCGATGTTCCGCACGAAGCGCTGGTCATGACGATGGAAACCAATCAGAAGTTCATCCCGGTGTTCGATTCAAGCGGCAAGCTCAGCGAGCACTTCATCGGCATCGCGAATATCCAATCCAAGGATCCCTCCGAAATTCGCAAGGGTTACGAGCGAGTCATTCGGCCACGCTTCGCCGACGCCAAGTTTTTCTATGATGAGGATCGCAAGCAAGGGCTCGAAACGTTCCAGGAATCGTTGAAATCGGTGACCTACCAGCAGTCGCTTGGAAGCGTATGGGACAAATGCATCCGCGTTGCCGAATTGGCCCGCATAATTGCCAATCGGGTGGGCGTCGATGCCGCCTTGGCCACGCGCGCAGCTGCGTTGAGCAAGTGCGATCTGATGTCGCGCATGGTTGGCGAATTTCCGGAATTGCAAGGCATCATGGGCCGCTATTATGCGAGCCATGGCGACAAACCGGAGCCAGCCGAAGTCGCCAATGCACTCGATGAATTCTATCGTCCGCGGAATGCCGCGGATGGTATTGCCGAGGGCAAGCTTGCACGAGTACTGGCTGTCGCCGAACGCCTGGATACGCTGACTGGTATTTTCGCTGTCGGCATGAAACCCAGTGGCAACAAGGATCCGTTCGCGTTGCGACGGGCGGCGCTTGGCCTTGCAAGAACATTGATCGAGGGCGAGCTTGATCTCGACCTCAAGGCACACCTGGCTGAGGCGCTGGCCAGCCTGCCCGAGGCCGCGCTGATTGCGGGACTCGGCAAAGGCAAGGACGGCAGTCCCCGCGAACTTGATCCCGGCAAGCGCCGCGACGAACTCACCCTGGAAATCTTCGACTTCATCGTTGAGCGCTTGCGCAGCTACTACACAGAACAGCAGATTGGCAGCGAAGCGTTTGAAGCTGTGCGTGCGCTGTCGCCATCATCACTCGTTGACTTCGATCGTCGCCTGCGCGCGGTTGTTGAATTCGCAAAATTGCCCGAGGCGCAGGCATTGGCGGCCGCCAACAAACGCATCGGCAACATCCTGCGTCAAGCCGGGGACGGCGTGTCGGGTCCAATCGACACCACCTTGCTCGAATCAGATCCAGAGCGCGAGCTCGTTGCAGCCCTCGCGCAAGCCGAGTCCGACGCTGAACCACTGATCGCCAATTCAGATTATGTCGGTCTGCTGCAGCGGATCGCCACGCTGCGTGATTCAGTCGATCGATACTTCGACAACGTCATGGTCATGGCCGATGACTTGAGCGTGCGCCGCAATCGACTCATTTTGCTTGGCCGCTTGCGATCGATGTTTCTGCATGTCGCCGACATTTCGATGTTGCCCTCGTCATCTGCCGCGCCGTAAGGTGACCGCAGAACATTGCCAAGGATTGATCGCGTAGACTTCAACCGTTAATTGGATTGATCGATTTGGGCATCCTGCTTTCGGAGAGCGTTTAGCCACATGACTCAACGCACCAGCGACGCCAGTACCACCCAACGCAAGACCATGCATCCGCACCGCCGCGTGGGCGGCGGCGAGGTTCCGGCTTGTCTGGTTGTCCTGCAAGGACAGCGCTTGGGTCAGCGCATCAATCTCGGCGACGAGCCGTTGATCATCGGTCGTGCTCCGGAAGCAGAATTTCAGATCATCGAGCGCAGCGTGTCGCGTGCACACTGCCGGATCACGCGCGAACCGGCCGGCTATCGGATCAAGGATCTCGATTCGACCAACAAGACCTTTCTCAATGACCAGCCGATCATTGAAGCTGAGCTCAAGGATGGCGACCATATTTCAGTGGGTAGCTGCGTGCTGAAATTCATGGACCGATCGTCAGTCGAAGCGCGTTATCACGAGGAGTTGTATCAACTCGCCACCGCTGACCCGCTGACCGATCTGTATAACCGTCGTCAGTTTCTCGAACTGATTGATCGCGAGATTGCCCGTGCATCCAATCACAAACGGCCACTCAGCCTGCTGATCGTCGATCTCGATCACTTCAAGTCGATCAACGACGAATTTGGCCATCCGAACGGCGACCTTGTTCTGAAAAAAGTCGCCCTGTGCCTGCGTGGACATTCACGTGAAGAATCGATTGTGGCGCGCATCGGTGGCGAAGAATTCGCCGTCGTTCTTCCGGAGCACAATCTCCTTCAGGCGATAAAATTTGCCGAAGGCCTGCGCGTCGCGCTGTCCGAGCTTGAGTTCACCCTCAACGACAAGGAAAAGAAGATCAGCGTCAGTATCGGCGCTGCGGACTGGAAGCCAGGCATGGCCTCCACCGGCGATCTGATGCAGGCGGCTGACGAACAGCTTTATCGGGCGAAGCAGGATGGCCGCAACATCGTGCGATCCGCGCTGACCGCAGCGGGTTGAGGCTGCCATTTCGAATGCGCTCATGGTGAGCCGTTGTCGGCATCGTTCGTCACGCTCGGCAATTGCGGATGAAACGAAACTTCGCGCCTCCCGGATACCTGTGCGTTCAACCTTTCAGACGGCTGAACGCTGATTTTTGCTGCAACAGCGATTGATTCCCTTGATCCCGCGCTTTATTGTGCTCGACCGACTCGAGTGCGTGGAGATCATCTTCACCCAACCCCGTCGCTGCCCATGGTTCGTTCATTGAATGGGCGCTATGCTTCATCCATTACCTACGATGCTTCTCGTTTATCGTTCCCAAGGATCCTGTCATGAAGAATTATATTGCCGTCGCACTGACTGCGCTGGCTGTTCTCGGAGGCTGCAACTCCTCCAATCAAACGGGCACCGCGCCTCCCGTCGCCAGCAATGGCACACCATCTGGCGAGCAACAGGCCAATGGGGCAATTCCGGATCACATTGACGGAACGATCACCTTGCGCGTGGACGCCGAGATCAATCCCGGTGCCAAACTCAGCGTCAAACTGGTCGATGTTGCCCAGCAGGAATTGATCATCGCCGAGACATCCGAAGTTATCAGCGGCCCGCCGCCCTATCAGTTCACGTTGCCCGTGGATCCGGCATCAATCGACCGCAGCCGCGTCTATGTCGTCAACGTCTTGTTGGTGGATGGTGAGCGCCGCTACGTTCAGGCCCTTCAATCCCCTGTCCTGACCGGCGGTGCCGGCTCGACGATCGATGTGGTGCTCAACGCCGAGGCAACCGCCGGCGAAGAACTCAAAGCCGAGTTCAACAAGTTGAAATCACACATCGGCGGCATGAAGCGTATCCAGGATGCCTTCCTCGATGGCGATCTGTCGGTTGCCTGGGACGGCTTTGTCGAGGCCGGTAACAAGCTGCGATTCATGCGCGTAAACACCGAGGTCGGCGATGGTGAAACGGCCGTGCGCAACAACATCGAGTATGCCTTCCTCGATGGTAAACCGATGGCGATCCTGAAGAAGGGCCGAATCACCACACGCGTCGGCTGGGACGAAAAGGGCGCGGTCGTTCTCAACGAAAAGAGCGGCGGCGAACCGATCAGCGACGAAGATGCCAAAGCGTTCTATGACGGTGCA
>JBBSVJ010000034.1:0-21976 GCA_038233665.1 Lysobacterales bacterium
CGAGCCGGACCATTTTCGCGGCTTGCGCGCCAGCGTCCAGCCGCTGGCTCTGCTGACCGTCAATGCAACCATGCGCAGCGTGATCAGCGTGATGCTCGTAGCAGCGTTGCTTGTCTTGCTGATTGCCTGCGCCAACGCGGCCAATCTGCTGCTGACGCGCACGCTCGCGCGTCGTCAGGAGCTCGCGATTCGCGTCGCACTCGGCGCGAGTCGATCGCGATTGACCCTGCATCTGATCGCGCAAAGCTTGTTGCTCAGCACGATCGCGGCGGTCATTGCGTTGTTTGTTGCGCGTTTCGCAGCCGGCTGGACCGATGCTGCGTTTCGCGCCTCTTCGGATGGCCCTCCGCTCTGGATCCACTTCACGCTGGATGGACGCATCATCGTGATGACCCTCGGCATTGTCCTGATCACCGCGTTGGTCGCAGGTCTGCTCCCTGCGCTGCGCGCGGGCGGCAGCGCGATGGCCGGTGATCTGCGCGATGGCGTGCGCAGTGTCGGCGGTGGGTTTGCGCGGATCAGCCGAGTGCTGATGATCGGCGAAGTCACCTTGTCGCTGACGCTGCTGATCGCGGTCGGCGTGCTCGCCGGTATTGTCAGTCGACTCGATAATTCCGATCTTGGCATTGATCCAAGCGGCATCCTTACCGCGCGCGTTGGCTTGTTCCAGAGCGCCTATCCGCAAGCGGCCGATCAGGTGCGCCAGTTTGAGCAGATCACCGATCGTCTGCGCGCGGATCCTGCGGTGATTGAGGTGACAGCCGCGACCAACCTGCCTGGCCTCAATGGTGGCCTGCGCCAGTTGCTTGCCGATGGCGAGGTGGCGGGCGACAGCGCTTTGCCGCAGGTGTCATTCGCCGCCGTTGATGATCATTTTCTGGACGCCTACGCGCTCCAGATGCAGAGCGGACGCTTCTTCGATAGCCGCGATGAATCGTCGGCACTGCCGGTCGCGGTCGTCGATCAGCGGTTTGCCAACCAGTACGGCAGCAGGACAGATGTACTCGGTCGCCGTTTTCGCCTCGATCCGCGCGACAAGGATGCTCCACTGGTCACGATCGTTGGAGTGATTCCCGCGTTGATGATGGATAGGCCGGGCGATCGGATTCGCCCGACCATGCTGGTCCCGCTGCGCCAGAATCCACAACGCTTCGTCAGCCTGGGAATCCGCGTAAAGGGTGATCCGGCAGCATTCGCGCCGCGACTGGTCGAGGATCTACGCGAAGTCGCCCCGGATACTCCCGCCTATTGGGTGCGCACCTACGCCGACGCGATTCGCGAGGCAACGTTTGCCACGCGCTTGCTGGCGAGAATTTTTGGTGCCTTCGGTCTGTTGGCGCTGGTGCTCGCCGGTGCGGGTCTTTACGGCGTCGTCGCGTTCAACGTTGCTCAGCGCACACGAGAAATCGGCGTGCGCCGCGCGCTCGGTGCATCGCCAGCCAGTGTGCTGCGCGATGTGCTGACCCGCGCCGGCTGGCAGGTTGCACTTGGATTGGTGCTCGGCCTGGGTTTTGGCTTGGCCCTCGCGCGTGTCCTCACTTCGGTGTTGAGCAGCCCTGGGGCGACAAATGTCCTTACCGTACTCGGCGCCATCGTCGTGCTGATCATTGCCGCCACGATCGCCATCGTTGTACCCGCCCGTCGCGCCCTTCGAGTCGATCCGATGGTCGCCCTGCGTCATGAATAAGGAAACGCGATGAGTATTTTTGTCGATGAAACACGTGGCGCGATTCGCGCCATCACGGCCCGGCCCGCGTTTTCGGCACTCGTGGTCGGCGTGCTCGCCGCCGGGCTTGCCTGTGTAATTTTTATGCTGGCGATGATCAATGGCTTCGTCTTGCGGCCGTTGCCGTTTACCGCGCCGGATCAGTTGCTGCATGCAGGCCTGCGCGGTGACGATGGCAATGATCTGAACCCGGTCAAGGGTAGCGAGCTGATCGCCATTCGTCGCCAGCTCGATGGCGTCGCCGAAACAGCGGGCTTTGCGCGCTCAACGATCAACGTGAGCGATCTCGATCGGCCCGAGCGCTACGCCGGTGCGTTTGTCAGCAGCAATCTGTTTCAGACCCTCGGCGTTGCGCCAATCCGCGGTCGGGATTTTTCTGCGGCCGATAGCAGCGATGGTGCGGCGACCGTCGTGATGATCTCCAACGAAATTTGGCAAACGAGATACGGCGCTGACCCCGCCATTATCGGGCGGCAGATTCGGGTCAATGCGCAAGCGGCCACGGTGGTCGGTGTCATGCCGCCGGAGTTCAGCTATCCGAGTCGCGAGTCGATCTGGATCGCCGGTCACTTGTCAGAGGGCTCGAAGCCTGATGATCTATCGTGGTGGATCGTGCTGCGCCGTCACGCGGACAGCAGCGAAATCGCGGTCTCCTCAGCGTTTGATAGCTGGTTCAAACAGGCCGCAAACGCCCAGCCGGAACGCTTCCGCGGCACCCAACCCGACATTGAGCCGTTGGCCTACATGGCCGTGTCGCCGAACATCCGCACGGTGCTTGGCATCATGCTCGTCGCGGTGTTCATGGTGCTGCTGGTCGCCTGCGCGAACGCGGCGAACTTGCTGCTGACGCGAACACTTGGTCGCAAACAGGAACTCGCGGTGCGCTTTGCCCTCGGCGCGAGTCGGCGTCGATTGATTCTTCATCTACTCGGCGAATGCCTGTTGCTGAGTCTGCTTGCCACGGCGATCGCGTTCCCGCTGGCCAGCGCAGGCATGCATTGGCAGCAAACTCTCATGCGTCAGGCCGATTTCGGACCGCCGCTTTGGCTGCGCTTCGATATGGACGGCACGGTCATCGGCCTGGCCCTCGCAGCGGCATTGCTCACGGCCTTGCTGACTGGCCTGTTCTCCGCATTGCGCGTCGGCGGCAGCGGTGTGGCAGACCAGTTGCGCGATGGTACGCGCAGTGTCGCCAGCGGGTCGTTCGCGCGCATCAGCCGCGTGCTGGTGATCGGTGAGATTGCCTTGTCGTGCATCTTGTTGATCTGTGTCGGCACCTTGGTGCGCGGAATTTCGGCACTTGATGATGTGGATCTCGGCGTCAATGACGCGCAGTTGCTGAGTGCGCGCATTGTCTTGCCGACCGAGGCATATGCAACCCCTGCCGAGCAGGTTCGATTGTACGAACGACTCGGCCAGCGACTACGTGAAGATCCCGATGTCGTCAATGCGACCGTCGGCACGGCCATGCCTGGAACCAATTTCAACGACACCCACACCTTGTTGCCGAGCGGGGTGGTTGCCGGTGATGGGCCGCTGCCTAGATCGCGCTACGGCGCGGTCGACGAGCAATTCCTCAGTACCTATGACATCAAGCTGCAACAGGGGCGCTTCTTCAACAGCGGCGATACCGCTGACGGCGTTCGGGTGGCCGTCGTCGATCAGCCATTTGCCGATCGCTATGGGGCAGATGCGAGTGTTCTGGGTCGTCAATTTCGCCTCGATCCACGTGATCCTGCCGGCGCCACCGTGACCGTGGTTGGCATCGTCAGCGGCCTCAAGCTCGATGGGCCGATGGACACGACGCTGCCCTCGATGCTTGTGCCGCTGCGCCAGTCGCCGTTTCGAGTAGCCAGTGTGGTCGTGCGAACGCGTGGTGAGCCACTCGCCTTTAGTGCAAACCTTGCCGAGATCATGCGCAAAATTGATGCCGACACCCCGCTGTACTGGATTCGCGATTTTCCCGCTGTCATGCACAACCAGACCATCGGCGAGCGCATGGTCGCGCAGAGTTTCGGCGTGTTCGGCATCATTGCCCTGATGCTGGCCGGTGCTGGTTTGTATGGCGTGGTGGCCTTCAGTGTGGCCCAGCGCACACGCGAAATCGGTGTGCGCCGCGCGCTCGGCGCACCGAGCAAGCAGATGCTGCGCAGTTTGTTTGGGCGCACGTTGTTTCAACTCGGCATCGGCCTTGGCATCGGTCTTTCGCTTGGCATTCCATTTGCGCAGAGTTTGAGTGGCTCGCTACCGGGCATGGCAGGCGGCAACACGCTGATCGTGCTGATCGTCCTTGGTGTGCTGATCCTGGCGGCGATGCTTGCCGTGATCGTGCCGGCACGCCGCGCACTGCGCGTTGATCCGATGGTTGCGCTGCGCCATGAATAACGATTTTCCCGTTCCGATTCGGCGGAACCTCAGTCGCGCGAAATGTAAGGGCGCCTTCAGCCGCTTGTCAGCTCTTGGGGGTGATGCTTTTCCCTCAATTAAAGAACGAGTATCGGAATTTAGTAGCCTCCGAAAAAACACGTGTGAACAAGGAGCCAGCCATGCTCCTTGATTTTCGTTTCGCTTTTCGCGCCTTGTCACGATCACCGCTGTTCACGCTGGCTTCGGTCTGCATGCTCGCTTTCGGTATTGGGCTCAGCGTGGCGATGGTCGGCACGGTCAGCGGCGTGTTGCTGCGTGGTCTGCCGTTTCCTGATAGCAGTCGAATCGTGATGCTCAACGCCAGCAGCGCGAGTCAGCATGTCGAGCGTGCCAACATCACCGCTGTCGAAGCACAGCAGCTCGCTGCGGGAACGCGAGGCTTCGATGCACTGGCATTCTTCACCTACTGGAGCGACACGGTCGAAGTCGCTGGTCAGCGCCCGCGCGATGTGACGACGCAGAAAGTCAGTGCGGACTATTTCCGGGCGCTCGGCATGAAACCCTTGCTCGGGCGAGCGCTCGATGCAGAAGACGTGCGCGGAAATCGTGCGTTGGCGGTGATTTCGTTCGACGAATGGCAGCGCAGTTTCAGCGGCGATGCCAACGTGATCGGTAGCAGCTTGCACATCGCCGGCACGCCATCGATGGAAATCATCGGCGTGATGCCAAAGGCGATCGAGGTGTTTGCTGGCGATACCGGTATCTGGCGTCCGTTCTCCGAAACCGATATCCCGACTGACGGAGCACGCCAGCTCAACCAGCGCTACCTGCTTATGCTCGGGCGTCTCGGTGACGATGTATCGAGCGCGCAGGCAACCGCTGAACTCGACGCGCAGGCCGCATCGATCCGCATGACACACGGACTAAGCCAGTCCGACTGGAAATTTGAACCGCGATCCATCCTTGATCTGCTTGTCGGTGATGTGCGCCCGGCGTTATGGGGCGCGTTGACTCTGGCCGTGCTGATCCTGTTGATCGCGGCGGCCAATGTCGCGATCCTCGTTGACGGCCGACAGACCGCTCGCCGCCATGAGCAGGCGGTGATGCAGGCGATTGGCGCGACTCGCCAGCGGGTATGGCGTGGACTGCTCGCCGAACTGCTCGTCATCGCAACAATTGCCTCAGTGCTCGGCATCGCTCTCGCCTGGTTAGGCATCGGCGTGCTGCGCGAATTCGCACGTGGCAACGTGCCCCGTGTCGATGGGATCGCACTTGATTGGAGTGTTGTCGCGATCGCCTTGCTGCTCGGTCTCGCGATGCCGCTCGTCGCCCTTGTCAGCGGTGCGCTGCGCATCAACGCCGATGCCAGCGAGGCCATGCGCAGTGGCGGCCGAAGCCTGATGGGCCAGCGACGTCAGCGTCGCCTGTTGCCTGCGGTGGCAATGGCGCTGTCGACGATGAGCCTGGTCGCGGCACTCGGTTTCGCCGCCGTACTCTGGCAGTTGCAACATGTCGATCCGGGATTCTCCGCGACCCGCGTGAATGCCCTGCAGATCTTTCGCGGCACGCCTTCGACGGAGTGGAACGATTTTGCCGTTTCCATGCAAACGCGACTATCGGCTATTCCCGGTGTGCGTGATGTCGCCCTGACCAGCAGCGCGCCACTTTCCGTGATCGGACCGAATCGCATCGACTTGCAAATGGTCGGTCGCAGCGAGGCCGAGCCGATGCAGGTCGCTTTCCGGCGCGTGTCGAGCGGCTATCGTGAGCTACTCACGATTCCGCTACTTGGCGGCCGCGATTTTGCAATCAGCGATCGCGCGGGCAGCGAGCCGGTCGCGATCATCAATCAGGCGGCAGCGAAACGCCTGTTCGGCGACGCGCCTGCACTGGGACAGCAGATCAACCTTCCCCTGCAACGCGGCCAGATGGTTTCGTGCCGCATCGTCGGCGTTGTAGGTGATGTTCGCAACGATGGTCTGCGCATGCCGGCATCACCCGAAGTGCTTGTGCCATTTGCGCAGGCGCCGGGCGTCGCGATGACCTTCCTCGTTCGCAGCGATCGAGAACTCCCCGGCATGCAGCGTCAGATTGCTGATGCGCTCAGCGCGATCGATCCGCAGCAGGCGATCACGCGTGAATACGCGCTCGCCGAGGATCTCGCTGACGAGTTGGCCCCGTCGCGCTTTTTCGCGCGTACGGTTGGTGGCTTTGCGATTGCCGCACTGCTGCTCGCGATGCTTGGGGTCTACGCGGTCGCCTCGCTGCAGCAACAGCGTCGTGTCGGTGAATTCGGCTTGCGCCTGGCGATTGGTGCGGCGCCCTCCGCCTTGGCCGTCGCGATCTTGCGCGACAGTATCAAGGGCAGTGCGCTAGGCGTTCTCTGCGGGCTGATTTGCGCCGCGTTGGTCATGCGCTTGCTGGCATCGCAATGGTCGGGCATCGAACAGATATCGCAGACGATGCTGATCGGCGCCGGCTTGCTCGCCATGTCGCTTGCTGCATTGCTATCAGCGCTGCTGCCCGCGTGGCGAGCCGCCCGTCTCGATCCGATGATTGCCCTGCGCAATGAATAGTCCCGACGCAAGCGCCTGTTTTGGAGAGGGCTTCGGCCGCAACGTTCTTTCTAGAATTCGCCAAACCGCATGGGCACTGGAGTCCCATCACACAACATCAAATCTCCGGCGCCGATATTCTTGGCTTGCGAATGCGCCTTCGGCTACGTTTTCGATTGAGATCATTCGATGATTACTCGCTCTTTGTCTCGCTGGTTTCAACGTGCGCCGATGTTCGTCTTGGTCGTCATCGTGCTGGTGGCGAGCGTCGTGGCCATCAACGCAAGTACGTTCACTGCAATCCATGCCTTGCGCTGGAAGGCCATGCCATATGCTGATGGCGATGCGTTAATAGAGATGCGTGGCGACATGCAGAAGTTTGGCTTCATCGCCGGATTGAACTGGCAAATTCGCGATGCGCTACAAGCCGACCACACGCATTTTTCCGGTGTCGCGGGATTCACCGGCGCAGGGCAGGCGCGTGTCGATGCGACGGGGCAGAGCTGGCGGTTGGCCCAAGTGACGCCAGGCTTCGAGCAGGTTCTCGGCGTGGCGCCATCGATCGGGCGCAGCATCGTCAATGGCGATGCGCTCGAAGGCTCGGATCGAGTCGTCGTGATCTCGGATCGTGCCTGGCATCAGCGATTCAATGCCGATCCCGGCGTGATCGGTCGGGTTGTCGATTTTGGCAAGATGAAGCTGGCCGTGATCGGGGTAATGCCGCCGGACTTTGCATTTCCGGATACGCAGATCGATGCCTGGCGTCCTTACGTCGCCATCAGTGATGGAGGTTCTTTTGGTGATCTCGAAGTCGTGGCAAGAGCCGCGCACGGAACATCCATCGCGCAGGCAAGCGAGGTGTTGGCGTCGTTGATCGCCAATCAGAAACAACTCGCTCGGCTGGCGGCATCGGCGAACATTCAAGCAAGCGTGCGGCCTTGGCGCGAGCGCTATTCCTCAGGGCATGAGCAGGCGTTGGAGTTGCTGCAACTGGCGGGGCTGATCCTGCTCGTTGTCGCCGTTGCCAACTTGATCAATCTCAACCTTGATCATCTGCTCATGCGCCGACGCGAGTTTGCTATCCGGCGGGCGCTGGGTGCCAGTGAGCGCAGCATTGCCTGGGATGTCGCCGCCGATATCCTGCCGCCTGCCTTGATCGGTTTGGCGCTCGGCCTGGCTTTGACGCCTCTCGGTTTGCATGTGATTGCAGATCGAGGATTGTTGCCGGAATTCCTGCCGCAAAGCGCAACGTTCGGGCCAGCGGCGATCATCGCTGCTTGCGTCGCGACGATCTTGATCGTGGTGACTGTCCTTCTCGCCGCCTGGCTTGCGCAACGCAAACAAGGTTTGTCGAGCCGTGCGGGTATTGCTGGCATGGGGCGCTTGCGTCCCGCATTGCTGGTCGGGCAGGTAATGCTGACGACGATTCTGCTCGGTGGCAGCGCTTTGTTGTTGCGCAGCGCAATCAATCTGATTTCAACCGACCGAGGCTTCAATGAGCAAGGCGTTCTGATGACGATGATCGATCCGCTCGGGGTCAGTGTCGACAATGCGGCATTCGGCCCAGAAACCGATCGCCAGCGTTTGCGCGCGATGATGGAGCGGATCAAGGCAGAGGTTGCGAGTTTGCCGGGGGTGAATCGCGTCGCATTTGCCGATGCGCCTCCATTCAGTCACAGCGATGCGATCACGAAGGTAAGAGTGCCTGGTGTGGAAGAAGCGCAGAGCGTACGTTCTCGCGTGGTCAGCCCCGGTTACTTCGCGACGCTCGGCGTTGGCTTGCTGTCAGGGCGTGACTTCGTCGCCGCTGATTTTGGTGAAGCCGCGCCTGCCATCGTCGATGAGGCTTACCAGGAGCGCTATCTGCAAGGTGTCGACCCGCTGGATTCATTCATTGAGGTATCCGAAAGCAGAGATAACTATCGCAAGGCGCGGATCATCGCTGTCGTCCACACCATCAAACACGAGGCGTTGGATGAGGCGAGCGGCTTGCCGATGGTCTATGAGCCGGCCCAGACACCGGTGCCCGTCGCTTTTCTGCTCACACATACATCAGGCGATGTGCGCCAGCTTGCCGACATGGTGCGTCAGCGCATTCTTTCGACGCAGCCCGGCACGGTGATCGTGTTCAACAAACCACTGGCCGACAGCGTTGCCGAAACGCTCGCGCCACGGCGTGCCTTGCTGGAACTGATAGCGGGATTCGGCCTGGCGACCTTGTTGCTGGCCAGCATCGGCTTGGCTGCCGTGCTGAGCTTTTTAGTCCGCCGACGAACCGCTGAGCTCGGCGTGCGCCTGGCTATCGGCGCGACACCTTCGCGGGTGCGAAATCTCGTTCTACGGCAGGGAGGCATCCTGATTTCGATCGGTGGCTTACTCGGTGTTTTGGTTGGTGTGCCGTTGGCGCGATTGATCGCAGATCGTCTGTATCAAATCGCATTCTCCGATGTGGCAAGTTGGCTCGCCGCGCTGGCCTTCGTGGCAGTCGTGGCCAACTTTGCCTGCTGGTTGCCCGCACATCGCGCCGCAGCCACGGATCCGATGGTGGCTTTACGCGATGAGTAACCCGGTTCTCGACCGGTACGCCAGTACCAGCCAATTCACCATGGCCAATTCAAGTCAGCGACACGGCTTCAACTCCATCCATGCGCGAAAGCTTGCGGTCGAATGTGACCAGGATGGCATTAACTTGCTGCGCTTGCGCAAGCGCGAGAGCGTCACCAAATCCAATCGAAGAATCGCGATGGATGTCGACCGCTTGGCTCAGCAGTTGCCTGTCGGCGATTTCATACTTGGCGTGTTCAAGAAGGTGGGACGCGACTTTGGAGATTGCAGCACGCGGATAGCGGTAGCTGCGCTCGAGCACCCACATGCTTTCAAGAAAGACACTCGCACCAATGCAAACCGAACGTTCCGACTGCACACGGGCGCGCGCCGCGGCCACTTGTTCCGGCGCCATCTCATCGTCAACCAACAATCGGACCAAGACGTTGGTATCGAGGCTGATCACTTGCTGTCGGCCTTACTACTTCCAGTCGCAAGCGCAGCCAAGGCCGCATCAACATCGCTGATGCCACGATCGCGTGGTGCTTTCAGCAGCCCGAAAATCGAGTCGATTGGAGGTTCAACCACGGCTTCGATCGAGACCTTCGATCCACGTTTGATGAAGCGAACCTTGTCACCCGGTTTGAGGCCGAGATCGCGGCGCAATTCGGCCGGGATCGTTACCTGGCCTTTGCTGGTCATGTTGGATATTTGCATAGGTAATACTCATCCACGGGTAATACCTCGATACTATACCTGGCAGCGTACCGTTGCCACTCAAACAATGGAACAGCCATGATTCATCTTGAGAAAGTCGAAAAGTCCTATCCGCTTGAAGGCGGCCAGTCCTGGGTGCTGCGCAACGTGGATCTCGATATCGCCGACGGCGAGTTCGTCAGCGTCATGGGGCCATCGGGTGCGGGCAAGAGCTCGTTGCTCAATGTGCTGGGCTTGATGGATCACGATTGGAAGGGCAGCTATGCGCTCGATGGTGTTGCCGTCGACAAGCTCAACGGCAAGCAGCGTCAATCGCTGCAGCGCGAGAAGATCGGTTTCATCTTTCAGCACTATCATCTGATCGACGACTTGAAAGTCTGGGAAAATCTCGATCTGCCATTGCAGTATCGCGATGTGCCGGCCAAGGAGCGTGCCGCGCGCGTCGCGGATCTGCTCGATCGTTTCCAGATTGTCGGCAAGAAAGATCTCTATCCAAGCCAGTTATCCGGTGGCCAGCAGCAACTTGTTGCCGTGGCTCGTGCGGTGATCACGCGGCCAAAGGTGCTGCTCGCCGATGAGCCGACCGGTGCGCTGCATTCAAGCCAGGCGCGCATCATTATGGATCTGCTTGCTGAGCTGCACGGTGAGGGAATGACCATCGTCCAGGTCACCCACAACGAGGTTCTCGCTGCCGAGGCGCAACGCATCATCCGCTTGCGTGATGGCTGGATCGAGAAGACGGCGGTATGATGCAAACTAGCTAGACTGGCTAGACAGGAGAATGTGATGAGCTGGCAGCTGCAGGAAGCGAAGAATCGCTTGAGCGAGGTGGTCAAGGCGGCCAAGACCAAGGGCCCGCAGATCATTACCGTGCGCGGCAAGGAAGAGGTAGCGGTCGTCTCGATCGAAGAGTTGCGCCGTCTCAAGCACAGCAGCAAGCGATCCGCCAAGAATTGGTGGGACAGCGCGCCGAAGGCCAACCTGGAGATCGAGCGTTCGCGCGATGTCGGCCGTGAAGTTGAGCTGGGATGATGCGCGGCTATCTGCTCGATACCTGCGTGATTTCCGAAGCGACCCGGCCGCACGCTTCGACAAAAGTCCGCGCCTGGATCTGCGCGACCTTGCCGGAACGCATGTTTCTCAGCGTCGCCAATCTCGCCGAAATCGAACAAGGTATTGCCGCGCTCAGCGACGTCGGCAAGGCGAAGAAACTGAATGCCTGGCTGCGCGACGAAGTTCTTCCGGACTTCGACGGCCGGATCATCAACGTTGATCCGAGCGTGGCCACGCGTTGGGGGCGCCTGCTGGGCGACGGCAGGCGCAGCGGACAGCCAAGGCCGCTGATGGACACGCTGCTCGCCGCCACCGCGCTCGAACACGGATTGTCCTTGGTCACCCGCAACGTGAAAGCTTTCGCTGATTTCGACATTGAGGTCGTCAACCCATGGATTTGAGTAAACCGCACATTCTCATCGCCGATGATCAGCGCGATGTTCGCGAAGCCTTGCGTCTGTTGCTGAAGAGCGAAGGCTGGAACTGCACCGCGGTCGAAGGCCCGGCCGAGGCCATCGAGGCGGCACAGAAGAAGCGTTTCGATCTCGCCCTGATCGATCTGAACTACACCCGTGATACGACCTCAGGAGCCGAGGGGCTAGAGCTGCTGCGCGATTTGAAGAAAGGCGATGAGGAGCTGCCGGTTGTGGTCATGACGGCCTGGGGCACGATCCACGTTGCGGTCGAGGCGATGCGTCACGGCGCCGGCGATTTCATCGAAAAGCCTTGGGATAACCAGCGCTTGATGAGTGTGCTCGTCAACCAGCGCGCACTCGGTAGAGCGCGGCGCCATGGTCGTCGTTTGCAGGCGGAGAACACTTTGTTGCGCGGCCCGGCGGCTGAAGGATTCATCGCCGAAGCGCCCTCCATGCGCCGACTGCTGGAAACGCTCGCACGCGTCGCGCCATCGGATGCCAATGTGTTGATCCTCGGCGAAAACGGAACCGGAAAGGGTGTCATCGCAAGGTTGATGCACGATGCCTCAAAACGCGCCGAGGCGAGCTTCGTCAAGGTCAATATGGGGGGCATTCCGGAATCGGTATTCGAGGCCGAAATGTTCGGCCATGTGCGCGGTGCGTTCACCGATGCCAAGACCGATCGCATCGGGCGTTTCGAATTGGCTGATGGCGGCAGCTTGTTTCTCGATGAAATCGCGAATATTCCGGTCGCCCAGCAACCCAAATTGTTGCGTGTGCTGGAGGATGGCGAACTCGAAAGAGTAGGTTCCTCGCGCACGCTGAAAGTCGATGTGCGCCTGATCTCGGCGACCAATGCTGATCTTCCCGCCGAAGTGGCGAGTGGCGCGTTCCGCAAGGATCTGCTGTTTCGACTCAACACTGTCGAGCTGCATCTACCGCCTTTACGCGAGCGCGGCGAAGATATTCCGCTGCTCGCGCAATCTTTCCTCGATCGATTCAGCAAACGCTATCAGCGCGACGGCATGCGCTTTGCGCCCTCCGCAATGAGCGCGCTCTCCGCTTATGCCTGGCCTGGCAATGTGCGTGAGCTTTCTCATGCGATAGAGCGCGCGGTGTTGATGGCGGCTGGGGATATCCTCGATGCTTCATCACTCAACCTGAGTTCGGGCACGATCGCGGTTGGATCAGGGGCGATGACTACGGCACCAGTCAATGGACAGGTCACCGTTGAGGAATCCGAAAAGCAACTCGTGCGCCAGGCGCTTGAGAAAACCGCAGGCAATATCCAGCGCGCGGCCGCAATGCTCGGCTTGAGTCGACCGGCCTTGTATCGGCGTATGGAAAAATACGGCATTGAGTAACCGCTGCCGGAAAAAAGTCGCCGTGCCTTTTGCTTTTGAGGGAAGGCACGAGCTGCGAATTGACGCTGCAAATGAGCGCGCGCTCCCGCAATACCTCGTCGCCCCTGCGCAGGCAGGGGTCCAGCGCCTTTGGAACTTGCAGGCGATCCTTGGAAGCCCCGCGTTTGACCTGTCAAAGTCGGTGATTGGTTTTGAAAAAAAAGGACAGAGGCGCTGGATCCCTGCCTGCGCAGGGAAGACAAGAGATTTCACTGCTGTCTTGACGCCCTTGGCGTCTTCTGCGGGCTCAGCCTGCGTAGAAAAAAGCATGGCATTGAAATACAAGGCATCCATGCAGCCATCAGTCGATCGATGCCAAAGCCATTACCCCCGGGAAGAACGAAGAGGCATGAATCATGCCGCTTGATCTTCATCAGCATCGCGCACGCGCAACACGCTGGGGCTACGAGACGCGGCTGTTTCTCGGTGCGTTGTTCGTGGCGATGCCGGCCTTGCTGACGCTGCTGGTCGTGATCTGGAGCCACGAGCAATTGCGCGCATGGGCCATGCTCGTATCGATTGTCGTCAGCGTGACGACCGTTCTGTTTGCCCTGGAGCTGCGTCGTCGCGCAATCTATCCATTGCGCACATTATCCAATCTGCTCGAAGCATTGCGCGAGGGCGACTACAGCTTGCGCGGATCGGCAGCACGGCGTGGCGATGCCATCGGTGAGGTTGTCATCGAGATCAATACGCTGGCGCAAACGTTGCGCGAGCAGCGTCTCGCCGTCGAGGAAAAAAGTGCCTTGTTGGCCAAGGTAATCGCGGCTCTCGATATTGCCGTGCTCGCGTTTGATGCGGATGGATTTCTCAAGCTCGCGAATCCGGCGGCAGAGCGCCTGCTGGGATCGCCGTTTGGTGCGTTGAATGGTCGATCAGCGCAGGCGCTGGATCTCGTCGATTGGCTAAAGGTAACTGAGCCACGCATCAGCGAGCGCTCGTTTCCCGGTGGCAGTGGACGCTGGGAGGTTCGACGCGCACAGTTCCGCGAAGATGGCCGTCCGCACGATTTGCTGGTCATCACCGATCTGAGCCGCACTCTGCGCGAAGAAGAGCGCCTGGCCTGGCAGCGTCTGTTGCGTGTGCTCGGCCATGAACTCAACAACTCGCTGGCCCCGATTCGATCGATGGCGGCAACGCTGGCCAAGTTGCTTGCGATCGAGCCACTCGCGGAAGACTGGCGCGACGATGCAGGCAGCGCACTTGGCGTGATCGGTGATCGTGCCGAAGCACTTGCGCGCTTCATGGCGCGATACACAGCGTTCGCTCGACTGCCGCCACCGAAGCCGAGATCATTTGCCTTTGCCGAGCTCGTCCAGCGCGTTGCCCAATTGGAACAGCGCATGACGGTGCTGGTCGAGAACGGTGGTGATATTCAAATCAACGCGGACCCCGATCAGATCGAGCAGGCGTTGATCAATCTGCTCAAGAATGCCGTGGATGCAACACTGCCCAGCGGCGGCGAGGTGCGGATCCGCTGGCAACGGTCAGACAAGGAACTGACCCTCGACATCATTGATGCGGGTATCGGTCTTCCGCATAGCGAAAACCTGTTTGTTCCATTTTTCACCACCAAGCCGGGCGGTTCCGGTATCGGTCTTGTCCTTGCCCGCCAGATCATCGATGCCCACGAGGGCAGTTTGAGTCTCGAAAATCGCGAGGATGCGCAAGGCTGCGTGGCGCGTGTCATCCTGCCGCTCTGAGAATGGCGATCAATGGGGGTAGGCAATGACGGTGATTGTTGAAAGCGTCGATGCGCGAATGCCGGTGCATCACAACGCAGGCTTTGCACTGGGCTTGCTGGCGGTATTCCTGGTCGTTTCCATCGTGCTCGCGATCAATCCGGCGACGCGTACGGATTGGCTGTTGGAAAATGTCATCACGGTCTGCGCGTTGGTCTGGTTGATCTGGTCATATCGGCGCACACCTTTATCCAATCTCGCCTGCGGACTGTTGTTTGTGTTTGGTGTGTTGCACGAAATCGGCGCGCACTATCAATATTCCGATGTGCCCTACGAGCAGTGGTTTGCTGCCATCAGCGGCAATCGCTCGCTCGACGCGATGCTCGGTTTCGAGCGCAATCAGTACGATAGGCTGGTTCATTTCATGTATGGCTTGCTGATCACGCCGGTGGCCGCCGAAGTGATTGCCGCGCGTGTGCGATTGCGTGGAGTCTGGCTGTTTCTATTGCCAGTCACGTTCATGATGTCGCATGCCTTGATCTACGAGCTCATCGAATGGTTCGCCGCGAGCGTGTTCGCGGATGATGTGGGCCAGGCCTATCTCGGCACGCAAGGTGATGTCTGGGATGCGCAGAAAGACATGTTTCTGGCGACTATCGGCTCCTTGATCGCGCAACCGCTGTGGATGTGGCGCCGATCAAGGCAATAGGGATTTCCCGATCGACTTCCGTTCGTGGCGAGCGTATCGAACGATAGTTGAAAGTTGCCTCGTGAAACATGCAAGGGACGCCGTCCTTCGGCGGGCTCAATGCGTGTACCGGGCGCCAATTCGGCGAAGACCAACTGACGTTGACGAAAAGGTCTGACTGCGAGCATCGTTGCGTAGACATCACGCCTCAAGCTCCTCTCGCACTTGAAGCCCTTGTCGCCCTCGGGTATCACTGCAGTTTCATTCCACTCGGTGAGCTGACCATGCGATTGATTTGCGCTCTCTTGATTCTGCTGGCATCAACCGCCTCACAAGCGGCCGAGCGGCGCACGATCACTCATGAAGACCTCTGGTTGATGCCGCGAGTCGGATCTCCGGCCACCAGCCCGGATGGTAGCAATGTCGCTTTTCCGGTACTCGAACCGGCATATAAAAAAGAGGAGCAGGTGGCCGATCTATGGGTTGTGCCTACCGACGGCCGCGAGTCGCCGCGCCGGATCACCAGCGGAAAAGGGGGAGAGGAGGCACCCGCCTGGAGCAATGACAGTCGCCAGCTCGCGTTCGCAGCCAAGCGGGGCGACTACAAGCAGGCCCAGATTTACATCATCGACCTGAGCCGAGGCGGCGAAGCTCAACGCGCCACCAAGATCTCGACGGGCGCATCCTCGCCGCAGTTTTCGCCCGATGGTTCGCATGTTCTGTTTATCAGCAACGTCTATCCCGAGTCGCGCAACGACGCCGACAGCGAGCGCCTGGCCAAGCAGAAAAAAGATCAAAAATACAATGCGCGAACCTACACCTCCTATCCCATCCGCAACTGGGATAAATGGGCCGATGGCAAGCAGGCCCATGTATTTGTTCAGAGAATTGGCGACCAGGCTGCACGTGATCTTCTCGCAGGCAGCGCGCTGATCAAGCTGGCAGGCTTTGATATGGCCAAGGATTCCGCGCGCTGGGCACCGGATGGAAAGTCTGTCGTTTTCGCCGCCAGTCGCAATCGTGATCGCGCCGCGTGGTCATTCACGCATGATGATCTTTGGAGCGTCTCGATCAATGGCGGTGAGCCGCGACGTCTCACCGGTGCCGAAGGGCTTGAAGCGGGGGATTCCTGGGGATCGCCAAGCTTCAGCCGAGATGGCGGCAAGCTGTTTGCGATTGTCGAACCACGAACCGCAATGGTTTACAACGCGCCGCAACTTGGCGTCTTCGATTGGCCGACGATGCAAAGTCGCGGGCGTATCCGCTTGCCCGAGGGACGCAAGATCGCCGACTACGCAATCGCTCCCGATGGCAACCAAGTCAACCTGCTCGGTGAGGATGCAGGACAGACCAAACTATATCGCTCCGCGCCACGCGACGGCGAAGCCGAGCTGGTTGGCGCACCTGAGCATGGCATGGTTTCCGGGCTCAGTATGGGTGGCTCGCGCGCGCCGGTTTTGATTGCCCAGTATCAAAGTGCAACCGAGCCACCTGAGATCGTTCGTCTGGATCCAAACGGGCGCGACTTCAGGCGGCTGTCATCGTTTGCCACGGCCAAGGCAGCTGCGCTGGATCTTCCTCCTGTGGAGAATTTCTGGTTTACCAATCAGCGCGGCCAGCGCATCCATAACATGATCGTGCGGCCGCCGGCATTTGATGCGCGCAAAAAATATCCTTTGCTCGTGCTGATGCACGGGGGCCCGTATTCGCAATGGTCCGATGCCTGGGTGCTGCGCTGGAATTATCATCTGCTTTCGGCGGATGGCTATGTGCTGCTGCTGACCAACTATGTCGGATCAACCAGTGAGGGCGAAGCATTCGCGCAAGCGATTCAAGGCGATCCGCTGAAAGGCCCGGCCGATGACGTCAATCAGGCCGCAGACGAAGCGATGAAACGCTACTCGTTTATCGATGCAAGCAGACAATGCGCAGCGGGTGCCAGCTACGGCGGACATCTTGCCAACTGGTTGCAAGGCACGACGACTCGTTACCGATGCCTGATCAGCCACGCGGGGTTGGTCAATCTGGAATCGCAGTGGGGTACCAGTGACAACTCTTATGATCGCGAAATCGCGATGGGCGGACCAGTCTGGGCGCAGGGTGCGGTTTGGCGCGAGCAGAATCCGATCCGCCTGGCTGCCAACTTCAAAACACCGGTACTGGTCAGTTTCGGCGAGAAGGATTTTCGAGTGCCACTCAATAATGGGTTGGAGTACTGGACCGCTCTTCAACGTCAGCAGGTCGAAAGCAAGCTGATCATTTTCCCCGACGAGAACCACTGGATCATGAAAGGGGAAGACAGCCGTTACTACTACGCGCAGGTTCGCGATTGGCTGACACACTATTTGGATCCCCTTTCACGGCAATCAAAAGGCGCTGGACCCAGGCCGTCGAAGCAGCAGTAAAAAAAAGCCCCGCAGAGCGGGGCTTTTTCATCACGCGAGAGAGCGAACGAGATTACTTGGCTTTGAGGCCCGAAGCATCGACGTCGACAACGCCCTTGATGCCCTTGGCCACTGCGATCGCCTTCTTGACGCCCATTTCGGACGCGAGGACGCCAGTCAGCGTGACCACACCGTTGGTTGTATCGACCGAAATTTCGGTGCTCATGACGCCATCGGTGGTGGCCAGGTCAGCCTTCACCTTGGTGGTAATCCAGGTGTCGGTTACCGGCTGCTCGGAATCCATGTCAGCGGCGTTGTCGGCCGGCATCGGCTGCTCAGCGGCAATCGCCATGGTCGATCCACCGACAACAAAAGCGATACCAAGGGCCACGCGATTGAATATGAGAGCTGCATTATTCATTGAGTTTCTCCACTTCGTTAGGGCCGAACTAGGGCCGAACTCCGTTAAACGGAGCGAGGTCGGTGAGTGCCTTGTGTCTTGCGAGCGACACCCATCGGCGAACTCGGAGCCAAGTCTGGTCAATGGCGCACGTACCTTGGCTGAATAGCGCGAGCCCGCACCGCTTCTGGTGTCCTTTCGTTCAGTCTTGCGGCCATTGATCGTCGCCAACCATGCCATTCGTGGCCGCTGTGAAGGCGGATTCTCCTGACAACAAACCTATCGTTCCGCGATTGACTGTCAGAACAATGCAACAAATTCGCAAAGCGAAGTAACCAAACCGATCGTCATTCCTGCGCCGGCAGGGACCCAATGCCTCAGCATGAGAACTTTGCTTGGTCACAATTGTTCGGGTGTCGTGCAAAAGACACTTTGCATCACGCCAAGGGCTAGAGGCGCTGGACCCCTGCCAGCGCAGCGGCGACGAGGTAGTGGTACGCCGCATGCTTGGGTTTTCAGCGAAGGTTTGCGGGTTCCTTCAACCTGTCACCGTCGAACGCAAACGCCCATATTCTCGAACGTTCCAAGGTGGCGTATTGTTGCTGTTCGAATAGGCCGGAGTTTACTGATGATCGCTACAAGCCGCTTGGCCATGCTTTTAACCACGCTTTTGGCGACACACGCCGTGTTCGCTGCCGATCTTCTTGTCGACAACATCAATGGTTACACCCTGGATAGCGCCGGCAAGCTGCAAAACTTTGGCGCCATGCTGGTCGAGGATGGCAAGGTGCTTGCGACTGGCAATCATGCTGAGATGGCAAAACGGGCGGGAGACGCGCGTGTCATCGATGGCAAGGGGCGCACCTTGCTGCCCGGTCTGATCGATGCGCATGGGCATGTCATGGGCCTCGGTGCGATGACACTGCAGGCGGACGTCGCCGCGACCCCCTCGCTCGATGCGGCGCTCGCAAAAATCAAGACGTTTGCCGCGACACACAAGAGTGACCCCTGGATTCTCGGTCGCGGCTGGAACCAGGTCATCTGGAAACTCGGTCGCTTCCCAACCGCGAAAGAACTCGATGCCGTGGTTTCTGATCGACCCGCTTTCCTGAGCCGCGTCGATGGTCATGCAGGCTGGGCGAACTCCGCAGCCATTGAACTCGCCGGCATTACAAAAGACACCAAGGATCCGGTCGGCGGGCGCATTGAGCGCGATGCCCAAGGCAATCCTAACGGAGTATTTGTCGATGCTGCGATGGAGTTGATCGGCAGCAAGATCCCGCCGCCGACGGAGGGTCAACGCAGCGCTGCGCTTTCGTCCGCTCTCGAAATGATGGCCAGCGTTGGCCTGACCGGAGTCGGTGATGCTGGTATCGATCTTGCAGAGTTCAATCTCTACAAACGCTTCGCCGACGAGGGAAAACTCAGCGCGCGGATTTACGCGATGATTGGCGGAACGGCCAGCGATTTCGATGCGATCGCTAAGGATGGCCCGCTGATCGGCTATGGCCATGATTTCCTCAACGTGCGCAGCGTCAAGCTATACGCCGACGGTGCCCTGGGCAGTCGCGGCGCGGCGATGCTGATGCCGTACTCCGATGACGCCAAGAATTCGGGACTGTTGTTTAGTCCGCCCGCAGAAATGACCTCGATGATCAGCAAGGCGCTCGGTCACGGCTATCAGGTGTGCGTCCACGCCATCGGAGACAAGGGCAATCGTGAGGTGCTCGATAGTTTTGCCGCCGCGTATAAAAAATATCCGGACGGCAAGAAGCTTCGCAACCGCATCGAGCACGCACAGATTGTCAGCGTCGAAGACATTCCGCGCTTCGTCGATCTCAATCTGATCGCATCAATGCAACCCACGCACGCCACCTCCGACATGAACATGGCCGAAGACCGCGTCGGCCACGAGCGCATCAAGGGCGCTTACGCTTGGCGGACATTCTTGAAACAAGGCACACGCATCGCAGGAGGGTCGGATTTTCCGGTGGAATCACCCAACCCGTTCTTTGGCCTGCACGCCGCCGTGACCCGCCAAGATCACGAAGGCCACCCACCCGGCGGCTGGTATCCCAAACAAGCCATGACCATGACTGAAGCTGTGCGCGCCTTTACCCTCGACGCCGCCTTCGCCGCCCATGAGGAAGACACCCTCGGTACGCTGGAACCCGGCAAGTGGGCCGACTTCATCCTCGTCGATCAGGACATTTTCAAGGTTGATCCCGGGAAGGTCTGGAACACGAAGGTGTTGCAGACCTGGGTTGGGGGCAAGTCTGTTTATCGGGGTGAGGGTGGCTGATTGAGCCGGTCGAGATTGACAATCATTGGTGGATCGCTCGCCACTCTCGACCGGATATTTCCGGAGCCGGACAACGCCCCAGAATTAGATGGCAGGTATAGGCGGCGCTTTGTGCGTACCGCGTTGATAGCAAAAGAAAATATTTTGCAATGATTCCGATATTTGCTATGTTATACAGCAAGATTAGATTGCGCTCCGCAATCGAATAGGTGTTAGGAGTCATGAAATTAATCTACTCCACCGATACGGTTGCGCGCGCTGAAGAGCTTTCAAACGAGCTTGCGCGAATTGATATTCCAATTCATATCTCAGGAGCCAACGCCGCCGAGCTACCAGGCTTCTCCGCCAACTACCGTGATTCATCAGTTGGTGTTTGGCTCATGAAGGAATCAGACTTTCCGCGAGCAATCGAAGTAATGACCGCAACAGGCTTTCTAGACAAGAAGCGCGAAAATGCCAATGGGTTCAACGGTCATGCCAAGCTTGTTATTGCCGCAGTTATGGCACTTATTTTCGCTGGCGTGGCGGCCTTTTTGGCAAGCGCCTCCTAACTAATAAATCAAGCCGACCGCTTTCAGCGGCGGCATATTACAGGTGTTAGGTGGCAAATGGGAATTGAGGTGTTCTGGAAAGACGAGGATGGAAATATTCTTGGGGAAGTCTACGACCCAAAGAATCTTCTCAGTCGATTTGCATCCTCGCCCCATCATTGCCAACAAGGCGTTTGTCTTCAATTTCTTGACCCATATGGCGACGCTTGCTTCAATCAGCGCCAAATTCCTATTCTTGCTAAAGAGCTCGCGCAAGCCATGCAGTCTGTCGCCGATCCAAACTTACTAGCGCATCTTGAGAGTGTTCGCGCGCTTGCTGAGCGGGCCATTTCAGTTCACACATACCTGTGGTTTATCGGCGACTAATAAGCCACCCAACTTTTCGTCCAAGCCGACCGCTGACGCGGCGGCTTAACTCTGGTGTTGGGCCCCATGCTGAGCAATCGCGCAAGGTTTTCACTCATGCTGTTGGCATTCGTGCCGAGCTACGCGTTCGCGCACGGTGAACAAGTTCTGCTATTTCCTCTTGGCACGCTGGCAGCTATTGTTACTATGTTGCTCATCGCTTCGCTTAGGGAGGGTCTGAACAAGTCCCCCGAAGTGTGTTGAAATCGCATTACGTCCACAAGGCTATTCCGCCATGAAGCAAATGAGTTTCGGTGATGCTGAGTATGCGTCTAAGAAGAAGCAGACTCGGCGCGAGGTGTTCCTGGCGGAGATGGATAGAGTCGTACCTTGGCAGGTGTTCCTGAAGGAGATCGAGCCGTTCTATCCGGTCGCGGGACGGGGTCGTCGGCCGTATCCGATCCAGACGATGCTGCGCATCCACCTGATGCAGAACTGGTTTGGTCTGAGCGACCCAGCGATGGAGGAAGCGCTCTATGAGATCGTGTCGATGCGCCGCTTTGCCGGGCTGTCATTGAGCGACGGGATTCCAGACGAGACGACCATCCTCAATGTCCGACGCCTGATCGAGGTCAATGAATTGGCACCGCGCATCTTCGAACGGATCAATGCGCACCTGACGCGCAAAGGCCTCTTGCTCAAGCGCGGGACGATCGTGGACGCCACGATCATCGCGGCGCCGAGCTCGACGAAGAATGCCGCGCATGAGCGCGATCCGGAGATGCACCAGACCAAGAAAGGCAATCAATGGTACTTCGGGATGAAGGCCCACATTGGTGTGGA
>JBBSVJ010000035.1:0-21914 GCA_038233665.1 Lysobacterales bacterium
AACGTCGGTGCGCCTTCATCGGCGACGTCAATCGGTCGGATGTCTGGCTCAACGGCTCGCGCCGCGCAGCAAAAGGCAATCAGGGCAAGTAGCAGAAAGCGCATCGTGTTCAACAAGATCTCAGGGTGAAGCGAAGGCGAGTATGCCGGGATTCCTCGCGAGCACCCTGAACCGCAACGGGCGGACGCGTGAGTCTCAATGCAGGAAACGTGCCGAAATCCGGGTTCGGTTTCTCTGCGCCAGATTTGAAGCACCGTAGCAGGAGTCACCCACTGCAACTGCGGTGTGTTTTCGAGCGCAACAAATACAAGTTCAACCGGTTCAAGTACGAACGGTATAAATTATCCGTTGCCCATGTGCGCCCCACGTGCAAAAGAGGTGCGGGCGCTAGCGATCACGAAAGGCCAAGCCATTGAATGGATAAGCGGCCGTCGACTTGACTGAAATCGTGTCGCTTGGAATCAAGCGGTGCGGCGTAGCCTGAGCAAAGCCGCGTAGATAATGACGAGGATAGCCAAAGCGATACCGATCGCGGTCCACTCGGCGCGCGACAAGGTGGCAACAATGGCGATCATGGCGAGGGTCGAGATAGCGGGAATCAACGCACCGCCGGGAAGTACGAACGGTTTGCCGCCACTGCGCAGATCGCGCTTCTGGGCGACGCCGGTGGCCAGGCTGACGCCGAGGTAGATCAGACAATTGGCTCCGCCGGAGACCAGCGCGAGCGCCTCGAAATTACCGGCTATCGCAAGAACCAGTCCAAGCACGCCGTGGGTGACGATAGCGAGCAACGGCACGCGATAGGTCGCAGTCACCCGGCCATAGGCCGAGGGCAGATAGCCATCACGACCCAAGGCGTAGAGCAATCGTGATGAGGCGAGCAAGTTGCCCATCATGAAGCCGCCCATCGACACGCCGGCGGTAATCAGGATGATGACCAGGCCCGGCGACCAAAGCGTACCGGCGGCTTCGGCCAGCGGCACTTTGCTGGTCGCCAGCAGCGGCCCGAGGATGCCTTGCGTGACTACCTGGATTCCCATGTAAAGCAGCACCACGACAAGAATCGCCGCCATGGTTGCGCGTGGCACGCTGTGCGAGGCATCGCGCAATTCGCCCGATGGTATCAGCGCAGTTTCCATGCCGGAATAGGCGAACATGACCAATACCATCGAGGCGCCAAGCGTTGGCCAGGATGGAATAGCGAGCCAACTGATCTGGCTCCAGTCAACGAAGAAAAGACCGACCGACGCCAGCAAAAACAGCGGCGTCAATTTGAGCGCAGCAAGCGTGTTGATGGCGCGTGCGCCGAGCTTCACGCCAAACGCATTGAGTGCGATCAGCGCTGCATACAAGACCACCATGAACAGCGTTCGCCATAGAGAATCATTGAACTGCGGCCAGGCCCGCGCAACTTGCAGAAACAATGCCGAGGCAACCGCGCCACTGGAGGCGACATTGCAGATCCACATCAAGGAACCCGCGATGAAACCGGCAAACGGACCAAACGCCGCGCCGACATAGGTGTAAGGGCCGCCCGTGGTCGCTGCGCGACTGCCTATGGCGGCAAAACACAAGGCAATCGGCACGATCGCCAGCGCGCCGGCTAGAAACGCGATCGGAGCCGATGAGCCCATGCGCGTGAACAGCAAGGCCGGTAGCAGGAAGATTCCCGATCCGACAATGATGTTGATGATGGCCGCGGCCAACGAGACACCGCCGACGGCGCGAACCAGGGCCGATTCGCCTTCAAGGGTGGCCGCAGGCGGCAGAGTGGGCGTCGAAGTCATGCCTGCGTTTCCGGAAGTTTGCCAAAGGCGCAAGCGTGCCACAGTTTGGCCGCTCTGAGAAAAGCTTGCGAATCGCAAGATCGTGTGTTTCTGCAAGGGAACGAAAACCTGCAATGACGTCGCCGTCGCACGCAGGGTGAGTCGGAGTGATAACCAGTTCACGCTATCGGCGGAACTGTTCGGCTCATTGCGTGGGACTAGCCACCTATCCTGAATCAGCGGTCGATTGGACCGTACCTTTCATCATGGGAGAGAAAAGATGATTAGAAACATTCTTGGAGTTTCAATCGCGCTGGCCATGTGTGGCCTGTGCCAGCCTGCGCTCGCCAGAGAGGGGACTTCGGAAGGATTTCCGCCACAGGAAAAGTACAATTATTACAACCTACCCGGCCCCGACATTGCAGCCGACGGAAGCGCCGCACTGCTGGGCGGGAGCGAATATCTTTTCGTCGCCGGTTCCGCCTTGACCCCGCGCGCAAGCAGCACAACGATCACCTACCCGGGCGGCGGCTGCATCAGCTCAACCGGTGACTTTGTGCTGACCAGCCTGAATCTCCCACAAGGTGCCGAAGTCATTGGCATACGCCTCTACTACTACAACAACGGCTCTGCGAGCAGCGCAAACGTCGCGCTGACCTCGTACTCGGGGTCAGGCGGATCGAGCGATCTGATTTTCGGGACGGCTAGCGGAAACACCGGCTATTTGAGCGAGTTCTTCGGACCAGCGACTCCACTGTTCATCGACAACGGCGGGCAGTCTTACGCGATGCTCGCGTCGATGGGTGCGGGCCTGCGCGTATGCGGTATGCGCGTCTTTTATTCACCGTAGGGAGGAAGCCATGACCATCAACATCAGAAGACCCGGTGTATTCCCTGCGAAGGCACTGAGGCACATCACGCTCGGGATTTGTACTGCGTTCGCCACCGTGGCCAGCGTGGCCATCGCGGCCGAAGCCGCGACGCCTGCGTCCGATGAGGTCAATGAAGCGACAGGCTCTGTCTTTGGCTATCTCTGGATTGCCGGCGCGGCTTTTCACCCGCTCGACAACGCGACAACCTACAGCTACCCAGGCTCAGGTTGTATCTCAAAATCCGGTGGGCCAGGAACCGCCAGCCCCTTGTTTACACACAAAGTTGTCTTGCCTGACGGGGCAGTAGCACGCTACCTGCGGCTGTACTACTACGACAATTCGACAAGTGAGATCACGGCGTTTTTTACCACCTACGATGGTGCGGGCAACTTCAACGAGCGCACCAACGTCGCATCGACAGACACAGGAGGTTTCGGCTCGACACTTTCACCATTGTTCGGCTATGAGGTCGACCAGTCCGCCGCGTCCATCAATGTCACCGTCAATATGGGAACACAGAACGACAGTACGTTGCGTTTCTGCGGCGCACGAATTGCCTACGATCCTCCCGTCACGGATCGGATTTTCGCAAATGGATTCGAGTTTATTCCGCTCTGACCGAGCCCTTGGTTGTGGCGAGCAAATCGCACAGCCCGATTGAGTTTCAGCCCTCGCCGGTACGGGAGGGCTCTTTTTATGCTCGGTGATTGAACTCGTCGATTGACCGCTCATGCCGGGTATTCGAATGATCGCTACGGTTGTGTCCGCGTGTGCCGCCGACACACAATTCGAATAGACCGGTCAGCGAACCATCCCGCGACTGACCTGGCAACAGAGGAAAACGCATGTCGGCAGGCGACACGAGCAACAAGATCTGGTTGTCAGCGTTGATCATCGGCAGCGTGATGATCGTCGCAACCATGCTGTCAGGCCACCCCTCGGCATTGCCTGGCTGGCTGCACACCAGTTTGCTCGGCCTTGGCGGCTTATTGGTCGTTTTCGCGGCTTGTGAACTGATGATTCTCGCTGTTGATGGGATCGGCGTGCGCTTGCGCATGAATCGCTACGTGGCCGGCACCATGGCCGGCTTGGCCAGCAACATTCCCGAAGTGGTGATGCTCGGTTTCGTGCTCGCGGCGACGCCGCGGGTCGGTTTCCTCGTCACCGTGGTGACCTTGCATGTGAGCGCGGCGGCGTTCGGCATCTACAGCGCGTTGTTGCCACGTGACGCGCGCGGCAATGCCGCCATGCCGAAACCGCTGGTGTTGCTCAGCACCGATCTTTACGCATGCGCGGCCGGAGTATTTTTCGCCACCGGTACGATCATGTTGTTGATGTATGTGTTCGATGCCGGCGCGCACCAGGGCAATGCCTTGAATGCGACTGATCTCTACGTACTGGGTGGAGCACTGTTGTTGGTCGAAGTGGTCGCGGTTGCGCGCATGGTCAAACGCTTCAGTCGCGATGAGCCGCATTCGGAGGAATCCTCGCCAAGCGAATCCACGCAAGCCTCAGGCGAGGCACCTACGTTGCTCGCCATTAGCGGCTTTGGGCTGCTCGGTATCGCCGCCAGTGTCTTTGGAGGTCATGCGGTCGGCGGCTTTGCCGATGTCCTGGTCACCTCGCTCGATCAGGCCGGCTATCCCAAAATGGTCGGGGCCTTGGTTTTGAGTATTTTCGCCTCGGCTGGTGCGTTGGTGATGATGGCTTCGGCGCACGCCAAGGGCATGTACGACGTGGCCTTGGCAAACGCCTCCGGCCAGGTCACCCAGGTACCGTTTGTGGTCATGCCTTTCGCGCTGATTTTGCTCGCCGTGTACAGTCAGACTGGGGTCATTCCGTTGACCCCGAGCGGCGGTGTGTTGCCGATTGATCTCGATACGGTCAGCGTTCTGTTACTCGGCTTCCCCTCGATGCTGATCCTCTGGAAAGCGATTCAGGATGACGGCACAGTCAACTGGATGGAGACGGTCACGATGATCATCATCTTCGGCTTGGCCATCTATTTCCTCGCCATGCACGGCTGAAACAAATGCTGCGCGAGCAGCGCCACGTGCCGCCAGCAGAATCGCAACCCCCATGAAACCCCGGAGTCAGATGATGAAAATGAGAAAGATCGGCCGCGATGGCCCCGAGGTTTCCGCGATCGGCCTCGGCTGCATGGGTATGAGCGAGTTCTACGGCCCGCGCGATGATGTGGAATCGGTTGCGACAATCCATCGCGGGCTCGATCAGGGCCTGAACTTCCTCGATACCGCCGACATGTACGGCCCCTACATCAACGAGGAGTTGGTCGGAAAAGCCATCCGCGGTCGGCGCAACGATGTTGTCCTTGCGACCAAGTTCGGCTTCGTGCGCGATCCTGACGAACCGGCCAAGCGCATGATTGACGGCAATCCGAAACGTGTGCGCGAGGCCTGCGAGATGAGCCTGCGCAGGCTCGGTGTCGAAACGATTGATCTCTACTATCTGCATCGCGTCGATGTGCGCGTACCGATTGAAGACACGGTTGGCGCGATGGCCGATTTGGTCAGCGCGGGCAAGGTGCGCTGGCTCGGACTTTCCGAAGTCGGCGAAGCAACTCTGCGCAAGGCGCATGGCGTACACCCGATCAGTGCCGTGCAAAGCGAATACTCGTTATGGTCGCGCGAACCTGAAACCGACGTGCTTGGTGTCTGTCGTGAACTCGGCGTTTCGCTGGTCGCCTACAGTCCGCTCGGGCGGGGTTTCTTGACCGGCGCGATCCGCAAATTTGAGGATTTTGCCGAGGATGATTACCGCCGCCTGCAACCAAGATTCCAGGGCGAAAATTTCGATCGCAACCTCGCCCTCGTCGATGCCGTCAGCAAGCTGGCAGACGCCAGAGGCATCAAACCTGCACAACTTGCGCTGGCCTGGGTGCTCGCCCAAGGCGAAGATATCGTGCCGATTCCGGGAACCAAGCGACGCCGCTATCTCGATGAAAACATCGCCGCCGCCGACATCAACCTAAGCGCTGAGGAGCTGGCCAAAATCGATGGAATTTTTCCAGCCGAAGCAGTCAGCGGTACGCGCTATCCGCCCGGCATGATGAAGTTTCTCGCACGTTGAACCAGCCGGGGAGTTGACACCGGAGCGCTTCAGCCGCTGCTAAAAGCCTGTTCTCAACCAAGCAGCAGCTCGTGACCTCATATCGCTGCTTTTTGACGTTGATCGGCAGCAAACGGCTCGCTACCGATCAACGATGCTCGACCTCAGCCTATCACCGCTTCTTCGCGACAAGACTCCACACGAAAAGCACCACGATGGCTCCCACGACAGCGCCGATGAGTCCAGCACCCTCGCCTGGCGAATACCAACCCAACGCTTGACCAAGATAGCTCGCGACGAATGCGCCGATGATGCCGAGGATTGTGGTCAGAATGAAACCAGAGGGCTCGTTCTTGCCGGGCATGATGAATTTGGCAAGCACGCCTGCGATAAACCCGATAATAATGGTCCAGATAATACCCATGTCCGCTCCTGTATTTACTCGGATACGCCGAGCCGCGTTGCGAACATACACATTTTTTTTCCGCGATCCAAATTCAGCAGGCAGATATGCCCGTCTGTGTACCCTTCGACACCTTGATCCTTAATTTGAGAGGAAATGAGATGAGCAGCAAAATGCCGTCAATGGTTGCACTGTTGGGTCTTCTCGCGGTCGCCGGTTACAAAAACCGCGACAAGATCAAAGACATGTTGGGGGGATCGAACCAAGCCTCCGGAAGTACCCCCGGTTCACTCGATCAGCAAAGCACGCAAGGCGGGATACTCGGCAAATTGGGTGGCCTTCTGGGCGGCGCGAGCGCTTCCAGCGTGTTCGGTGGCGGGCTTCGCGACCTGGTTGATCGTTTCAAGCAGAGTGGACATACCGAGGCCGCAGATTCCTGGGTCAAGACGGGCCCCAATCAGCCGATCGGATCCGACCATCTCGAGCAGGTCATCGGCCCGGAGGTTCTCAGCACGCTGGCAGAGCAAACGGGACTCTCGCGCCAAGAATTGCTCGACAGGCTCACACGAGAAGTTCCAGGTGCGATCGACGGGCTTACGCCGAATGGCCGACTGCCCACCGACGATGAAGCGGGGCAACTAAGCTAGTCACGAACCTTGCGCTGCTTGGGAATAATCGAAAGCACTGTTTCCACCATCCCAAGTATGCCGCGCATGTCGCGCCCGCGAAAATTTCCTCTCTGCTAGGGCGAGATTCCGCTTCGGACCTCGTCATTACTGCGGTGATCAGAAGATACCTCCGTTCGCACGGAGGATCTGGACATTGATCCAGCGACCATCGGGTCTGCCAAACAAGCAACCTCGCTCGCGACGCAGCCTTGGATCCGGTGCTTGAGGCATACCCACCTTCATCGACGCCGGTGTCATTGCTCAATTCGCACAACGGCCAACTATCGCAGCGCGTTCGCGTATCCAACGATCGGCTTGCTCGATTTCGACGCTATCCGCGTATACAAAGTAATTGCCCACTATTTGTTGCGTCGATCAACGTTTGACCTTTCAGACACGGCGAAACAAGTGATTGGCGATACTCTTCACGGCTGCTTTGCTTTCGGTTGAGGCTGTTGCATTGGTGAAGATCGCTACGCCAGATCGACTTGCCGGATCGAGATAGACGGCGGTAAATACGCCCGGGTCGCCGCCCCAATGGTTGGGTCTCACTACACCGTCCAGTTTGGAAGCGGCCCACCCGAGACCTTGACCGCTCAGCCAGTCAGGTAGCCCTGCCGGTGTTTGCATCGCGAGCATTTGGGCCAACGCTGACGGATCGATGAGTTTGACTCCCTGCGCAATGCCGCCATTCGCCGAAGCCGCCACGAAGCGCGTGAAATCGGCAACGGAGGAGCGAAGCATGCCCGCCGACCAATCCGGAAATCCCACCGACTCGACCGGCGTGAGGACGCCGTTGACGCTGTCATAGGGCACAGCCCTCAATGCGGCCGGCGTGTCGCTGATGGTCCAGCTTGTCTGCTGCATGCCGAGTGGCGTGAAAATGTGATCGCGCGTTTGCTCACGGAAATCGCGCTTGCCGATACGTGTGCCGAGGTATCCGAGCAGCCCGTAGCCGACATTGCAGTAATCCCAGAGCGCGCCGGGCACCGCCTCGGAAAAACACTTCTCGGCAGAATAGTCCTTGCCTCCCGGAACAAGATAGTTTTTCAGAAACGTTTCCAGCGGCAAGGTGGCGTCGCTTCCTGGCTGGCGGTAGTCAACCTCATAGTATTTTGCGTCGGAGATGCCTGAGGTGTGCATCAGCAGATGCCGAAACGTGATCGGCTTGTCCGGGTGATTCGGGTTCACAAGCGGGAAATCGAGATGAGGACCAATGGGCTCGTCCAGTACCAGATGCCCCGACGCGGCGAGCTGCATGATGCCCGTTGCGGTGACTGTTTTGGTTACCGAGGCAATGTGGAAAATGGTGTCGGCTGTGGCTGGCCGGCGTTGTTCAAGGTCGGCGAAACCGTACCCCCGTGCCAAGTGCACTTTGCCTTCACGAGCAAAGCCCACGGCCAATCCAGGGATGTTCGCCGATCGCATCGCCCTGCTGACGAATGCATCGAACTCATCGGGCGCTGCGTTCTGACTCGTCGCTTTTCCGATGATTGGCAGCGCCATTGCTGCCAGCCCGACGGCCAGAAAACTACGCCGTTTAATTGAGAAACGGTCTGAAACCTCATCGATTGCCATGCGCTTATCCAGCTGATCTGTGAAAGATGCGGCACGCCGCGACCCTTGCAGGATATATGTAGGCGCCTACATAATGTCAAGGGCGGACATGCAAAGGACGACTGATGGACTACACAACTCAAATGGGTGGCGCCGCCATCGGAGCGCGGTTGAGGCGGCTTTCGGAATGGATCGATGGCGACACCACGCGCGTCTACGCAATGTTGGGAATCGACTTCGAGCAGCGCTGGTTCGGAGTACTCAACCAGCTGGTGCTGAATGGCCCTGCGAGTGTCGGCGAGTTGGCATCTGTTCTGGACATCACCCACGCATCGGTCAGCCAAACCCGTCACTCGCTGGAACGCGCAGGCATCATCGTTTCCGAATCGGATGCAGCCGACGCGAGACGACGACGACTCGTGCTTACTGAAGCCGGCCAGCGATTGGTTGATCAGTTGAAACCGCTTTGGCAAGCTTTAGAAGCTGCCGCCACCGAACTCACCGGCGAAGCCGACCAACTGATCGCATCTCTGGACCGTCTCGATGTCGCATTGGAACAGCGATCGATGTTTGAGCGAATCATGCAGCAGTTTACTTCGCAACCAGCTGCTCTAAATACTACATACCGAAGCGAGAGTTAGATCATCCTGGGACCAGTCGCAGCATTTTTCGTTTCGTTAGAGCAGCTTCAAGTCGGTCTGCTTTTTTATTACCTATTTATATCTCGATCCGAACATTCCTGAAAAATCTGCCACGAGTTGAATAGCGAACGCGCACAAGATTTTGCTGATTGAGAAAACAGCGGCTGGCTAGCGGAGGTCGATTTCCTGCCAGAAGCAGACGGTCCAGGCCTTACAAATCGAATCCCCGCAAAGCGGACTTTCGGCCGGCGCGTGGAACAAGGCTATCGTTACGTGCACATGGTGATTGCAGTTTCAGTCTCCAGAGCTGACCTGCAATCCGATGAAAACGAAGTGGGTAGGGGATTACCTCCCCAAGCGAACTCATCCACAAGCGCAGTAGCAAGACGACGCAATGACAATGCGAAGCGCACCAACGCGGACAGCAGCAAATAGGCGACCGGCTCGCTATTGGCGCCCCGCAAAGTCAATGGTTACGGAAGTAGCTGCGCGTGTTCCGGCGCATGGCGTGGCTGTAGTTTCGTAGGCCAATATGATTACACTGCCGCCACCCTTACCTTAAAGCAGCCGCACAACGATGCCTCATGCCGGCTTGCTCGCTCTCCTCGCCTTCGCTCTTGGCCTGCCCTGCGCGACGAGTGCGACGACGCCCAAGGCGCCCGACGCGGCGAGTGAATCGTATGAAGAAACGGCAACCCGTTGCCTGGCCCTGCGGACCAGCGATCCAGCGGGCGCCATTTCTCTGGCCGAATCCACGCTGGCAGGTGGCGACATTCCGGCGGACTCAGCGATCAAGTTGCACGTTTGTGTCGCAAAGGGTGCCGCCTATATCGGCGATATCCCGCGCGTCGACGCGGCGGTTTCACGCATTGACGAGCTGTTGAAACTCAATCCGATGCCACCGGATTTTTCCACCCGCGCCCTAAGCAACGCGGGCGCGGCCCTGCACACGATCGGACGCATCAACGAAGCGCTGGATTTCTACGCTCGGACGTACGAAGTAGCGGCACAAAGTGATTCCGTCGCAGTACAGGTCTCCACACTGGTCAACATCGCCAGCATCTACAGCGCATTTATCGGCGCCTACGCGGAAGCGGAAACCTATTACGCCAAAGCCGCTGCCATCTCTGAAGACACCGGCATCACCGATCCCCTGCTGCCGTATAACCGAGGTCTGAACTTTCTTCGCATGAATCGCGACGATCAAGCGCTGGCGAGTTTCATCAACGGTGAACCTAAAATCGAGAAGGCCGGCAACAAGATGATCCTGCAGCGTATCCGGTCTGAGTTGATCGCGCTGCGTCCGAACGTGGCGGGACTGGCGGCTATCGGACCGGCGTTACAGGCGGCCGCCGATGAGCAGATGGCGCAGCCGGATCCACCAGGTGCAGCGCTTACTCTGCTGCGGCTGTCGAAGCTGGAACTGGCGAGTGGCGATGCCAACGCCGCGCTGAAACACGCGATGGCTGCAAAGGAAACCGCCAGCGGTGGAGGCTTCCCCATTGAGTATCGTGACGCAGCTGAGGCCGAGGTGGCAGCGTACGTGGCGCTGGAACAATGGCCCAAGGCGATGTCGGCGTCGACTGCCCTGCACCGACTCGAGATTGACCGCATGCGCAAACAGCAACTAGCGGGATTAGCGGGACTGCAGGCGCGGCTGGAGGACACACGCACCGAGCAAGCACTTGCGAGCATGACGATGGAGCGGCAGCAGGAAGCTCTGCGCCTGCAAGGTGAACAACGGCTGCGTAAAGCGGTGGTCGCTGCGCTCCTCATGCTGGCGTTGCTGGGCGGTGCTTTCCTGTTCTACCAGCGTCGCGTGAATCGCAAATTGCATCTGCTCAGCACGGTCGACGCGTTGACCGGCCTGTTGAACCGGCGCGCAGGCGAAGCGTCGCTTCGTGAGCTGGCCGTCACCTCGTCGGAGGGCGATCGACGATCTGTTGTCTATTTAATTGACGTCGATTTGTTCAAAGAGTTTAACGACCGCTTCGGCCATTCCGCCGGTGACGAAATCCTCAGCGCTACAGCAGGACGCCTGCGTGCAGCCTGTCGGCCGGGCGATGTCGTTACGCGCTGGGGTGGCGAGGAGTTCCTGGTGGCCTGCGAAGGCTTGGACGCGGATGGCGCGGCAATGATGGCTGAACGGCTCAGGACCGCTGCGCACGTGGCAACGCCTGAACTGCACGATGCGGCGCCGCTGTCCGTGTCCATTGGCTTCACCTGCGTGCCCTTCCTTCCCGACGCCCCGCGCTCCGAGGGCTGGCAAGCGTCGGTGGTCTTGGCCGACCGCGCGCTTTATGCCTCGAAAAAAAGTGGTCGCAATACTTGGGTCGGACTCTGGGGCATCGCTGGACGTCAGGCGGCGTTGGACTCGGTGCTGGCCGATCCCGAAGGGCACGTCAAGCGCGGGGATTTTTTTGTTCTTTCCGCAACCACGACCGTGCAGTGGCCTTCCTCACACGCGTGAACTGACAGCGCAGCGCAGATGGACTTCGGATGTCCTACCCTGACGCAGGTAGCCGTTGACTCACCAGCAGCTGAACGATGCGACACCGCCCCAATTGTTGCTCTCGAGTTTTTGTACCGGGTGATTGCGCGGAGGAGACACGTCATCGGTCCAGCCGCCGACTTGACTAGCCGATAGTGGAGCCCATCCTGCGACAGTCTGCTTGAGGCGCTGCGCCCAGCTCATCGCTCGGCATCCCTACTCGACTTTGCGACAGCGCTTGTTCGCCCTGATCGCGCCGGCACTGCATCGATGCCAGACCGTCTGACGCGTCAGACGGATGTAGCCTAGTAGGAAAGCTTTCTGGTTCTGGCGACCTCTTTGAATGACTCTTATGGATCGGGAAGAGACCGTCGGCCGAAGCGGACGCTCAAGAGTGCTCCCTGAGACGTTATCGGAAGTGTTACTGAAAATCGGGGGCAAGGCACCAAAGCCGAGAGTTTGGCTTTCGGCGTCGAAGATTCATGGCAGTTGTCTATCACGGCTGAAGGGATATTGCGGGTTTAGCTACTTGTGCAGAACCTTAATGTCTTTGAGCCAGTTTTCGACAAGCGCTGGCCAGACCTTGTCTGGGGAGCGATCCCGCCTCAGGCCGAAGGCATGACCGCCGCTGGCGAAAAAATGTGACTCCGCCGGTACGCCGGCCGAATCGAGGGCTTTCGCATAGACGACGCTGTTGCAAGGCTTGTTGGTGGGATCGTCCCAGCCGATCTACTATTTCGATTGAAGGATGATCTCGGGCGTCATTCCGGCGTCATTCCACGGGTGCCGAGCGAAGCTCATTCATCGCTCTGCCCAACACGCGCCAAGAAGAGCGTAGGAACATCAACAACAACGCGACAGCGATGATCAGGTCCGGCCAACCGTTGCCGAAGAGCCACACACCCGCAGCCGCAGCCAGCACCGCGAAGCCTTCCCAGACATCGTTTCGAGAACACTCCCACGCGGAAGCCATGTTGACATCACCATCCCGGTAAGGGAAAAGCAGCTTCAAACACCAGGCGTTGGCGGCAAGATTCAGCAGCGCTGCCAGCCCCATCGTTTCAGCCACAGGCACAGCGGGATTGATCAGGTGCAAGGCGATCTGGACGCCGACTGCCACCGCAGCTCCCAGAATCAATAATCCCTTGAACACAGCCACTTTGGCCTTGGCGCGCATGCTCGCCCCGACCACGGCAAGACTCATCGCATATGTCAGGGCATCCCCAAGATTGTCCAGCCCCCCTGACAGCAGCGATGAGGACCTCGCCATCAACGCCGCAGCGACCACCATCACGAAAGTCGCCGCGTTGATGATCAGCACGGTGATCAGGACCCGTTTCTGCTCGGCTTCGAGCGCGGCCACGTCCACCGTTTTCCCGCAACACGAATCTGCCATCGCTTTTTTTCTCCAATCAGTTTGGCCCTTCGGCCGCCGCGATTTCACTGTTTTTGTGAAGCCAACGATACAGCGCAGGCAGTACCAGCAACGTCAGCAGTGTCGATGACACGATGCCGCCAATCACCACCGTTGCCAACGGGCGCTGCACTTCGGAACCTGCGCCGACATTGAATGCCATCGGCAGGAAGCCAAGGGATGCAACAAGCGCGGTCATCAATACGGGCCGCAGGCGACCCAGAGCGCCATCGACGATGGCCTCTTCGAATGGAACACCTTGCTCACGCAACTTGCGGATGAAGCTGATCATGACCAGCCCGTTGAGTACCGCGATTCCCGACAACGCGATGAAACCTACACCTGCGGAAATCGACAGAGGAATGTCGCGCAACCACAGCGCCAACACGCCACCGGTCAGCGCCAGTGGAACCCCGCTGAAGACGATAGCGGCATCCTTGACTGAGCCGAATGCCATGAACAGCAATCCGAAGATCAGCACCAAGGTCAGCGGCACGACCACGGCCAGGCGCTGGCTTGCGGAAATCAGTTGCTCGAACGTCCCGCCGTATTCCAACCAGTAGCCGGTTGGCAGTTTCACCTCGCGCGCGATCGCGCTGCGCACATCGGCGACGAAACCACCTAAGTCTCGTCCGCGCACATTAGCGCTGATCACGATGCGGCGCTTGCCGTTTTCGCGATTGACCTGGTTCGGCCCAAGTTGCTGGCTGATGCTGGCAACCTCGCGCAAGGGCACCGTACGCGGTGCGCCGGTGCGCCCTGTTGCTTCGCCGCTCGACTCGTCCGCCTGTGCACCGTCGCCCAATGCAATCGGAAGTTCTGCCAGCGCCCGTGGGTCTTGTCGCAATGCGTCTGGCAGTCGCACGATGATGTCGAAGCGGCGGTCGCCCTCGAACAACTGGCCCGCTTTGCTGCCACCAATCGCCGTCGCAACCGCGTCTTGCAGGTTGCCGGGGTTGAGTCCGTAATTCGCCAGAGCTTCGCGATTCGGTTCCACCGTCAACAACGGAAGGCCGGTCAGCTGCTCGGCCTTCACATCGGTCGCCCCGGGCACTTTGGCCATCACCGCTTCGATCTCCTCGGCCGTGCGAACCAGCTGATCCAGATCATCGCCATAGAGCTTCACGGCAACGTCAGCGCGCACGCCGGAAATCAGCTCGTTGGTGCGCATCTGGATCGGTTGGGTCACTTCGTAATTGTTGCCCGGCACCGCGCCGATGACGGCTTCGACTTCTTCAAGAAACTCCTGTTTTGGCTTTCCAGGATCAGGCCACTCCTTGCGATCCTTGAGGATCACGAAGGTGTCCGCAATCGACGGCGGCATCGGATCATTCGCGACCTCCGCCGTGCCGATCCGGGCATACACGCGTTGCACCTCCGGCATTTTTGACAAAGCTGCATCAAGCGTTTTCTGCATTTCGACGGATTGACTGAGGCTGGTTCCCGGGATGCGCAACGCCTGCACCACGACGTCGCCCTCATCAAGATTGGGAATGAATTCGCTGCCAAGCCGCGGCGCCAGCCATCCACACGCAACAACGAGCAGCGCGGCAGCAGCGACCAGCGGCATGCGCAGGCGCAGAGAGGCCCGCAGCAAAGGCGCATAGCCACGCCTGCACCAGGCGATCAAACGATTTTCCTTTTCTGCAACGTGGCCGCCCAGGAAAACCGCGATGGCCGCTGGCACGAAGGTGAGCGATAGAAGAATCGCGCCCGTCAAAGCCAACACCACGGTAATCGCCATCGGGTGGAACATCTTTCCCTCGATCCCACCCAGCGCGAAGATCGGCAGGTACACCGCCGTGATGATGCCAACGCCGAACACGCTGGGCCGGATCACTTCAGCCGTCGCGCTTGCGGTGGTCGCGAAACGTTCCTCGCGCGTCATGATCCGACCCAGCACACGTTGCTGGTCGCCGAATCGGCGCAGGCAGTTCTCGATGATGATGACCGCACCATCCACGATCAGACCAAAGTCCAGCGCGCCCAGGCTCATTAGGTTGCCTGACACGCCACCCCGCACCATGCCGGTGAGGGTGAACAGCATCGCCAGTGGAATGACGGCGGCTGTAATCAGTGCGGCGCGGAAATTACCGAGCAGCAGGAACAACACCACGATGACCAGCAGTGCGCCTTCGACCAGATTCTTCGACACGGTTGCAATGGTGCGGTCCACCAGCGCGGTGCGATCGTAGACCGCAGTGGCGACGACGCCATCCGGCAAGCTGGCATTGGCTTGCTGCAGTTTTTCTGCAGCGGCACGAGACACGTCCCTGCTGTTACCGCCGACCAGCATTACCACCGTGCCGATCACCGCTTCGTGGCCATTCTGTGTCGCCGCGCCACTGCGTAGTTCCATGCCCTCCGCCACGGTCGCGGTGTCTCGCACGCGGATAGGCACGCCTTCGCGGCGGTCGAGCACGATCATGCCGAGTTGCTGCGCATCGCCCACTTGGCCGGGCACGCGCACCAGCAATTGCTCGCCATTGCGCTCGATGTAGCCCGCGCCGACATTGCGGTTGTTGCTGGCCAACGCATCCACCACATCCTGCAAGGTGAAGCCGAGCGCGCGCAGCTTGACCGGATCAGGGGTGACGTGGATCTGCCTTTCATACCCGCCAATCGTGTTGACCTCGGTCACACCCGGCACGTTGCGCAACTGCGGACGTATCACCCAATCCTGCAAGGTACGCAGATCGGTTGGGGTGTAGGCAGTTCCGTCCGCCTTGCGCGCACCGGGTTTCGCATCGACCGTGTACATGAAGATCTCGCCCATGCCGGTCGCAATGGGCCCAAGCGAAGGCTCCAGTCCGGCAGGCAATTGCGAACGCGCCTGTTGCAAGCGTTCGGCCACTTGCTGGCGTGCGAAATAGATATCGGTACCGTCATGGAAGACGACCGTCACCTGCGACAACCCGTAACGCGACAGCGAGCGTGTGTAATCCAGCCCGGGCAAGCCGGCCAAGGCCGTTTCGATCGGGAATGTCACGCGCTGTTCGGACTCCAGCGGCGAATAGCCGGGCGTCTCGGTGTTGACCTGCACCTGGATGTTGGTGATGTCGGGCGTGGCATCGATCGGCAGCTTGGTGAAGCTCCAGCTACCCAGAGCAACAAGCCCCAAGGTCAGCACCAGCATCATCCAGCGCTGCCGGATGGAGAACGCAATCAGTCGCTCAAGCATGGCCGCCTCCTCAATGCTCGTGCGCAGCAGTGGACTTGCCGATGTCGGCCTTGACCAGGAAGCTTTGCGCGACCACGACCTGTTCGCCTAGCTTGAGACCGGCAGTGACTTCTACGTTGTTTGCATCGCGCCGGGCCACCGTCACCAAGCGCTGTTCGTAACGCACTTGCTCGCGCACATAGACCACGTCACGACCCTCTGCGTCGGTTTGCAACGCGGTCAATGGCACCACCAACCCAGCATCGGCGCGATCCACGACGATGCGTGCGCGGACCGCGGCGCCCGGCCGCCACAAGCCATCGGCATTGACGATGCGGGCCCGTGCGACCGTACTCTGGCTGGCCGTTGCGGTGGCCGGAAGGATGCGCTCGAGCGTGGTCTCGATGCTGACGCCATCGCTCAAGCGCGTGACCGTCACCGGAATGCCGGCCGTGATGTGGCCAGCGTCATTGCCAAAGATATGCAAATCGACCCACAAGGTGGAAAGGTCAACGATTTCAAACAACGACATGCCCTCGCCAGCGACAGCACCCACCGTCGCCGCGCGTTGCAGCACGGTGCCGGTGAGCGGCGAGGTCACGCTGTACGTGGTCAAACGGAGATTGCTTTCGATGCTTGCAAGTTTTTGCCCAGCACGCACGGCGTCGCCCACGCCGACATGCACCGCGCGGATGGGCCCGGGGAACCGCGCCATGACCTGCGCAACCTTACCTTCCACTGGCGTCAACAGACCCTGGACTTCGTGCTCGTCCGCAATGACGCCTGCTGCAACCGGCGCAACGCGGATGCCGGATGACTGCGCGACGGCAGCAGGAATGCTCGTCGATGCCACATCGTCATCGTGATGTTCTTCGCCGACCTTTTCGGCATGGCCGTGTTCTTCTTTGGCAGCATGCGCATCGCCGTGCGCGTCTGAGTGCTCATCCGTGTGCGCGTCAGCGGGTTGCGCTGCGGGCTTGCTGCCGCAACTGGCCAGGGTCAGGCTCAGGGTCAAAGCCAGGATCACGCTCAGCGCAGCCAGCACGCGATTGAATGAAGTCGTCTTGGTCATGGGTGGGTTCCTTGCGCGGTGGGTGCCGCTTGCGTGACCAGTGATTGGCCGGTCAGGCGTTGCAGTTCGATCAGGGCGCGTTGTGCATCGAGCGCGACCTCCAGTTGTTGCTTGCGCGCTGCAATACCTTCGGACTGCAGCTGCGCCCATTCCAGATAACTGATGGCACCTGCGCGGTACGCCCGTTCGGCAGCTGCAGCCGCACGATCCAGCTTCGGCAGAATGTCCGAGCGGAGCCGTTCGACTTCAAGCTGCGCACTCCGATAGCGCCCGTGCGCTTCGACCAGGGTCGAATACAACGCCATGTCCTTCGCTTCGCGTTCAATCTCGACACCGGCAAGTTCCGCTTCCGCGACGCGGATGGCCGGCTGCGCACGACTGCGCGATCCCAGCGGTATCGACAGGCTCGCGACAAGTCCGAAATCGCCGTCGGCCTGAAATCGACGCACGCCAACCGACCAGTCGAGATCGGCGCGGGAATCGCTGCGGGCCAGTTGCAAACGCGCTTCGCTCACGCGCTGCGCGCTGGCGAAATACTTCAATTCCGGTGTGTCATCGAGCAATCGCGCCAAGGCCTCGGCGTCGACCACATCAGGTAGTTTCAGCGGATCGATATCGACGACATCGAACACCGGCGCACGTTCGCCCCACAACGCGGCTAGATACTGGCGTGCCGAAGCATGCCGCTGCACGGCGCGATCGCGATCCAGCTCGGCACGCGCCAGCGCGACCTGCGCAGATAGCAGCACCGACTCGGGCGATGCGCCCGCCTGCAAGCGGTGGCGGGCGCCCGACACCGCGCGCTGGCGCTGGGCGATGTCGAGCTCGGCAATACGGCGCTGTCTGCTCACAGCGACCACGGCCAGATAGCGCCGCGCCGTCTCGGCCAGCAAGTCGAGCCGCTTCGTTTCGCGATCAACGGCCAGCGCATCGATGCGGCTGTTGGCCAGCATGCGCCTTGCGTCCAGCTTGCCGCCACGCTCGAACACCGACGCCAGACTAAGGGTGAGCTCGGCGCCATGCAGGCCACTGGCTGCGCCAGTGCCCAACGCATTCTCCAGGCTTGCGCTTGCCTTCAAGCCAGGCCGCAACAGCGCCTGATCGCGTTCTGCCAGCAGCATGCGATCACGAACAGCCAACAGACGCAGTTCCGGGTGGATGTCCGCAACGCGCGCGAACGCATCATCCAGACTCATGAAATCATTTTTCTGCGCGGTGCCAAGACACGGCGCAAGCAACAAGACGGCAATCGCCGCCAGACGCAAGCACATGGGACTCTCCGATCGATGAACGAGGTTGGCCGGCAAGCGCCGGCGGGTTCGTCAGCGAGCGATCGGAGGTCGGATATCCACCGGATAGTCGCGCGGACGGAATTCATCCACGCGCTGCGATACAGGCAAGACCGGCATCACCGAAGCCAGAGAGATACTGGTGCGATGCAACGAGCCCGCGGTATGCAGGCAGCAATTGCCGCAGACGAGATTCGAGCAGCAGTCATCCGTGCTGCTGGAATCATTTACAGACGGCGTACTGACGCTCGCACCCGCATCAACACCAGGTACAGAACGGGCATCGTCGATGGCGCAGGTAGCAGCAAAGCTGGATTGCATGCACAGGCCCAACGCCAGCAGGGTCAACAAGACCATACGGAAAAGGGCAGACGTGGGCGTTTGAGACGACATGGGCGGCACTCTACCCGGCTGATGCGGCGATATACAATCTCGTTCGTTGCGTAGGCTCCATCGCGTCGATCGCGCGGGAAGATGGTCAAGAGGGCTAGGAACGAACCATCGGCAAGCATCTGCCGGTGTTCACAGCACTAGATACCAGATGTTGGCATTCCCAAATTGCGCCCCTCGCATTGGATGTCCGTTTGGGGTGGGAAAGTGACGGTCGACCGAAGCGGGCGCTCACGGGCGTTCAGAGAGACGCGATTGGAAGTGTTACTGAAAATCGGGGAAACGCATCGAAGCCGAGACTTTCGCGGTCGGCGTCGAATATTCATAGCAGTTACCTATCACGCGTGAAGCGAAGTCACGATTTAAACTACTTGTGCAGAACCTTGATGTCTTTGAGCCAGTTTTCGACAAGCGCTGGCCAGATCTTGTCTGGGGAGCGATCCCGCCTCAGGCCGAAGGCGTGGCCGCCGCTGGCGAAAAAATGTGACTCCGCCGGTACGCCGGCCGAATCGAGGGCTTTCGCATAGACGACGCTGTTGCAAGGTTTGTTGGTGGGATCGTCCCAGGCCATCAGCAAAAAGGTGGGTGGCGTTTCACGGGTCACCTTGATGCCGGAGTCCAGTGAGTCATTGACGCGGCAGAGGTGGCCCGGAAAAAACAGGATGGCGAAATCAGGCCGGCTATCGTTTTTGTAGTTCAGCGATGTTTAGCGTTACGCATCTGGATGCAGGAAACGCGTCGTCCGGTCGGTCTCAAGGCGCGACTGCGCAGATAATGGTTCATGACGTGCGGAGTTTGCACAATTCGCAAAGTTGGGTCGCTTTGACGATGTGATTGGTGGCGTCAGCGCATCCGCCGAGGGCCCGCCCATGTCATTCGTCATGCCTGAAAAGGCTTGCCTTGCAGGGCTATCAACCCTAATATTGTACTGATAAGTATTGTTATTTGGATGCTCGCATGAGTCACTTTATTTTGCGCTTGCGGCGACCTGACGCGCAGGGCGTCGGCAACGCGCTGACATTTCGGGCGCGGCTGAGCTTGCCGTTGGCGCTTTCGCTCGGTCTGGCTGCGTGTGCGGTCGGACCGGATTTCCGCGCGCCCACTGCGCCCGATGAAGCGGGCTATCGGGCAGACGCATTGCCGAAGTCAACGGTTTCCGCTGATACGCCGACGGGCGACGCCCAGCGATTTCTCAGCGATACCGATGTTCCAGCGCAATGGTGGACAACGTTCGCCAATGATGAACTTAATCGCCGGGTCGAACAGGCATTGGCCAGCAGCCCAAGCGTCGCATCCGCGCAGGCCGCTTTGCGTCAAGCTGACGAACAGACCTCGGCGGCGCGCGGTGGTCTGTTTCCATCAGTTGATGCCTCGCTTGGCGCCAATCGGCAGAAGAATCCGGCGAGCACCACGGGAGGAGGTTTTTCCGCCTCGCCCTACACCATCCACAATGCCTCGATTCAAGTCGGCTATACGCTTGACCTGTTTGGTGGCGTCCGTCGCGGCATCGAGGCGCAGTCCGCGCTGGCGGATTTTCAGCGCAACCAGCTCGATGCAACCTATCTGAGCCTGTCCGCGAACGTCGTCACCACGAGTATCCGTGAAGCCTCGTTGCGCGGGCAGATCCGAGCGACCGAGGAAATCACTGACGTCTACCAGCAGCAACTCGATCTGGTCGACAAGCAATTTGAAACTGGTGCCAAATCGCAGGGCGATGTGTTGTTCGCGCAAAGCCAGGTCGCCACTGCGCGTGCGCAACTGCCCGCCTTGCGCAAGGCGCTGGCCCAGACCCAGACGCAATTGGCTGTCTATCTCGGACGCTTTCCATCACAAACCGAGCTTGAAGCGCTCGATCTTGATGGTCTGACCCTGCCGCGCGATCTGCCAGTCAGCCTGCCGTCGAGTCTGTTGCGTCAACGACCGGATATCCGTGCCGCCGAGGCGCAGTTGCATGCAGCAAGTGCACAAGTCGGCATCGCCACAGCCAATCTGTATCCGAATATCAGCTTGTCCGCCTCCTACGGTTCGCAGGCTCTCGACAGCAGTAATCTGTTTGGCGCGTCGGCCGCCGCGTGGAGCCTCGGTCTCAATTTGTTGCAGCCTATCTTTCGCGGCGGCAGCTTGCGTGCGCAAAAGCGTGCTGCCGAAGCGGGTCTGGACAAGGCCGCGGCCGACTACCGGCTCACCTTGCTCAGTGCGTTCCAGAATGTTGCCGACAGCTTGCGCGCTCTCGAGCTCGATGCCGAAGGTCTTGCCTCGCAAGCGAGCGCCGTCGAAGCCACCAGCAACAGCCTTGAATTGACCCGAAAACAGTTCAGAGATGGCTCGGTCGCCTACCTGCAAGTGCTTGATGCGACGCGCCTGTATCAGCAATCCCGGCTCGCCGTGATCGATGCGCGCGCCGCCCGGCTGGCCGATACGGCGGCCTTGTTCGCCTCGCTTGGTGGCGGATTCGACGGCAACCGCGGGCGAACAGCCAACAGCGAATCTGCGTCGAAGTAGAACGTGTACATTGATTTTTTTCTATGCGTTGCGCATTTGAAGCGCAGCGATCCGATCCAGAACTTTGAACGATGAGGATTGCGCATGAATTCGCGCATTGAACGTAAACCGAGCACCCGCAAGCGCATGATCATCATGATCTTGCTTGTCGGTGGATTCATTGCCCTGCTGGTTGCCTGGAATATTTTCGGCAAGATCATGGGCCAGCGCGCCGCCGAAAACATGCCGGTGCCGTCACAAACGGTGACCACCACCAAGGTCACCTCGGAACTCTGGCAACCCGAGGAGTCCAGCGTGGGCACCTTGCGAGCCGCCCAGGGTGCGGATTTGGCATTCGATGTGGGTGGCATCGTCACCACGGTCAGGGTCAAATCGGGTGCTGAAGTCGAGCAGGGACAATTGCTCATCGAGCTCAATGCCGACGATATTCTGGCTCAGCGCCGCCAACTCGAAGCCAACACGGCTTTGCTGAAGGTCAATCTCGATCGCGCGCGCCAGCAGCTCGGCTACAAGGGCATCAGCAAGGCCGAGTTCGACAGCACCGAAGCCAGTTACAAGGCCGCCCAGGCCGGTGTCAGTCAGCAGCAGGCGTTGATCGACAAGCGCCAGCTGCGTGCGCC
>JBBSVJ010000036.1:0-21902 GCA_038233665.1 Lysobacterales bacterium
GAAGCTTGACCCTGACGGCGCTGGCCCAGGCTACCAGCGCCTCCTTAATGAGGGACGCGCCAAGCGACTATCCGAATATCTCCTTGATGGGCACGAAGAAGGAGATGCGTTCCTTCCAACATCGATCTTTCTTGCCACTGACAAGGACATCATGTTCGATGAGGCAGCAAATACGATCAGCTTTGATATTGATGAAGTTGGTCCGTTCAACGTTGTAGATGGACAGCATCGGATCGCGGGACTCGTCCGCGCAGCTGAAAAAAACCCCGAGCTGCTAAACTTCGAAGTTCCGGTCAACATCGCTGTCAATCTGGATGATATTAGCCAGATGTGTCACTTCTTGATCGTCAACACCACACAAAGATCCGTGGATAAGGCCATTGAACAACAAATCGTCGCCCGACTGACTCACATGGCTGGCTTGGAAAAGACACCGACGATTCCACGCTGGATTCGTCGGCAGGTCGAGCGAGGTGAAGATGCCCGTGCGATTGACATTGCTAAATATTTAAATTCAGAGCCAGCCTCAGCTTGGATTGGTAAAATCCGCATGGCCAATGACGAGGGTATCGGCGGTACCATCAATCAAAAGAGCTTCATAAATTCGCTAAAAAAGTATGTTTTTTCCGCGAATAACCCACTCTCGAATTCATCCTTCGATGGGAATCGCCCTAAAATCCTACTGAACTATTGGAAAGCCATAATTGAGCTGCTCGTCGACGACTCAGAGGTTTCGACAGTCGTTTATAAAACAACAGGTGTCGATTTGTTTCACATCGTGTCGGCGACCGTCTTTACGCACCTTGCTGCGAAAAGGGATTTCACAAAAGACGCCGTAAAGGCGCTTATGATGCGCGGATTCAAGCACTTGCCAGATGAGAACATGGCTATGTCTCACCCGGAGTGGTGGTACAGCGGAAGCGTCGCATCCGGTATCAACTCCGCCGCCGTTAGGAAGCTAGCAAATGCGCTGAGCGAAGCGATAAATGCTCCCGATGACGCAAGCGATGTAGTGGTTTAGGTCATGCTCGTTAGGTCACTGCGGCCAGCGGTCGTCGACCATGCCGAATTCCTCTGGTCCCGCCGCGTCGAAGTACCTTCGGTTCCGGGTTGCTATGTGCTGGCGGCGTTCGATATGACCGTGTTGTATGTCGGCCTTGCAAGCAAAAGCTTGTCGGGGCGAATGGGCGATCATTTGGAAGACGGCTTGAAGCGCAAGGGTTGGGCAGGAAAGATTCCCTATTGGTTCTTCTACCTCAGGCTACCGGTCACAGGTGTTCGACCTCATGAGCGCGGATGGCTCAATCAATCGATCCTGGAAGATGGCGCGCTTCCGCCATTGAATCGAGTGCACAGCCCCATATGAAGATGAAACAGGCTCCTTTCGTATGTGATCAGAAGGAATTGGCGAGAGAAAGGGGTCAGGTCTTGAATCTTGAATAGAAACCCGGGCCACAGTGCACTTTCTGATTGATTCCGGAGAAAGCACACTCCGATCGTCCATTTGCTTTCGTCTATTCCGAGCCTGTAGCGTAAATGCGCAGTCGGCTGATCGCCGATGAAAAATTGGCGTTGGTATTGTCACCATCAGCCATCAACCACAGACCCGCCAAGCGCATTGGCGCCGGCAGCGTGTAGTTGACTTCAAACCAGTCCGGTCGGGCTGTATCGGTCAGCTCGGTCACACTGACATAAGACAGTTGGTCGGAATACGGGCTTGGCCACGTGCTGCCGCGCGGGTGGTAGCGACTGGCTACCAAGTACACAACGTTGCCCACAGAAACGTTCATGGTCTTCGCCAGCTGCTTGATCCAATCCGGAGCAAACATCGATACTTGCTCCCGATCACCGGCTGTTATCAAGCCGACGCGAAGCACGAAATCATCACCGTTCTTGGAAGACTCGTCGGATCGATTTGCCACTGCAGGCAATCCGCTGTAGCGCATATCCCAGCTGATGCCGGAAATCGTTTCGACACTCTGGAAAGCGTATACCAGGAACGACGATGAGTTCGCGATCGTCATTGCGATGCCTTCGTCATTCGGAGTTTCGATTTGCCGAAACACGGTTGGCTCGATACCGTCAAACGTGATGGGATGCCAATCCGACAACACGAGAGGAACTTCGCGCACTGAAGCGCTGGCAGCGCAGGCCGAACCGGTCAGCAGAAACAACAACAAACATCGTTTCATCTCAAACTCCAGGTGCTGTCGGCACATTCTGCAGGAATGGGGTCTATCTTCAGGTCTAGCAAAGTAGCATTGCCTTCGGTAGATTCCGATCATGGCCCGACCGCTTCGACTTGAATTTGCTGGTGCGCTGTATCACGTCGCAAAACCCGGGTCAGGTTGCACTTTCCGAATCAGGTTGCCGCGTTCTTGGTCGTCCGAATTTGGCCGGTCCTGCGCGTCGATAGAGTAGCGCTTCGATTGCAGTTCGGAATCGATCTGGACCCAATGCGTGTTGTTCGGACTGCTGATCGGTGACAAGGTTGCCGGAGGCTTTTCGCTGGAGATCGACTGGATCGCAGTGGAGTAGCGCGATCGACGCCTACCAGCGGTGGTAAGCGGGATGGCCTTCTTTCACCGCCATGAATTTTCCGATGCAGCGGTCACAGACCTTGTCACCGGCGAGCAATTCGCCTTCGACCGTGACCACGTTATCGGTCGATTCGATCACGCGCGCAACCAGCCGCAGCGTCTGGTCAGTCGGCGTTGGACGCCGCAACTTGATCGCATATTCCATCGTCACCGTGCACGGCGGCGTGTCCGTGCCGAGTCGGTTCATCAGATGCCAGGCCGCGGTCCAGTTGCAATGACAATCGAGCAACGTGCCGATGATGCCGCCATTGAGCACGCCCGGAAACGCTTCGTGATACTGCTCGGGGGTGAACTCGGCGACTACTTCATCGCCTCTCGGAAAGCTCTTGATACGCAGTCCGCGCGCATTGGCCGGGCCGCAGCCGAAACAGGCGTTGTGCGGTGCGTAGGTATCTTGAAGGCTTTTTTCCATGTTCGGCATCATGCGCCAGCCAGTCGGGCAAGACAACGTGCCGGGAAGGGACCCAAAGGGGTCGAGCGACCCAAAAGGATCAGGTCTTGAATCTTGAATCAATCAACTCTGGAGAGGCTAACGCGCGCACCGATAGCCCAAAACCCGGGTCAGAGTGGAATGGCGCTGACTTAAGCGAAAAGCGCGCACAAATCCCCATTTTTTGTCATTCCTGCGAAGGCAGAAGCGCTTTTCAACAGCCGCATGGCTGGTCAATCCATCGCCTTCGGCACTTTGCGGATCCCCAAAGGTGCTGGATGACCAGCCATGCGGCTGTTATCGAGCGCTTCCCGCCTTCGCGAGGATGACGGGCTTAAGTAAGTGACATTCGGGGCAGAGTGCACTCTCTGATTTATTCGGCAGAAAACGCACTCCTACCGTCCTTTTGCTTTCGTCTATTCCGAACCTGCAGGGTGAATGCGCAGTCGACTAATGGCCGATGAAAATTTGGCGTTGGTATTGTCACCATCAGCCATCAACCACAGGCCAGCCAAGCGCATTGGCGCCGGTAGCGTGTAGTTGACTTCAAACCAGTTCGGATGCGCTGTATCGGTCAGCTCGGTCACACTGACATAAGACAGTTGGTCGGAATACGGGCTTGGCCAAGTGCTGCCGCGCGGGTGGTAGCGGCTGGCGGCCAAGTACACAACGTTGCCCACAGAAACGTTCATGGTCTTCGCCAGCTGCTTGATCCAACCTGGAGCAAACATCGATACGTGCTTTCGATCGCCGGCTGTTATCAAGCCGACGCGAAGCACAAAATCATCACCGTTTTTGGAGGACTCGTCGGATCGATTTGCCACCGCAGGCAATCCGCTGTAGCGCATATTCCAGCTGATGCCGGAAATCGTTTCGACGCTCTGGAATGCGTATACCAGGAACGACGATGAGTTCGCGACCGTCATTGCGATGCCTTCGCCATTCGGAGTTTCGATCTGCCGGAACAGGGTTGGCTTGATGCCGTCAAATGTAATCGGTTGCCAATCAGACAAGTTGAGAGAAACTTCGCGCATGGAAGCGCTGGCGGCGAATGCCGGCCCAGCCAGCAGAAACAACAACAAACATCGTTTCATCTCAAATCTCATGTGCTATCGACACAGTTTAACCGCGCGCAGTCATCATTGGTGCGCGGAGACAAAGGGGCTCTATCTTCTGATTATGGAGCTCACGAGGCTGCGGTGAATTGGCGAGACTGGGGTCAGGTTGGTCCAAGTCTAGCAAAGTAGCATCGGCATGTTGGGGCGCAAAACCGGGTCAGGTTACACTCTCCAAAAAGGCAGGGATCAAGTGTGCAGCCTGACCCGGCTTTGTGCTTGTGCCGACTCGGGCAGTCCGTAAACTTTGCTCTCTGCCTCATCCAGCAACCAAGGAGATGGACCATGCTGAGAATCGTGTTGATTTGCGTGTGTCTTGCGCTCGCGTCGTCACTGGCCTTTGCCCGCGAGGCGGCAACAACTGACAAGGTCGCACGCGCGGCGGAGTTGTTGAAGTCTTGGCAAGGCGATACGAGCAAACTCGCTGGCGCAAGAGCCATCCTGAGCCACGAGCTTCAAGTCAATCCGGATTCGGCATCTGCTCTGCGCGAGCAGGCACGGCTGTTGATGCTGGAAGGCTATCTCTCCGGTACAAAGTACAAGCCCGAGAATCTTGCAGCTGCTGAGAAATCGTTGGACAAGGCCATAGCCTTGGCGCCGAACGATCCTGTCGCATATCTGCTGCGAGCACGCATTTATGCAAACACGGAGCGTTTCGAAGATGCATCGGCAGCACTGGAAGCGGCCCGAAAAGCGGGCGCCGATGATCGCGAGTGGCTTCTCTCGCAGGCCAGTCTGTTGATCCGACAAGAGCGTTTTGAGGAGTCGGCGGTTTCACTGACCAAGGTGTTGAAATATAAGAACGCAACGCAAAACCAGCGCCTGGAAGCGCGCAACGGAATAATTCACGCCCAGCTTGTTGGCCTCAAGGCCGACGAGGCCGACAAGCTTTATCAAGATCAACTCAAGGACACACCTGACGACGCCTGGACCCGCGGCAATTACGCCTCGTTCCTGCTGTGCTGGCGCGACGACTTCGACTCATCACTCGCCCAGATACGCACAGCACGGCGGTTGCTGGATTACGGGCAGCTGCGGGCCGTGGAAATGGCAGCTCTGTTTCGACTGTGGGCACAGCAGACCCTGGATGGTAACGCAGCGGATGCGGAGAAGACCTGGAAGCAAACCGGCGCCGAGCAATACGCCAACATCGCGCCGATCGTGTTCGACCGTTGCGGTGGCAACCGGGTCACCTACGCCGTGCTGAAGGCATTGTTAAGGAGTGGATATGGCGCACGTGTTGCTGCGCTGCTCGCACCCATCGCCGCAGCCGACGAAGCGCCCGATGGAGTGCCCGGTGTCTTCGTGTTGAACGTACAGGCAACCGGACGCAGTAAAGGCGATCTCTATCTGAACTCTGAAATCGATTATCGCGACCCGCGTAATTTCAGCGTTCGCATCTTGCCGAAGGCTCAGGAAGAGCTGCGAAAGAAATTTGGCGACGACTTTGAAGCAGCACTCAAGCGAAAGCCCGTCGAGGTGATGGGTGTGGTCAAGCGCACGAAAATCATGTTCACTGCAAACGGTGTTGATACCGGCAAATTCTATTACCAGACGCACCTCATCATGCAATCGGCCGACCAGATCGAGCTCCTTGAAGACAGGCCACCACCTCCGGACCCGCATGAGAAGCCCGATGATCGGGACGTGAGGACCTGATCGACCGCTGCGAAAGGAAAGGTGTCAATCTTCTGACTGTGCAGCTGACGAGGCTACGGTGAATTGCTTAAGCTGAGCTTGGTGACAAGGGTGTGACTCATGGGCACGCATCTTTCATCGGATGCTCGGCTCTGAATTGCCACCCTCCTCAGCTGCATCATCCGAGACGTCTGCCGTGGATGATGCCAGCCGTGTGGCCGTGGCTTCCAAGATAGAAATGACGCCGGGTGATTCCCGGCGTTTTTGCATTCTTGAGGTCGAGATGGCGAACGAAGGGATGACGGGATCAGGTCTAGCAAAGCAGCGTCATCCTCAGGGAAGTTCTTATCTCATCTGACTAGGCAGTCGCAGCGCTAGTTCTGATTCTATTTCCGCAGTGGTTGTTTTTTGTTCCAGCAGTTTCCGGCAGTGTCGTTGATCGCAGTCCAGAAGCGAGTGTGGAGAAGGTTCTCGCCAATGCCAGCGCCTGCGGCGTAGAACGACCAGCCACCGGGGCCGTTGCTGCGATCGTGATGTTCGCCCATTCGCCAAGCAGACCCGAAGTGGTCGCTGCACCATAAGTCGGCAGCCGCGCGGTCAGCGAAGATGTTGCCACGCACTGGTGGCGCCAAGGCGATCTCCCCACCCAGCCAACCCGAATAGAACGTAGTTTGAAGACCAGCTGGCATGGCGCGGTTATCGATGTTCACGCACAGGACCGGTAGTGCGGTCGAACATTCGGTATCGCCGACATAGGCATCGCAGCTGCCGGCCGCGGTTTTCGGCAATCCGTGACATCCCACCAGCACGACTCCAGCAGGGGCGTCGGCGAGGGATACTCCCCAGGTCATTCCGGTTTGTGTCGGTTCCGCCGGTGTCTCACTGATATCGACCGCGATGCAGGAGTGGGCAATCAGTAGAAATACTAAAGATGTCATGGAGCGAATCATGCTGATTCTCCAGCTGAAGGTTGAGTAAGGATAGGCGGCGGCCTGTGTTAACGCGACGGGTACTGCAGCGGGGTTAGCCTCGCCTCCAAAGCATCTTGATGATGCGGGCAGAATGCCATCAAATCGCCGTGGCGATCGTGGTGAGGTGATCTTCGAGGACGATGAGCGATGTCGGGGTCAGGTCGAGCAAAGTAGCATCGCCCTCGGATGCCTCCGCTCATGGCCCGACCGCTGCGGCTTGAATTTGCTGGTGAGCTTTATCACGTGACCTCTCGTGGGCATCGTCGCGAGGCGATCTTCGAGGACGATGTGGATCGTTGGCAGTTCCTTTCCGTGCTGGCTGATGGGGTGGCTGATTTCAATTGGGTCTTCCACGCCTATTGCCTGATGAGCAATCACTGTCACTTGCTGATCGAGACACCCGACGGCAACCTGTCGAAAGGCATGCGACAGTTGAACGGTGTTTTCACCCAGACCAGCAATCGTCGGCATCGTCGTAGCGGACATTTATTCCAAGGGCGATTCAAGGCGATCCTGGTCGATGCGGACAGCTATCTTTTGAAATTGGCGCGCTATGTCGTGTTGAATCCGGTGCGTGCCGGCATGGTTCGCGAGCCGGGCAAGTGGCCGTGGGACAGCTATCGGGCGATGGTCGGTGATGAGCCGTCGCCGGACTGGCTGGCGACTGACGGCTTGCTCGGCGCTTTCGCCAAGCGACGCTCCGATGCTCGTCGACGCTACATCCGTTTTGTCACCGAAGGGAAGGGCGTCGATTCGATTTGGCTTCACCTCAACAACCAGGTGTTTCTTGGCGACGATGCCTTTGTCCCAAAGAGTCTTCGACGCAAGCGGGTCAGTGATGACGTCAGCGTTTCCAAGGCGCAGCGACGTCCGCCGCCACCATCGCTTGAGTCCATCGCAACTCGGCACCGATCACGTGACGCCGCGATCATCGCCGCGCACGCTACCGGCGGATACCGCTTTCAGCAGATAGCCGAACCCTTCGACATACACTTCACGTCTGTCGGTCGTATTGTCAGGAATGGAAGAGCCGCTTCGCGGAGCAAGTAGCGCGTCGCAGCGAGTCCTGAAGCTTTAGATTCGAGGTGGGCAGATGACAATGCTAAAGATGCAGGATATGAAAGTTGGATTTACAGATAAATTCGGCGCCTCATAGCCGGGTTCAACCGTTGACAGCAAACAGCGCTCGTCGCATCAGCAATGCCGCACCGGTGGCGATGGTCACGCAGCGCAGGAGCGTGCTGAAGAAGCTCGCGCCATCGGCCACAAGCCAAACCAAGATCGCGACAGGCAGACATCCCGCCAGCAGTAATGCGATTGCCACCGCCACGGCTGAGCGGTTGAGACGACGTTCGTCATCACGACGGCCCGCGCCAAGGCCGGATTCGTCGCCAAGTGTTGGTTCAATGAGCTTGCCTTTTGCTGCCCGCTTCGCGAGCTGTACAACGCCAAGTGTCATGCCGACCCATTGAGCCGCCGCGTAACTCATAAATAGTACGAGCGGCATACCGAAGGCTCCCACAGCGGTAGCGAGCCCTTCGGAATCGGCGGTGTTTCCTGCCCAGAAGCCTCCAGCGACGCAAATAAGGAATTGGGCGAGGCAAGCTAACATTCCATTGTGGCTGGAGCGCATGAAATTACTCTCGAAAAATCGCGGATTATACGGGTCGAGGGGATGACGATGAGTAGTTGGCGGCATCGATCCGCCTAAGCCGTTGTGCCCAAAGCACAGTGATGAGCGCGGTGACGGGGCCAGTTCTCTCAAGGCAGCATTTGTCGCTGTAGCGTTCGCTCATGGCCTGACCGATTTTGGCGAAACCTGATGTCCTACGAAATATCTGCGATATCGTGATCGTGTTGGCGGGACGATAGTGAATCGAGCCTTGGCGCTGAAACGCATGCTGGAAGACTGATTTCGAACGTTCTAGCTAAAAATGTCATGCTCCGGCGTGCGAAAACTGTGTAGCTAGCGAAAGTGCATTCCGGTCGTCATTTCGCTACTCTCGTTTTGCTGGAGGCGGTTCACAAACGATGCAGCGCCGAGGGGTAGAATTTCTCGAACCACATCAAGTTTTTCAGCCAAACGGGGTTTACTGAGCGTGTCACGGGGATGGCGGTTGGACACGCCGCTCGCCGTCCAGACTCAATGATTTTCTGCGCATCGGGGGCGCAAACGAATGCTTATCAGGGGCAAGCAAAAGATGTGGATCGCGGTTATTACGGTGGTATCGGTTGCGGCCTTGATCACCTGGATATTGCTTCCATCGTCCGGTAGATCGCTGGACTACACGGTCGATCATCGGTACGCAGCGACTGACCCACAATTCATCCGTGAGATGTCAGTCTTGCTAGGGCCGACGGTTCTTGAAGGAAACGCGGTCACGGCGCTCAGCAATGGTGATGAAATATTTCCGTCCATGTTGGAGGCGATCAGATCAGCGCAAAAGACGATTACGTTTGAAACCTACATCTATTGGTCAGGCGAGATCGGAAACAAGTTTGCGAAAGCTTTGGAGGATCGGGCCAAGGCCGGCGTAGCGGTTCACATGCTGGTTGATTGGGTTGGCAGCGCAAAGATGGATGAGGCGCTGCTGCAGACGATGAAAGACGCGGGCGTCGAAATTGTCCGATACCGACCTTTGAAGTGGTACAACCTTGGGCGGATGAACAACCGCACGCATCGCAAGCTGCTGGTGGTGGACGGCAAGATTGGATTTACCGGCGGCGTTGGCATCGCGGATAACTGGGAGGGTCACGCACAGGATCCAGCGCACTGGCGCGATATGCACTTCCGCATCGAGGGGCCGACAGTTGGACAGATGCAGGCGGCATTCAATGACAATTGGATAAAGACCACCGGGGTGATTCTCAACGGCGAAGACTATTTCCCCAAACTTGAATCCGTCGGCGAAAAAGCCGCGCACGTTTTTGTCGCTTCACCGGCGGGTGGCAGCGAAAGCATGCATCTCATGTATTTGATGGCGATCGCGGCGGCAGAAAAAAGTATTGACCTTCAGGCAGCCTACTTCGTGCCGGATTCTCTGGCGATTGAGGCCTTGATTGCTGCCAGCAAACGAGGGGTGCGGATTCGCGTTATCGTACCCGGCGAACACATTGATTCCGATGTCGTGAGCATTGCTTCCAAATCGCAGTGGGGACAATTGTTGCAATCCGGCATCGAGATTTACGAGTACCAGCCGACCATGTTCCACAACAAGATGTTGATCGTTGATACCGAGTTGGTTTCGGTCGGCTCGACGAACTTCGATATGCGCTCGTTCCAGCTCAACGACGAAGCCAACCTCAACATCTACGATCATCCGTTCGCGCAAAAAATGACCACGCTGTTTGAAACCGACTTGCAAGCAACGCGCAAGTACACCTACGACATTTGGGCCGCCCGGCCTATGCGCGAAAAATTCATGGAAGTGGTCGTTCTGCCGATCAAGGGGCAGTTGTGATGGCGTTGCTCGCTCACGAAGAATTCGGGAAAAAATATATTTCATACGTTAATCGAATTGATCTGTCCTTTTCGAGTTCAAATGTTCTGTGCTGAAACGCGGGCGTGTCGTCTTTTGTTATTGCCGATCATCGTGCTCAACCTGGATGCTGTCGATAGAATTGCGTGAGCTGCTTGTACACCTCCGGCAAATGCTGACGCAAAGCTGCCGGGGCCTCGAAGAATTGTTCACTGACAACCGCGAAGAACTCGGCTGGACTTTCAAGACCGTAGGGATCAATCGGCAAGTGCACTCCTTTGCGCTGCTGTTCGATCAGGTGATCCCACGCGCTTGAGAACACCTTCCACCACACGCGGTTGTCCATGCGCCGATGCAATGGCGGGAATCCATTGGCGTCGCCATTGAGCATATCGAGCTTGTGTGCCATTTCGTGGATGACCACGTTGCGCCCAGGCTGCTGTCCGATACTGAGCACAGAGGCCCACGACAGGATCACCGGCCCACGCCCCCATGCTTCACCCGCCAACACGGCGTTGGTCTCGTGAACCACGCCGGCAGCATCCATCTGTAGGCGCCGCGGAATAAATGCGTCCGGGTACACGATGACGCTGTGCCAGCCGTCGTACCATTCGAATCCCAGTTTCAGGATCGGTACGCACGCGTGAGTGGCGAGCAACAGGCGATCGCTTTCATCGAGTTCCAGACCCTTGACCGGTTCCACTGACTTACGATCAAGGAACACCATGGCCAGCACCCGCAGCTTGGCCTGATCCGACGCGTCGAGTCGACGCGCTGGTGCACAGCGTTGCAGCGCGCTTTGCCAGAGCTTTTCAGAAATCGGGTTGCGAGCGAGGAGGCGACGCAAGCGCCATTTTCTGAATTTATCGAGCAGGCTCATACTCTGGAAATCTTCGTAAGGTCGGCATGACCTCGATTTGAGGATAAACGAGTTGACTCTTGAATTCCGTCGCGCGGTACGATGATTGCCGAGCGATCACGGCCATAGCGTCCGTCATGGAATCAACCCGTAGCCGGCAGCCTGTAGATCAACGAGCTTGGTCATTGCCGATAAAGCCACATGCACGTTCCCGGAGACGTCGGCTACATCAAAGCCAGCGTGGCGCAAGGCTTGCCCGCAAACGAAAATTTCGACACCTGCCGCGCGCAGTTCTGCCATCAAAGCGGCGTTGGCGTTGGCCTTTCCGAAGTGCTTTTTGTAGCTCGCCTCCGAAAGGACGATGGGTGTCGCCTTGCCATGAATGACGACAGCAATATTGATCTTGTCCGCCGGTACGCCGGCCAGCGCATACAGGTTCAGGGCCCTGGCTGCCGCCTCGAGACGACGGTTTATGCCGGTATCGGTGGTCGCGTCCTGCGTGGCGTCGATCAGCACGCGATGCATGCTGGAAACAGCCGGCATGTCGATATCACCCTTCAGTGCATACACGCCGCCCGCTGACTTGATGCGTGGAAACAGCGTCGCTTCTGCGGAGGAGAGTTGCGCAGGCTTAGTAGTAGGCTGATCGGCATGGGCAGTCGCGGCCAGCAATATCAGGCAACACACAATGATTCGTAACATTGGACAGATCCTCGATTGATGAGAAGCGCCGACAACCTCCTGTCGAGGAAGCGGATGATTCCTGGATGGCGCGCGGGAGCTTGGAACTCTGCGCATTTAGGGCATTCTGGAGTGGCACCTTGTCTCGCGAAGGGTCCTCCCTGCGACGCAACCTGTACTGAACCCGAGAAAATCCGGGTCAGGTCGCAGCTTCGAAATCTCAGGCGACTAAGTTTTTTCCGATCGTGATTGGCTGCATAGAAGCGGCGGTCTCAGATTCTCGTCCGACGACTGACTCAAATGCAGACCTTACAACTCACGCCGATTTTTCATGCGAGAAAAAGAAGCGGATCATCTCTTCCGAGGCACTCGGTCCAGTTGGATCCGTGTATGAACCTGCCTTTCGGCCGCCAGACCAGGCGTGCCCCGCGCCGTGGATGGTCCATAGCTCGGAGATGAGGAGGCCGTCGGCATCACGATGCGATGTTCGCGTGTATTCACGCCCGTTGTTCGAGCGACTGCGTTCGCTCAGCGATCTCGCTTCAAGTGGTTTACTGACGCCTGACGCTGATCGAACGCACGAAGCAACGATCTGATCGCCATTGCTTGAGCGAACGGTTTTGTCCTGATCGCCGTGAAAGACGATGGTCGGCGGCACGTTTTTCACACTACTTGATGAGGAAGGCTGGCTGCGCTGGCTCGCTTTTCCCGGTGATCTCATATTTACTCCGAATGCCTGGCCGCCTTTCATCGCCGCCAGAGCACTCGGGAGATCGTGCGCGACGCCCGACGGCAGGCCGGAATGCACGCCAATTGCCGCATACAGATCCGGATACGTGTCACCGAGGATAACGGCCATCGCGCCGCCGGCTGACAATCCCGCGACATAGATGCGTTGAGGATCGACGTCGTGGTTAGCGAATACGTCGCGTGTCATTCCGGCAAGAATGCCGGGCTCTCCCATATCGCGCTGCTGATGCGATTTTTCAAACCAGTTCCAGCAACGGTTCGCGTTCGCACTCTGTGCCTGCGCGGGATAGAGAACGTAGAATCCCCGTTTAAGCGCTATCTCGTTCATGCCGGTGCCGGCTGCGAATGCGTCGGAATCCTGCGTGCATCCATGCAGCATGACGACTAAAGGAAGACGCTTGCCGTGCTGCGCAGGGGGAACGAACAACTGATACTCACGCGCGCCGGCATCATTGGCGAAGCGGCTGCGAAGAAAATGACCTGACGGTGAAATATCGTTGTCTGAAACGCGAGGTTGCGATGCTTCGTCGTCAGCCTTGGATTCGTAATCGAGAAGACGGGGCAGGCGTGGCGTTGCAACGTCCAGTTTCCTGAGCGGCCTCAGCACGATATCTGCATGTTCCGCTGGCGTTTGCGCGGACGGTGCTTGGGTTTGATGAAAGCCGCCAGTGAGCGCGGCTTGAATTGACGCGACGGCGCCAGACAGATTTCCGCTCTTGGTGAGACGTGTCGCGTCGGAAAGTTGTTCGTGAAGTGGGCGCATAGGTTTTCCTCTATTCAATTAGCTGATGCGATCCGCGAGTGCGGTCTTGACCGCAGCACTGGCATGTAGCGCACCCAAGACACTGATGGATTCGATGGCGGCCAACGCCAAAGCGGGCGTGACATCGGGGCCTATCGTCGCAAGGCCAAGTACGCGGATATTTAGCTTCTTTCCTGACGCCTTGATTGCACGCAATTCAGGCACGCCGAAATGCTGAATGCCGAGGACCAGCGTCTTCCGCGTTGCAACCTGTTCGACGACCTGGGCATGAACCGCGAGTTGGTTGCGGATCGCGGTTCGAATGAGATCGGTTCGGTTGGAATAGAAGCCTTCCTGGACGAGGAGATCAATCTGGCCGAGATCCATCACGCCAAGATTGATCGTGACCTTTTCGTCAAGGGGCTTGGAGGCGCTGGACGGTCTGAGTTTGGGCATGGCCAGATCATAGCACCATCCAAGTGGATGGTAAAAAAGAAAGACGATGGGCTGGCGCTGGGTTCGATGGTGCAGCGGCGTCCGACTCTACGAGCAAAAAATCCTTGGCTTCAACCAAGCGATAGCGCAATCGTTCTCGCGCCCGCAAACCATGGAGATGGCGATCAGGTGCCATTCGCTCATTTCCGAATGGATTTCAAATCCGTGCGCTCATCGAATTCAGTAACGGAGAAGAACGCGCGCGCGATTGATCAAGAATCATTACAGCTGAGCGAGTGATCTGGTCGACACAAACTCGTTCATGGAAAAACCTGGTTGGCCATGGATTATCTGCGCGGAATAAACGCCAGCGAGTACGTTCCGAGGCGAAGGCGTGCAATGGAATACCATGTGGGCCCACCTCGATCTTTGGCGTTGAACGAATTGAATAGCGCACCACGAAAGTTGGCAAACCGTATCGCGTCGCCATTGCGCCGGCGCAAGCCGCCGACGCTGCTCGCCGATCTCTCTGCGTTCGCGGTGTCGGCGTCGTCGATTGCCGTGTTGCCGGATCCAGCGAGTTTTCGCCGCGAGCTTCTGGACAGGATCGCCAGCGCGCAGCATCGCATCGTGATCGTGGTGCTTTATTTGCAAGACGATGACGGTGGGCGCGAAATCATGGATGCGCTGTACGCCGCCCACGCGCGGCAACCGATGCTGCGCATTTCCCTTTTTGTGGATTGGCATCGAGCGCAGCGCGGCTTGATTGGCAAGGACAAGAGCGAAGGCAACGCGGGCATGTATCGCGAGTACGCACGACGGCATGGGCCGGGCGTCGATATTTACGGGGTGCCGGTGCAGAACCGCGAGCTGTTCGGCGTGCTGCACCTGAAGGGCATCGTGATTGACGACACCGTGCTTTACAGCGGCGCCAGTTTCAACGATGTGTATCTGAACTGGCACGGACGCTACCGGCTCGATCGTTATCACAGCCTGCAAGACAGTGGACTAGCCGATGCGCTCGCAGACTTCACCCAGCATCAGCTAATTGCCAGCCCAGCAGTACGTCGCCTCAATATTCCTGTTGAGCCACCGGGCAAGATGCTGCAAAGCACGATACGTGGATTTCGCGAGACCTTGCGACGTGCGCACTACCGTGTGCCATCGGACATCCGTAGCCCAGGACAGGTACTGGTGACACCACTGCTCGGCTTCGGTCGCACAGACAACGCCCTCAACCAGGTATTGCTGGCATTGCTGCGTGAAGCGCGAGAACGTGTGGTTTTGCTGACGCCATACTTCAACATGCCTCGGCCGATGCGTACAGCGATCGGGCAGTTGTTACGCCGTGGATGTCACGTTGACATCATGGTTGGCGACAAGACAGCCAACGATTTTTATGTTTCGCCCGACCAGCCATTCACGACCATCGGGATGTTGCCCTACCTTTACGAAAATAATCTGCGTCGCTTCGCGCACACCCACCGCCGGCATATCGACAGCGGGCAGCTCAGGCTCTGGCTCTGGCGCAACGGCGAGAACAGTTATCACCTGAAGGGCCTGTTCGTCGATGATGATGTGTCCCTGCTGACTGGGCACAATCTCAATCCGCGCGCTTGGGGGTTGGATCTTGAGAACGGATTGCTTCTGCGTGATCCGGAACGATTGCTGGCGACTCGCAACGCTGCCGAGTGGGAGGCATTGAAGCGACACGCATCTCGCCTGACCGATTTCCATTCGCTGGATAGCCCGCGAGACTATCCGGATCACGTGCGCAAGAAGCTGAAACAGCTCACGCGCACGCGAATCGATCGACTGGTCAATCGACTGATGTAGTCGCCCACGCGAGCGCAGCGCTTGCCGTGGAACTGGCGCTTGCCCAGAAAAAAGGCGAGCCGCGTTCCCGATAAATCAAGCCGAGTCGTCGGTAGTCGGCATGCGGATCGAAAAAGTATTTAACAAAGGTATATTATTATTTTAACTGGAGCGCTCCAGCGGCGCGCGGCCATCCGTTGGCCCTATCGCAGAGCTCAACGCATCTCGCGTTGCGCGCGATTTCTGTGGCTGCTCGGTCGGAGGTGGTGATCTGCGTGACGCGGTAATAGTCACCGCTCTGCAACTGTATTTGTTTCCCCAGATCAGGGCGATGTCGATGAAGGCAGGTAGTACTTCGCCGACAAACGGTTGTCAGGCGTTTCCAAAGTCAGCCGTCGGTCGACGGTGGAGTCTGCAACGGTCCTGTCACTTTATGCATGCGTTCTGACTGAAGCGCATTTAGTCAGTACTGTTGGCCGCGCTGTCTTTCGATAGGCTAGCCATTGATTTCGTGTTGGCGATGCGCGCTTTCGGCGCATGAGCCTTGGATGCATCCGCTAGCTTGTCGACTTATCAGGTGCTGGACTTCAAAGAGGAACAGGTCTATCTCTGAACTAGCCTGTGACTCGGCTGTGCTGAAATGGATAGATCAAGCTTGGAAGACAAAAGCCTCATCACCGATCTTTTCGCGGCGGTCGAAACGTCGCTTGTTGTGGATGTAGTGGATCGCCACCCTGCGAGAGCCGGTACGCCGAGTATGCTGAGTGTCCGATTTGACGGTGTTTACACGATGGTGAAAGGTTCATTTAAATCGACTTGCCCGCCAATAGTGTCCGGCATTCATGGCACTCTGTCTGATCGGTACGTTTTGGGAAGCATTTCCTTGTCGTAATCTGGGCGCGGCCTGAAAGTGTCAGCGATAGATGGTTGGTCGTCGTGATGTGCTGGTCAGTTCGTCGACCTAGAGCATCAATCTTGTTGATTCTGAGTTGCAACCGAAAATGCGACGAACTGGAGACAAACGCGCCGTGAACCCTGCAACAATTGTCAGGCCGAATGTCGAAGCCGAGATGGACCTCTCCTGGGAGGGAGAAATCCAGAAGCAGTTGGTTCGGGATCTCTACGAACGCAGTCGTCGCGCAGTCGTCACGTTGCTGATATTGACCGCGGTGATCGGCTGGGCCATTGCGCCGGCTTACCGCGTGGACGCCGGTGTTCGAGGGGTTTTCGCGATTCTCATCGCGGTTACCATCGGGCGTTTGCTGCTGGCGCTGATTCCCGAGGAGTGGCGTGAGCGTCATACAAGCGTGCGGACGCAGTTCATCGTCTTCACATTTGGCGTTGCGTTGTCGGCCGTCTCGCTGGGGGCGTTGGTCGTGCTGACTTGGCCGCTGCTGGATCCTGCGCGCATTGCGATCGTTGCGGTGCTGACCTCGGGATTGGTGTCCGGCGCAGTCATGAGCCTCGGTTTCAGTCCGCTCGTTTACATGATCTACATGCTGCCTCCGGTTGGCGCGTTGTTCGTAATGGCTGTTGGCGATCAGCGTCCGCCGTGGGGCGCGAGCATCCTCGCAACCGCCTTCGCGATCTATGCAGTCGCGGTGTTCCTCATCAGTCTTGATCAGCGACGTATGCGCCACACGGCCATCCGCCTGGGCCTGCAACTGTCGGAGTTGGTGGTCCGCGACACGCTGACCAAATTGCACAACCGGCGCTTCCTGCACGAGTTCATGGAGACGCAGTCCGCGCGCATTGCCAGAGACGCGATCGATCTCCAACACGGCAGACAGCCGAGTCGCGACACAGCGATCGGGATTTACATTCTTGACCTGGACTTCTTCAAGCAGGTCAATGACGTCTACGGTCACGCGGCCGGCGATGCGGTGCTGCAGCAGACCGCCGAAGTGTTGACCAGCGCGATGCGAAAGTCTGACAACCTCGTGCGTTGGGGCGGTGAAGACTTCGTCGCCGTTGCTTGGGTCAAGGAAAATGTTCACGTGCGTGTCGTCGGCGAGAAACTGCGGAACGCAATCGAGGCGACGACGTTCACGCTGCCTGACGGGAGGTTGCTGCAAAAAACCGTTTCGCTGGGATATTGTTCGTTGCCGTTCCGTGTTGGCCAAACCGGAACACTGACTTGGGAACAAGTGCTCTCGCTGGCGGATGCCGCGCTCTACCTGGCCAAAGCCGAAGGCCGTAATCGCTGGGTTGGCGTCAACCTCGGCGATTCAGCATGGGCCGATATCGAAACAACTTGTGCAGAGGTTGTCGAGGACTTGCAGCTAGCGAATGACCGCGGGTTGATCCGCCTCGATCGATTGTTGCCCGCGACGCCGCTCGCTGTCGTCTGAACGCGTGATCTGCGATGAACTAGACAATAGTCTAGACAGCGCTGGCAATAGGCGAATTTGCCAAGGGCTGCCGCCGGTTTGAATCTGCGCTTTGCCAATCGCTACGCTGAAAGGCGCTGTTCGTGATCACTGTGGTGGTGCGCCGAACGGCTTTGCAAGCCATGCATTGAAAGCCGGGCATCGATGTCGCTTTGGAACCGAGTCTAGCCTGATCGCTGGTAAGCCGGGGTTGCCGCGGACCTTGGCAGCGGGAAGTTTTTCCATTTTCTCGCGATGACACGGAGGATAAATCGATGGCGCGCTGTCTTTCAGTCGCCGAGTGACGCGTCGTCTGGGTTGATTCTCCACGCAGTCGTCGCCGTAGTCAGTTTGGCATCCGCGGCGGGCTGCGACGCTAGGTCTTCCGCCCGCAGTTTGTTAGTGCGGGTAGTTTTCTTTTCTCCCAGCGGATTGAGCAGAACATCGACTTGCTTCACGGTCATCGGACGATGCAGCAGAAACCCCTGGAGTCTTTCGCAACCCAATGACAGCAGCAGATCCCGCTGGGCGATCGTCTCCACGCCCTCGGCGACCACGCTCATGCCAAGGTTGTGGGCCAGCGCGATAATGGTGCGGATGATCGGCGCCTCCTCCTGACCCGGAAGGGATTGGCGCCCGATATCGCGGACGAAGGCTTGATCGATTTTCAGGGTGGTGACGGGTAGCTTGTGCAGATAGGCCAGGCACGAATAGCCGGTGCCGAAATCATCAATCGCGATGCCCACGCCCAGTTCGCGCAGCTTGAACAGATGGGCCGAGGTTTCGCTGACGCTATGCAGCAGCAAACTCTCGGTGATCTCCAGTTCCAGAGCGTCGGGTGCCAGTTGCGCATCGTGCAATGCGCGACGCACGGTATCGACCCAATCTGAGCGCTTGAACTGGACTGCGGAAACATTCACCGCAATACGCAGGGTCGGATGTCCGGACTCGCGCCAGGCGACCATCTGGGCACAAGCAGTGCGTAGTGCCCATTCGCCCAGCGGGACGATCAGGCCGCTGGCTTCGGCCAAGGGAATGAATCGGGCCGGCGATACCATGCCCATGGTCGGATGATTCCAGCGCATCAATGCCTCGAAGCCCTGGATCTCCCCGTCCGCACCGCAGTGAGGCTGGTAATGCAGGCTCAACTGCCCTAATCGCAAAGCCTGGCGGAGTTGGCTGTCCATGCTCATGCGTTCCTTGGCCAAGGTATTCATCTCGGCGGCGAACCACTGGAAATTGTCTCGCCCCGTTTCCTTGGCGCGATACATCGCCGCGTCGGCGTTGGCCATCAAGGTGTCGCTTTCAACACCATCGTCCGGATAGATGCTGATGCCCAGGGATAGGGTGACGAACAACTCTTGCCGATCCACATGAAACGGGGCACGCATGGTTTCAATGAGTTTGGTGGCCACGCGCATCGCGTCTTGCGGGTCATTCAATTCACTCAACACCACGGTGAACTCGTCGCCGCCCAGCCGTGCCAGGGTGTCAGTCTTGCGAATGCAGGCTTGCAGGCGGGTGGATGCCTGGCGGAGCAGGGCATCGCCTGACGAATGGCCGAGCATGTCGTTGATGTTCTTGAAGCGATCAAGATCCATATACAGCACCGCCACCTGCAGCTTTTTTCGCTCCGCTTGGGCCAGGGCCTGATTCAGACGATCCTGGAACAACAACCGATTGGGCAGTCCAGTCAATGCATCGTGCTGAGCCTGATGGGACAGCTGATCGGTGAGCAGCCGGTGCTCGATGGCAACGGCGGCCAGCCGTGTAGCCATGGCCATGAACTCGAGATCGCGCGCGCTTGGGCACGATGGCTGGTCGCGGTAAACCGCAAAGGAGCCCAGAACATCACCGCGGTTGGATGGAATGGGCATCGACCAGCAAGCGCGTAATCCGTGCGGCAAGGCCAGCTCACGGTAGTCATCCCAAAGGCGATCGGTGGCTATGTTTTCGGTGATTACCGTTCGGTTATCGAAGCATGCGGTGCCGCAGGAGCCTACCCCAGGTCCTATCGGCAGCCCGTTAAGATGATCTGAATATTCCTGCGGCAGGTGCGGCGCGGCGCCGGTCCACAAGCGGCGATCCTTGAGCAGAAGGACTGAACTGCGAGATCCTGGAATCTGTATTTCCAGCATGCTCGAAATACGCGAGAGAATCTCCGGCAAGGGCTGGTTTTGCGCCACTTGCTCGAGGATCAGGCTGCGATCCCGTTCCAGTCGCTCCTCCAATTTGCGCGAGGTGATGTCCAGGGTGGCGCCTGCCATGCCGGTCACTCGATTCTGGTCGTCGACCAGCACTTCATTCTGGTCGAAGACGGTACGGATCTCGCCATCTGAGCGGATGATCCGCGTTTCGTGGCTGAGCGGTTTGCGCTCCAGCATTACCTTGGCGACCAGCGCTTCCACCGCCGTGCGATCTTCGGGGTGGACGCGCTCAAGGAAATCTTCGTAGGAGGGTCTGTGACAAGCCGGCGACACGCCGTAGATGCGGCATAGCTCATCAGACCAGGTCATCGTGCGTGTGGCCACATCCCAGGTCCAACTGCCGACGTGAGCGAGGCGCTGGGCCTCTTCCAGCCGCGATTCGCTCAGCAAAAGCGCCTGCTCTACCTGCTTGCGCTCAGTGAAATCGATCAGGGTGCCCTGCAGAATCTCGGGCTGGCCGGGCTCATCCCGAATTAGATTGACTGTCTGCATGCCCCAGACTTCCGACCCATCCAAGCGGCGCAGGCGAGTCACCGAATTGTTGACTGAGCCATAGTTGCGCAGGTAAGCGAGATAGCGCTCGCGGTCCCCTTGTTCAAAATAGAACGACTCACTGTTGACGCCGATGATTTCGGCCCTCGATTCATAGCCAAGCATCCGTGCAACGGCGTCGTTGCACTCGAGCAGCCGACCATCGGGCAGGCTGCGAAACACCCCAACCAGGTTTTGGTCGAACAACAGCCGAAAACGTTTCTCGGACGCAAGCAGGGCATCAGCCGCCTGCTTGCGTTCAATCGCCGCAGCTACCTGACCGGACACGAATTCGAGCAGGATCTTGTCCTTTTCCAGGTAGCGGACATCGCCGGTATAGCTCTGAACGACCAGCGCGCCGATGGTCTGTGATTGCGATTTGAGTGGTACACCAAGCCAATCCATCGAGTCGGTGCCGACCAACGTAAATTGCTCATGGACTCCTTCGCGTACGGTCTCCGGGGTGAACAACAGAGCCTGCCCGCTCTTGACTACACGACCTGAAAGGGTTCCATCGTCGAGGCTGCGTGGTTCCGGAGCGACGTCGTGCTCATCCACGTAATAAGGAAAGCTCAGTTCATCGTGGGCTTGATCGTACAGAGCAACGAAGAAATTTCGCGCCGGCAACAACTCCGCAACGATCTGGTGGATGCGGCCGAACATTTCGGTCAGGGTCCCGGTGGAATGGGTGGCCTCGGAAATCTGGCGCAATGCGGCTTGAGTCTTCTGATCCTGCTTTTGCTGGGTGATGTCGCGCAACGTGCCAATGATGAGTTGCCGACCGTCGGCAATGATCGGGGTGAGCAGGACCTCGACCGGAAAGTCCGCACGCTGCGCGCTGCAATGGACCCATTCGAAGCGATGGCTGCCATCACGCGTGGCAGTGGCAACCATCTCGTCGGCTTTTTCCGAGGAGAGTCTGCCATCGGGTTGGAATTTGGGCGAAAATTGTGCTGGCTGTTGTGCCAACATTTCGCTCTTGTCCGTGTAGCACAACATGTCCACCGCTGCCTGGTTGCAGTCGATGAAATAGCCCGCCTGCACATCGAGCACGACCAGCGCGTCAGCGGTACGCTCGAACATCATGCGCAGACTGGTTTCTTCAAGCGCCATCAGTTCCTCCGTTGTAACTTCGAGCGTCGCGTGCAGTGAACTAGCACGGAGTGTGCCAACGATTTTATGTAGCTAGGTTGAATCTGTGCTGTGGCTCCCAATAAACGACTGCCGTTTGCACGATGAGTGCCGCGCGAGCCCTGTTTCGCGATTGCATCAGCCATAGC
>JBBSVJ010000037.1:0-21581 GCA_038233665.1 Lysobacterales bacterium
GAGCTTCTTCTTCGAAAATAGCCAGCATGATGTTCGCTCGACATCAGCCTATCTGCAAAGCGCGGGAGATGACTTATTCCGCAGCATGGGAATTTCCTTGCTGAAAGGGCGCGATTTTGATTCGCGTGACAGCAAAACCGGGCAGCCCGTCGCAATCGTCGATGCCGAGCTTGCCCAACAAGCATTCGGCGACAAGGATCCGATCGGGCAACGCATCGCGATTCGCGAACTCAATGGTCTGAAGTGGAGCACCGTGGTTGGCGTCGTCGCTACGATCAAGCGCACGCGACTATCCGATTCAAATGGCAATGCAACAGTTTATTTTCCGGTGAATCAATCGTCGTCACGGATCTTCCGCTTGCTGATCCGCAGTGATCTTGATTTAGGCAACCTGCTCAGCCCATTGCGCGCGGCGGTCGCCCGCATCGATCCCGAGCAACCGGTCTGGGGCGTCACCACGATGGACGCACGCATTAACCATTCGCTCGACGGGCGTCGCACACCAATGTTGCTGCTCGTAGTCTTTGCCGGTTGTGCGCTCGCTCTGAGCGGAATCGGAATCTATGGCGTAATCGCCTTCGCGGTATCGCGGCGAACCAGCGAGATCGGTGTGCGCATGTCGCTAGGTGCGACGCGTGCAGCAATACTTCGACTCGTGCTCGGAGATGGCGCACGACTACTCATGGTCGGCGTTGCGATTGGATCAGTGCTCGCGCTCTTGCTCGGTCAACTGCTGCGCTTACAGTTGTTTGGCGTCAGCATGATTGATCCATTGAGCATCGCCTGCATGCTCGCCTTGGTGATCGCCACCACCTTGCTTGCCTGCTGGATTCCGGCCAGACGCGCAGCGGCGACGAGTCCGATTCAGGCTCTGCGCTGCGAGTAAAAGGAGACTTTCACCACGCCAGCGTCATGGAAAATATCTCACTCGTCGAATCAGCCGTTGACAGGTAGACTGCCCAACGCCTTTACGAACGCTCTAATTCGCGCAGCATTCTTGCCGACATCGCTTTTACCGACGCGTGATACGGAGCGGATATCGATGCGACTCGCTTCGCTTTCGGCTTCTATGCGGATGACGATGTCGTCCTTGAAGCCGTACCAGAATGTGGTGTCGGTGGCTTCAATGCGTCCTGCCTGTGGAACGGCGGCGACGATTTCCCAGCCCATGTCGCGTGCGACTTTCTCTGCGCGCGCGAATGCGTCGGCGGGAGCCACATCGAGCATCTGCGTGCGCAGTTCGGGATAGCCTGCCTTCTGTGCCGCAGCGACTTCGGGGCCACCGTAGCTTGACGGGTTTGATGCATCGGCGCGCAATGGCAACACGGCGACAAATTCAGGCGGCCGCGTGGTGTTCGTTGAGATGTCATGGATAAATGGAACCGTCTTCGCCGTATAGAGCCCGAGCAAAGGCATTGCCGCGGCCGCAAGCCCAATCACAATCCCGGAGATCAAAGTCTTCGCATGTCCTCGACGAATGCGTGGGATCAGCAACAACACGACTGCCAGTGCAGCCGCGCCCAAGCCCAGGTAAGTCGCCCAAGTCATCAGTTTGAAACCGGTACCGAACTGCCAGAGATCCAGTCGCGTGCCGGGACCGGAAATCAAAAGAAGTACGAGCGCGACAATCGCAACGAGAACGGGAAGTCTTGAGAGTCTCATTTCTGGTAATCCTGTTACTCAACAGCCGTAATAGTAACTGCAAGAATCATTTGAGGAATCAATCCCGCATGACCAAGCACGTTCTGGTTTTCGATGAAAGATGGACGGTGGTTTTAAAGCCTGGGCTGGCGTGAGCGATTCAGAAAGCAATTGCGAGCGGTCGAATCATAGCGACGACGCCCGCTCGAGATTGCCTTCCATTCGCTCACGCCATGCCCAAGACCCGTCAAGTGGACGAGGATTGAATCCGTCTCAATGATCCGAACTGCCCCAGATCTGCTCAAGCCGCGCATCCCGTCCACAATTATATCGGTAGAATTTGTAGCGCACCGGATTCTTCATGTAATAATCCTGATGGTAACCCTCGGCCGGATAGAAGGTCGAAGCCGGGACAATCTGGGTGACGATAGGCTTGTCGAAGCGTCCGGATGCTTCCAGCTCGCGCTTGCTCTCCTCGGCGAGTCTCATCTGCTCGGGACCTTGAGTAAATATTGCCGTGCGGTACTGATCACCGTGATCGCAGAACTGCTGATCGATCGCAAACGGATCGACGTTGTGCCAATACACATCGAGCAGCTTCTTGTAGCTGACCTTTGCCGGGTCGAACACCACTTTGACCGACTCGGCATGACCGGTGCTGCCTTCGGAAACTTGTTCGTAGCTTGGATTGGGAAGCTTGCCGCCGGTGTAGCCGGAGGTCGTGGAGATCACACCTTCCAACTTGTCGAAGGGCGGCTCCATGCACCAGAAGCAGCCACCCGCGAAAATCGCCGATTCAGTCTTGTCACCGCTTTCATCGGGTGAGTTCGCGGCGCCATTCACCGGTCCTGCGCATGCACTCACCGCAAACATCGCCATCAGCAACGCCAGCGTGGCCGCCTGCGGCATCAATCGAATCTTTGTAAAGTTCATTCTCAGCTCCTCAGCTCGGGCATTGGTTGGCCTTCTGGAACGAATTCCAGCGCAAGTCCGTTGTTGCACCAGCGTTCACCGCGCGGCTTCGGGCCGTCATTGAAACGATGTCCCTGATGTCCGCCGCAGCGTGCGCAGTGATACTCGGTTCGCGGCCAGATCATCTTGAAATCTTGCTTGGTCTCGTAATGACCGGCAATCGGCTGGGTGAAGCTCGGCCAACCGGTGCCGCTCTCGAACTTGTTGGCGCTCTTGAATATTGGCAAGCGGCAGGCGGCACAGACGAAGGTTCCTTTGCCGTGCTCCTTGTTCAAGGGGCTGCTTCCCGATGGCTCGGTGTCTTCCTCAAACAGCACGGCATAGGCCGCGGCGCTGACTACTCCGCGCCATTCCTCGTGGGGCTTTGTGAGTGCCACTACTGTGTTTCCGCTCGCCTGAATTTGTGGATCGGCGGCACGCGTGCACGAAGGCAGCAGCGGCAAAAGTGCCAGTGCTCCCATGTGTTGCAACATCATTCGTCGGTTCATGGTTTGTTCTCCTGTTTCCGTTGACGCAAGCTGTCGCGAATCTCTTTTCACAGCGCAAAGTCGACGTGTCCTGTAGTTACGCAGAAAGCACCCAAGCAGATGCGGTTTGCCGCTCGGGAGGAAGCTCATCGTTCAGTTTCACGCGGCCGCTAGGCCACACGTTCGTGACACCAGACCGGTAACCAGACCGTTCCATTTCATAGGTCAGCGGCTGGCACTGCGACTACAATGCGCGCCGACGCTGCGGAGGATCGCATCGCCACTTTCCGTCCAGACTGGATCTCACGTGCCGATCACCCACGCCCCGCCCAACCCTCCGCATCTTCCACAACAGAGCGCGATCGTCGTCGATATCCGCAATGCCGACGCGGCGCAGCTGTCGGCGCGCAAACAGGATGCACATGTTCGCTGGTGGCTGGAGCTCGGCGACCAGTTGCTGTTGGTTGGCGATCGGGGAGAAGTGCGCAAGGCGGCTCCGGATCGGCACGTACTGGGCGAGATTCTTGATTTCGATCGTGAGCGGCTGCGTTTGCACGCGATTGGTTGTGTGCGCGAGGCCAACCCACCGGGCCGACTGATTGCACTGGGCGGACGCTGGGAGCTGCGTGAGTTGTCGACAACCGAACTCGCCTCCGAGCTGCCCAGCATTCACGATGGACACTCCGATGAATGGCGCGAAGTGGAACCGGATACGGTGATCGCTCACCGCTATCGGCCGGAATCCGCTCCGGCTGCTGCGGACCCGTTGATCCAGTCTGTCGTCGATTCGATCGACAGCGTGCGCTGGTTCGCCGATCTGACCACGCTGACCAGCTGGAACCGATCAAGCTATGGTTCCGATCTGGCACTTTCACGCGCCTGGATCGAAACGCAGTTCAGCGGACTCGGACTGAGCGTCAGTGCTCCCGCTTTTCTGATGCCCGGCAGCAATGGCGGACAAATCAGTGTAAACAACGTGATTGGCCAGTGGACCGGTACACACCATCCGGACGAATGGATCATCGTTGGCGGCCACTACGATTCGCGCAACTCGAATAGTCAATCAACGGTGGATACGCCCGGTGCGGAAGACAACGCCTCCGGCTGCGCGGGTGTTATCGAACTCGCCCGCGTGCTGGTCCGATTCAGCCCTGAGCGCAGCATTCTTTTCATGTGCTATGCCGGTGAGGAGCAAGGACTTTATGGAAGCTACGCGCACGTGCAAGCGCTTCAGGCATCCGGTGACTTGGCAAAGGTGCAGGCCGTGGTCACCATGGATATGATCGGCTACAGCGCTGATAACCAACTTGATGTGTTGTTCGAAAGTTACTCGACTTGGAACGCCTACCTCAATCAATTTGCCGCGGCTGCAGCGACCTACGTTCCTGATCTGCATGTCACCCTGAGCACGAATCCGTTTGGTTCGGATCACATGCCCTACCTGTACGCCGGCAAACGTACTCTCCTCGCCATCGAAAGCGACAACGAGGTCTACCCGAGCTACCACCGCAGCACCGATACGCCGGTCAATGTCGGACCCAATGCGCGAGCAATGGGCAGTGCAATCCTCAAGACCAATGTCGCTGTGATTGCCGATCTTGCCGGCGTCAGCGAGCGTATCTTTGCCAACGGATTTGATCCATCTTCGCTTCAAACGTACTGATTGACTGCTGCAGGAGAGGCCGTCAGGCCCGACGCTTTTCCCTTGCACAGAAATCTCGCGATCACCGGTCGTGCTTTTCCGGCATGGCTTGAGCTACTTCCGAAGACAGTTTTCGACGACTCAAAGGTGATGCTTCAACGTCGCCTCGGCATTACCCGCGACAATCTCCTCATCCCAGTCTTCCATCAGCGCAATCAGCATGAGCTTCTCGAATTCTTCGGCGAAGCGCTTGGTCACGGCATCCGGATCACGCACGCATTTGGCATCTCCCATCAAGCCAAAATGCACGCTGCCGTTGTAGCTGATGATCGACAGACCAACACCGATGGAGCCTGATTGCGGCACCCAGAACATTAATTCGGTGGCCTCGACGCCGGTCATGTAAAGCGGCTGTTGCGGACCGGGTACGTTGGTCGCGACCGCAGTTGCCTTGCGGCTGAAGAGTTCTAGCGCGGGTGCCTGCAATGCCTGCGGCCCCATACCGAGGATGCCAAGCAGTCCGAGCGTGACAATGGCTTGACGTGAGCGCTTGAGTTCGCGCATGCACGCAGCGACGCGCTCAAGGCGGCGCAGCGGGTTCGCTTCGCCGATCGGCAATTCGAGAAACACCAGTCCGAAGTGATTGCCAAGTTTCTTCGCGTGCTCAAGTGGGCGCAGATTCACCGGAACCGTCGCCCGGATGGTCAAACCGTCGACCTGGCCTCCCTCATCGAGAAGGTAGCTGCGCAGCGCACCCGTGGCGCAAGCGAGCAATACATCGTTGACCGTACATCCGAGTGCGCGGCCAAGCGTTTTTACTTCTTCCAATGGCAACGAATCGGCCCAGGCCACACGCTTGATTACGCCAAGCGGCCCCTTGAGCATGGTCGGTGGATCATCGGATAGCAGCAGCGCGTTCGCGAGCTCGCGTGTGATCTCGCCACCTTCGCGGGCGACATCTGCGGCGACCTCCGGATCATTGATCATCTCCGTCATCTTCGAGTAGACCTTGTTGCCTACCTTGAGCGCCTTGCCAAGCTTGGCCTGTGCCGGCTCAAGCATGCGTTGCCAGACGTTTGTTCCGTCGCGTTTGAGCCAGGTTTTGGCCAGCTCGGCGTGCTTTTCCGGTTCTGGCGCGGTATCGGTCAACGAAAGAATGACTTGCACCAGCGCCAGCCCATCGGCATAACAATGGTGGATTCGTCCGACCAGCACACTTCCTCCACGGTAATTTTCCACGACGTGGAATTGCCACAGCGGCTTGGAGTGATCGAGCGGCGATGACGATAGTTCGCCAACAAAGTTCTCGAGCTCGGCCTTGTCCGCTGCACCCGGGAGAGCCGCCACGCGGACATGCCAATCGAGATCAAAATCGGTATCGACTTCCCAAAACGCTCCCGAGGATGTGTTGACCGCCTTTTGCCGAAAGCGTCGATAGGCCAGAAACCGTTCGCCAAATAATTTCTTGATGTCCGCGTGAACCAATGGACCGGCAAACATCAGTACGCCGGTGATCATCATCAGATTGGTCGGGCGCTCCATGCGCAACCAGGCCGTATCGACCTTGGACATCGCCTCGCGCTTGCCGTCTACCGATTCGAACATGCCCGCCCTCCAGAAAATTGTGGGCCGGCATCAATCTCACACGTGACCCGACGCATCGACAGGATCCCGGTAGCGCTTCAAAAACGCAACGACTTTGCCTTGGACCGACGCTCGCCTCAAGCGTCACCGGCTTTTGGAAGATCTTGATAGGCCTCCAAGGCAGTTGCACGTGAGCTGGCCAGATCAACCATCGGTGCTGGATAACCGCTTGCCTCAAGCGTGGCCGGATCTGTCCACGGATGGTGGATGAGAGGCGCTGGCACTGCGCTGAGCTCGGGTATCCAACGACGCACATAATCGCCGCGCGGATCGAACTTTTCACCTTGGGTAACCGGATTGAAGATTCGAAAATACGGTGATGCATCGACCCCGCATCCGGCTGTCCATTGCCAGCCCTGGGCATTGTTGGCGAGGTCGGCGTCCACCAAGGTATCCCAGAACCAGCGTTGGCCGTGATGCCAATGCTGACGCAGATTCTTGGTCAGGAACGAGGCGACGAGCATGCGTACGCGGTTGTGCATGATGCCGGTGGCCCACAGCTCGCGCATGCCGGCATCGACGATGGGAATGCCGGTGCGTCCGCGCTGCCAGCGCTGGATCGATGCGGCATCCTCTTCGCCCCAGCGAAACTCGTCAAAACGCGGATTGAGATTTTTCTCCGGCATGTCCGGGAAATTGAATAAGAGATGCTGCGAGAATTCACGCCAACCGATTTCGCGCAGGAAACTCTCCGCACCGCTGGATCGAGCCGCATCACCGGCCTGGTGCACGCGCTCTTCTAGCTCCCAGGCAATCTGCATCGGTGATATTTCGCCAAAATGGAGATGCGGAGACAGGCGCGAGGTGCCCGCACGATCGGGTCGATCCCGATCGCTTGCATAGTCCGTCAGACCGGACGCCACGAAATCCTCAAATGCAGCACAGGCCCCCGCTTCACCCGGCGTCCACTCATCATGAAATTGGCGATCCCAAGGGATGGTGGGCAGCAATTGAAGATCATCGACGCTAAGCCCTTTGCTATCGCCGGTCGAATCAATCCGCTCTGGCGCCGGCAATGGCGGACGCATCTGCAACTGCGATCGCGCCTTGCGCCAGAACGGCGTGAACACGCGATAAGGTTTTTCCTGGCCCGTGCGAACCTCCCAGGGTTCAAACAAGACGCTCGCCTTGAAGCTCCGCGCATCGATTCCGTCGTCGATCAAGGCTTGCTTGATCAACGTGTCACGCGCCGTGATCGCGGGCTCGTAGAGGCGATTCCAATAGATCGCCTTGGCATCGCATTCGCCAACCAATCGCCGCAAGGCTTTCAGAGTCGGTCCGTGCTCGATGCGCAGGTACGAATCGCGCTTGCGTAAATCCGCATCCAGCGCTTGTAGTGAGTGATGCAGCCACCAGCAACTTGCCGCACCCGGCTCCCAAGGCGCTTCTTCATCTGGCGCATGGATAAACACGGGGACAACGTGTTCGTGTGAATCAAGCGCGGCGGACAAAGCGGGGTTGTCGGCAAGGCGCAGGTCGCGGCGAAACCAGATCAAGGCAGTCTTCATCAATGAAGCTTATCAATCATAGCGAGCCGGAAACCGTCGATCGACCTGGATTCGCCCGCAAAAGGCCACAACAGCGCCGCTATACTGTCGAGTAAAATCAACCCTGGAAATTGAATATGTCGACAGCGCCGATCGGAACAAGAATGCTTACTTCGGCGGGGCTTGCGTTAGCGCTCGGCGTTCTTGCCCTTGTTGGCTGTGGCAAGCGTCCCAGTTCGGTACCCGAGGTCCAGGGTGAAACGCCGATTGCCGCCGAGCCGGCGAAATCCACAGACAGCAAAGCCTTCGCGATCTCCTCCGCGCGCGCCGAGCAGTACGAAGGCCAACTGGCGCTGACCCTTGAATTTCCCCAACAGCTGACCGGCACGCAGGATTTCGACAATCTGATCGTCGTTACCGGCAGCAAGGGCGAGACGATCAGCGGAAGCTGGGCGCTTGATGAAGGCGGCAAGACCCTTCGGTTCCCCTATGTGCAAGCGAACGCGAGTTACTCGGTTCGCATCAAGGGCGGTCTCTCGGCCGTCGATGGCCAGACGCTAGGCAGCGAAGTCACCAAGGATGTCTTCACCGGTCCGTTGCAGCCGGCGGTGGGATTCGCCGCACAAGGCAGCGTGTTGCCAGCGCGCGAGACGCGCGGTTTGCCGGTGGTATCGGTCAACGTCAAAGAAGTTGACGTCGAATTTCTGCGCGTGCGTGATTCCGAAATCGCCAATTTCTTCGCGGCCTACCAGAAGAACGGCAAGCGTGGATCCTGGGATCTTGATCCGCAATACGGCTGGTCCGGTCAAAAGGGCAAGCCGGTCGCACAGATTGCCGAATCGGTCTATTCCAACCGTTTTGTTCTTTCCGGCGCGGAAAACGAGCGCACCCTCAACTATCTGCCGATCCAGAATATTCCCGAGCTGGAAAAACCCGGCCTCTATTTTGCGGTGATGAAGCAGCCCGGAAGTTTCCGTGACGAGATGGACACGAGCTTCTATTTCGTCAGCGACATCGGCGTACATACGCGCATGTACAAGGACAAAATGTTCATCCACGCGGCTTCGCTGAAAACCGGTGATCCGATGGGCGGCGTCGAATACAGCGTTCTGGATGAAGCTGGCAACAGCGTTGTCAGCGGCGTTTCCGATGGCAGCGGCAATGCGATGCTTGCCTATCAGCTCAAGTCCGATCAGGTGCTGGTTGCGCGATCGGGTCGCAACGTATCCATGGTGCCGTTCAATCAACCTGCGCTCGATCTTTCAGATTTTGCAGTATCGGGGCGCCACGAGGCCTGGTTCGATGTGTTTGCCTGGAGTGGTCGTGATCTGTATCGCCCTGGCGAAACCGTGCGCCTGTCGGCACTGCTGCGCGACAACGATGGCAAGTCGATCAAGTCGCAGCCCTTGTTCGTATCGCTCAAGCAACCCGATGGACGTCTCTATGCGCAGGCACAAATCGAGCCCAAGGATCTGGGTTACTTTGAATGGTCGCGCGAAATTCCCGCCGATGCGCCAACCGGCCGCTGGCAGGTAGAGTTCCGTCTCGATCCTGCGTCCAAGGAAGCCACGCAAAGCCTGACCCTGCGCGTCGAGGAGTTTCTGCCGGAACGCATGAAGCTCGATCTCAGCACGAGCCAGGATCAACTGAAGGTCGACGAAGCACTCAAACTCGATGTGCAAGGTGACTATCTTTATGGCGCGCCGGCCGCCGACAACCGCTTTACCGCGCGACTGACCCTGAGCCCGGATGTGCATCCGGTCGAATCACGCAAGGATTACTTCTTCGGCGATCCGCTGATCGAACTGCCGAACGAGGCCAAGGATGTCGTCGACGCCAAGCTTGATGCGAAAGGTCACTTGAGCGAGGAAATCAAGCTGCTCGACGAGTCCAAACCGGCGCCGGTTGCCGCCGTGCTTTCGGGGAGCTTGTATGAAACGGGTGGGCGCACGGTGACGCGCACACTCAAACGCACCATCTGGCCCGCCGATGTGCTGGTCGGCATCCGGCCATTGTTTGATATCGATGACGGTGCCAGCGCGAATGGGAATGCCAGCTTCGAGCTGATCCGCAGCAATGCCGCAGGCGAAATGCTGGCCGGATCGAACCTCAAATTGACCCTGGTGCGTGAGCGCCGCGACTACCACTGGATCTGGGATCAGGAGAGCGGCTGGCACTTCAACTACACCGAGCGATTCGAGAACGCCGAGACCCGGGATATCACGGTCGAAGCGGGCAAGGCGACCAAGTTCGATGTGCCGGTTGAATGGGGCGGCTATCGCATCGAGGTGCTTGATCCCGCGACTGGCCTGACCTTGCGCTTTCCGTTCACTGCCGGCTGGAGTTGGAATGATGACAACCGTGGCGGCGAAGCGCGCCCGGACAAGGTCAAACTATCGTTGGACAAGACCAGCTACAAGGCCGGCGATACGCTCAAGGTCACGTTGACGCCGCCGCATTCCGGCCCTGGCGTATTGATTGTCGAGTCCGACCACATGCTTTACACGCGCAATATCGAAGCGCGCGCCAGCAGCAGTTTCGAAATTCCGGTGACGGAAGACTGGGAGCGCCACGATGTCTATCTGACCGCGCTGGTATTCCGTGGCGGATCGGCGGTCGAACGGATCACGCCGGCACGTGCGGTGGGTGAGGCTTTTGTACCGATGGATCGCAGCGCGCGCAAGGTCGAGGTGCAGCTCGAAGCGCCAACCCTGATGAAGCCGGAAAAGGATCTGACAGTGGCGATCAAGGTTCCCGCGCTCGCAGGCAAAAAGGCACAAGTGACGATTGCCGCAGTCGATGTCGGCATCCTCAATATCACGCGCTTCGGCGTACCCGATGCGAACGAATGGTTCTTCGCCCAGCGTCGCCTGGGTGTCGATGCGTATGATCTCTACGGTCGCGTCATCGAAAGCTTCAACGGCGGCACCGCCAAGCTGCGCTATGGCGGCGACATGGGCCTTGCAGCCCTGCCCCAAGCAAAACGACCCACCGCCAAGGTGCAGACCGTGGACCTGTTTGCGGGCCCGGTCACACTCGATGCGCAAGGCAACGCGACCGTGAGACTGAAGGTGCCCGATTTCAACGGGACCTTGCGCGTCAGCGCACTGGTTTTCAGCGAAAAACAATATGGCAAGGCCGATAGCGAAACCATCGTGCGCGCCGATCTGGTCGCCGAGATCAGTACACCGCGAGTCATGGCGCCGGGCGACAAGGCGATGGTCTCCCTCGATCTGCAGAATTTCTCCGGCATCGATCGTGCCTTCAACATCAAGGTAGAGGCGGACAGACCACTCGCCGTGGCCAAGGGCGAACGCAAGGTCACGCTTGCTGACAAAGCCAAGGCCACGCTCGATTTCAGTCTCGATGCGCTGCAAGGCTACGGGGTAGGAAAAATTCGAGTTTCCGCTGAATCTGCCGACAAGCTGGGCGCTCCGATTCGTATCCAGCGCGAGTTCGAGATGGTCGTGCGCGCGGCGTGGCCGAGTGTGATGCGATCCACGCCACAATCGCTAGATACACTGGCACCTATCACGCTCGGCGCGAGTTCGCTGGATGGCCTGATCGACGATTCGGTGACCGCTCGCCTGACCTTGAGCAGCTTGCCGCCATTACCGTTTTCGGCTGCCCTCGCCGATCTGCTCAAGTACCCGTATGGCTGCGTTGAGCAGACCACGAGCAAGGGTTTTGCCGCCTTGCTGCTTGATCAGAAGACCGCCGATACCTTGCATGTCGCGGGGCTCGATGATGGCGCACGCAAACAGCGCATCGAAACTGCAATCGGCCGCATCGCCTCCATGCAGATCGGCTCCGGACACTTCTCGATGTGGGGTGGCGAAAGTTCGGTCAACACGTTCATCACGCCGTACGTGGTCGAGTTTCTTCTCGATGCGCGCGACGAGGGCTTTGTGGTTCCCGATGCAATGCTGCAAAAGGCGCTGCAGCGCCTCAGCGATGATCTGCTTTCCGGCGGTCATCCGTATTACAACTATGAGAATTCCGATCACTTGCGCTTTGCCGATGAAGCCTGGTCGGCCTATGTGCTTGCCCGCGTCAATCGCGCGCCGCTCGGCACCTTGCGCGCGCTGTTCGACAATGAACGCTCCAAATCGATCACCGCGCTGCCACTGGTCCATCTCGGCATCGCACTGAAATTGATGGGCGATGCACCGCGCGCGGAAAAGGCCATCGACGAAGCGTTCGCGATGAAGGTCAAACGTCCAAGCTGGCTTGGCGATTACGGTTCCGATTTGCGCGATACCGCACTGATGGTTTCGCTCGCACAGCGCTTCGGCATGAGCAAGCCCGAGTTTGGTGCGCGGGTGTTTGAGCTGGCGCGCTCGCTCAAGGTCGATCAACGCGAGGCCGAGCAATCGCAATCACGCTGGGGTGGCAGTGGACGCATCTATCTGAGCACCCAGGAACAAGTCGCCATCGGTCGCCTCGGCAAGAGCCTGATCAAGGATGGCGACGCGGTGGTCTCTGGCACCCTCGATATCGGCGATACACAGAAAGCAATCTCTCCAGATCGCCTATGGAGCCGCAGCTTCGATGCCAGCGAGCTTCGCGCCGGCGTACGCCTCACGCCGAAGGGCAATCCACCGTTGTATCTATCGACCGATATCGTCGGCATTCCGACCACGCCCCCACCGGTCGACGACAGCCAGGTTTCCATCCAGCGCACGTTCTATACGCTTGACGGAAAACCCTGGGTTGTCGCGCCGCTCAAGGAAGGCGACGCGTTGATCGTCGGTCTCAAGATCGAGGCACGTGTGGAGATGCCCGATGCTCTGCTCGTCGACTTGTTGCCTGGCGGACTTGAGATCGAAAACTTCAATCTGACCGATTCAAAGCAGTGGGCCGACGTGATCGTCGGCGGCATCACCTTGAGCGATCGAAGCAGTGCAGCGGATGTGCAACACGAGGAGTTCCGTGACGACCGCTACGTCGCCGCACTCAAGCTCGACAAGGGTCAGCAGGCAAATGTGTTCTATCTGGTTCGCGCAGTTTCGCCCGGCACCTATCGGGTACCGCCGACCATGGTAGAGGATATGTATCGCCCAGAAGTTCGTGGCATCGGCCGCAACCCGGTCGAGACGATCGAGGTGGTTCAGCCGTAGTCGAGCCGGACTGTGAAGACAGGGATGTCGAAACGAACAGCGAAGCTGAGCCGCAGGGCAAGCCGCAGGATGCGGCGCGTCAGTGGGGAGTCGGAAATGAGTTGATCGCCTCGCTTCCGTCGGCGGCAGGCGGAATTCGAATTTTCAAAGCTAGCCCGATTCGAACGCCGCCTCTCGCTGCTACCCGCTATTTTCCATTCTCTACTCCCGCTTCACCTGACTCCATGCATCAAGCGCTTGATAAACGGGGTCAGGATCAGCACGAGGAGACCGGCTGCGATACCGATCTTGGCCGAGAACAGGAACATATCCTCATATTTGGATAGCGCTTCGGCGACGTTGATGACGGTGCCTTCTGGAATATCCAGTGAGGAAAGCTTGCCCAGTTCTGCAGCGAGGATTTCAGAATACGACGTCCCGAGAAACCAACCGCCCATCATCAGACCAACCACACGCGGCACCGACAACTGGGTGACGGCGGAAAGACCAATCGGCGACAACATCATTTCGCCTATTTCGAGCACGAAATAAGCCAATACGAACCACCAGATGTTGGTCAGGCCGTTGGCTTGCGGGTTGCGCGCGCTCCACACCAAAACGAGAAACGACACGCCGGCAAGAATCAATCCATAAGCCGATTTTGCCGGCTTGCTCGGATTCCAACCGCGTTTCTCAAGGCGCGGCCACAGCCAGGCGAAGATCGGCGCCAACACCAGAATGAAAAACGCCCCGAGGAAGGTCAGCTGACTGGCCGACCATTCGATACCGAGTGCCTGGTGATTCATCGCGCGATCGGAAAACAGCACCCACGAGCCATAGGTCTGCTCGTACAAGGTGAAAAACACCAGGCAGAACCCGATAAAGGCGAGCACGGCAACCATCTGGTCACGTTCGATCTTGCTGCAGTGTTTGAACATGAACCAGAGGATGCCGCTGAACAGGCAGACCGACACCAGATGCATCGACAACACCACCGGCGTCGGCTCGAAGAATCCGGGAATGATATTGAGTATCAGCGAGTGCGCCTGGATCAACAGCCAGACCACAAACAGACCAGCGATCGCGCATAAATAAATCAGATGCTCGCGCGTAATCCAGCCGAACAGACGCTCGCGAAGTTTTATCGGATCACGTGGCTCGGCGTGTCCCATCAGATGTTTCTGGCCGTAAAGAAAATTGGCCAAACCGGCGAGCATGCCGATACCGGCCGCGCCGAATCCCCAGCCCCAGCCATAGGTTTCACCTAGCCAACCGCAAAGCAGAGCCGATACCGTCGCGCCGATGTTGATGCCGGCGTAAAAGATGCTGAAGCCCGAGTCGCGACGCGGGTCGTTTTCCGGGTAGAGCTTGCCGACGATGGTCGAGATATTCGGCTTGAGAAAACCGACACCCATGATGATCAGCGACAGCGAAAAGTAGAAAATCTGCAGGGCACCTTCATCGCGTGTAATCACACCGTTGACGACGGTCGCCTGATCGCCCTCGATGGCCATGCCGAGATGGCCCAGCACGAGCAGAATACCGCCGAAAACCACCGCCTTGCGCATGCCGAGCCAGCGATCGGCGATCAGGCCGCCAATCACCGGCATTGCGTAGACCAGCCCACCGTAGGCGCCGATCAGGTTGTAGCCGAAGTCATCGCTGAACAAGTGATATTTGATCAGATACAACAGCAACAAGGCCTTCATTCCGTAGAACGAAAAGCGCTCCCACATCTCGGTGAAAAAACAGATGTAGAGCCCCTTGGGATGGCCGAGGAATTGCTCGGGTTGCGACACATTCTGATCGACAGACACCTCGGACGACATTCCAAATCCCGTTGAAGAACAAGGCCGGAGTATAGCGACCGCTCGAAATCTGTCTGCTTCAGGGACTCAGAATGCGGTCAGCACGGCAAGAAACTCCTCGCCGTAGCGGGCCAGCTTCATTTCACCGACACCGCTAATCGTGGCGAATTCGACCAGCGATTGCGGGTGATCGCGCAGCATTTGCAGCAAGGTTGCATCGGAGAAAATCCGGTAGGCCGGCACGCCTTGCTCCTTGGCCAGCTCCGCACGCTTGTTGCGCAAGGCCTCCCACAAAACCGATTCGTGCGGAGCGATCTCCTGATCCCGCTTGGTGCGATCGTTGCGCGCGGTTTTCTTCGTCGCCTTGCGCTCACCCTTATCGGCGACGTGGCGTAGATGAACCAGCACCTCTCCTTTCAGAACCGCGCGACTTCCATCAGCCAGACGCAAGGTGCCGTAACCCTCGTCGTCGGGCACCAGCAAGCCGGCGGCGACCAGTTGTCTGAAAATCGCACTCCATTGACCGTCATCAAACTCCTGGCCGATTCCGAAGGTGCTGACCTTGTCGTGGTCGAATTTGCCAACCTTTTCGCTATCGATGCCGCGCAAGACATCGCACAGATGCTTGACGCCGAAACGTTGCCCGGTGCGGTAGACGCATGAAAGCGCTTTTTGCGCAGCGACTGTCGCATCCCAGGTTTTTGGGGGATCGAGACAGTTATCGCAATTGCCGCATTTTCCCGATGGCTCGTCGCCAAAATATCGCAGCAGCTGGTGGCGCCGACATCCCGTACTTTCCGCATAGCCGATCAAGGCGTTGAGCTTGGTGCGCTCGACTCGTTTGCGCTCCTCGCTTGATTCGGATCTCGAAATGAACTGCGAAAGTGTGACGACATCGGAAAGCCCATAAGTCATCCAGGCTTCCGAAGGCATACCGTCGCGGCCGGCGCGGCCGGTTTCCTGGTAATAGCCTTCGAGACTTTTCGGCAAATCGAGATGGGCGACGAAGCGAACATCCGGTTTGTCGATGCCCATGCCGAAAGCGATCGTCGCAACCATGATGATGCCGTCTTCGCGCAGGAAGCGCTGTTGATTCTTCGCGCGCGCCTCGGCACTCATGCCTGCGTGATAAGGCAAGGCGAGAAAACCATCTCCGACCAGCGCCGCGGCGGTGGTATCGACTTTGTTGCGCGAAAGGCAGTAGACGATGCCCGACTCCTCGCGATGGGCCCCCAGAAAATCCTTCAGTTGACGCCGCGGATTGTCTTTCTCGATGACGCTGTAGCGGATGTTCGGTCGATCGAAACTGGCGACAAAACTGCGTGCCGATTCCAACCCCAGGCGTTCGATGATTTCCAGACGGGTCGGCACATCCGCCGTTGCGGTAAGAGCAATCCGAGGTACCTTGGGAAAGCGCTCATGAAGAATCGTCAGTTGTCGATATTCCGGGCGAAAATCATGCCCCCATTGCGAGACACAATGCGCCTCGTCGATCGCGAACAGGCTGATTTCCGCTTGTCCGAGCATATCCAGAAAGCGCGCAGTCAGCAGTCGCTCCGGGGCGACGTAAAGCAGCTTGATTTCACCATTGCGCAATCGTTGCTCGACTTCGCGCTGCGCATTCGCGTCGAGACTTGAGTTGAGAAAAGCGGCTTCGATGCCAAGCTGGTGCAGCGCTTCAACCTGATCCTGCATCAAGGCGATCAGAGGCGAAACAACGATCGCCGTACCAGCTCGAATCAAGGCGGGAATCTGATAGCAAAGGGATTTGCCACCACCCGTCGGCATCAATACCAGCGCGTCAGCACCGCTTGCAATGCGCTCGATGATGGCCTGTTGATCACCGCGAAAGGCGGCATAACCGAAAACGGTATTGAGTATCTGCAAAGGGGATTCGGACATGCCTTCCATGCTATCAGTTGGTGGATGAGTTGACGGTTGCCGGGGAGACGCTGATTGACGTTTTAATGGTGGGGGCGGGTTCAAGCCCGCGCCAATCGAGACACACCCCAGGATGGTCAAATAGACAAATGGCTCGCAGTTTCCAGCCGAAATTCCATCCACGATCAAAGCAATGCCGACGCGGGAGCCACTTGATGAAAGCCATTCGCCGATTCCTGATTACCACGCTCTGCGCTGCCTCTTCTACATTGATTGCCAATCCGCCTCCGCGGTTCCCAAGCGGTGCGATTTGGCACCAGGATATTTCCTCGGCGACGCCGAGCCCAGATTCGACCTCAATGATCAACGCCTTGGTCGGCCTCGGTGGCTGGGGCAATGGCAACAAATTCCAGATCGATTTTTCGCTGCAGACTTTCCCCGATGCGCCACTTGGCTCTCCGCTGGCATCGGTCGTGCCGCACCACGATGGCGACGAATACTATTCGCCCGATTGCGAAGCCCTACCGGTCAGCATGCAGATACCAGCCGGCGCCGCATTCGAGGGACGAAATGGACTCAGTTGCGACAACGACAATGAGGACTGTCATCTGCTTGTGCGCCAAGGCAATCTTCTTTACGAGCTGTATTCAGGCAACTATTCCGGCGGTGTGCTGGATGCTCGCTGCCTGGTGGTCTGGCAGCTCGATGCGGTCTATCCGCCGGAAGGTCGCGGCGAGCATTGCAGCAGTGCCGATGCAGCTGGATTCCCGATCGCACCTCTGCTGGTCAATGCGGATGAAGTCACCGCAAGCGCCGCAATCTCGAACTCAAATCTCGGTCATGCGATCCGCTTCGTACTGCCGAACGGGCGCATGGCGCACGACAGTTCTTTAGGCGGTGTCGGCGGCCGACTTTACGTGCATCCAGCCTCACATGCCGGAGGGCCGAGCGGGCCGAGCAACTCGGTGCCATACGGCGTGCACATGCGCCTGAAATCAACATTCAACATGAGTGGCTACAGCGCCGCGGCTCAGGTCATCCTGCGCACCATGCAGCGCTACGGCATTGTCCTTGCCGATGGCGGCAACATCGCCCTGACCTTCGAGACCGACCGCTACACCACGGCAAAATGGAGCTCGCTCGGAATCACCTCGCAGACATTCTGGAATGGCGCGAATGCTTCGACCCCGGTGCGAGTCAGCGATTTTGAGATCATCGATACCGGTCCACGCATCGGCGAAACCTGGGACTGCGTGCGCAGCACGGTGACGGCATCCGATCTGATTTTTGCCGACGCCTTTGAAGGCGTGCCGTAATTCGTACGGTTCAGCGCTCCAGTAGCGCTGCACGCAACTCGCGATGCGGATTCCGCCGCGCCAAATATCGCGCAATGGTTGAGTCGTTTTAACCTCGCGAACGTCGAAGTCGTCATTCGCGGTTTCGCCCTGCAACAGCAGACTCGTATACTGCCATTCGCGTCGTTGATGGGCTGGTTGCATGCGTTTTACTTCAATGTTCCTGGTAATCCTGTTTGCATTTACGTCCTTCGCACAGGCGAGCGACGACTACACCGAGTCGATCAAACAGTGGCAAGCGCATCGCGACGAATCCCTGAGGAAATCGGACGGGTGGCTCAGTTATGCCGGTTCCGGGATCGTCAATCTCGGCCGCAACACGATGGGTTCGGCCGATGACAACAGCATTGTCCTGCCAAAGGGCCCGGCCCATCTCGGCACCCTCATTCTCAACAAGACCGGCGAGGCCAAATTCAAGGCTGCACGCGACAGCGACGCGCGCATCGACGGCAAGCCGATCAAGGGCAAGGTAATCCTCAAGGACAACAGCGGCATCGCAAAGCCAACCCGTATCGAGTTGGGTGATGCCTGGTTTTATCTGGTGCGCATGGACAATGTCATCGGTTGGCGTTTCCGTGATCCGCAATCATCCCGGCTGAAAAACTTCAGCGGCATTGATAATTTTCCGATTGATCCGAACTGGCGCATTGAAGCGGACTGGCAGGCATTTGATCCCGCGCATGAGATTGAACTGGTGACCATCATCAATACGCTGTCCAAGGCTCCAGTGCCGGGCAAGGCGACTTTCGAGCGCGAGGGAACAACGTTTGAACTGCAACCCGTGCTCGAAGACGATGGCCAGTTGTTCTTCATCTTCACCGACAAGACCAGCGGCAAGGAAACCTATCCGGCGGCGCGTTTCCTCTATGCCGATCCACCAAAAAACGGCAAGGTGGTGCTCGATTTCAACAAGGCCTTCAATCCGCCGTGTGCCTTGTCTCCGCATGTCGTTTGCCCGACCGCGCCAGCGGAAAACCGCTTGAAGCTCCGCGTTGATGCGGGCGAGAAGATCTATCGCTCGGCGTCTCACTGAAGCGCTCGGTCTTCATAATCACGCTTGAAGTCGGATCCACCCACCATCATCTTTCAGCGACCGGCAAGAAGCCGGCAAATGGGGAATCGCCAATGGGAGTACTTATCCAAGTCGTCGGCGGGTTGGTCATCGTCGCCTTGATCGTGCGCGGACTCATCGCTTTTTATCAGGATTTCACCAACAAGGATCGTTGAACACACGTTCAATGAAAACACTATTAAAAAGGGATTCACATGAACCGTCCTGCCGCCTTCATGGGCAAGTCCAACCGATTTATTTCTGTCGGCATCATTGGTGTCGTCGTCGCAATCTTCCTGCTCTCGATCGTGTTCGGTAGTTGGTACACGGTCGATCAGGGCGAGCGCGGGGTGAAGCTTCGTTACGGCGCGATCGTCGGCATTGCCGAACCCGGCCTCAACTTCAAGATTCCATTCGTCGACACGGTCGAGCATGTCTCAGTGCAAAACCAGACCATTCTCTATGATCACGTAGAGTCTTACAGCAAGGATCAGCAACCCGCGACGCTGCGCATTTCCGTCAGCTATCGCGTACCTGAAGGCGATGTCGAGGATCTCTACTCGCACTACGGCACAATCGAGAAGATGGTCGAGCGACTGGTCAGTCGCAAGGTGCCCGACGAGGTCAAGAATGTGTTTGGACGCTATACCGCGATATCCGCGATCCAGGACCGCACCAAGCTCGGCATCGATATCAATGAGACCCTGAAAAAATCGGTTGTCGGGCCGGTTACGATCGACAGCGTGCAGGTCGAGGATGTGACCTTTTCCGATGCCTATGAGCAGTCCATCGAGAAACGCATGATGGCCGAGGTCGAAATCCAGACCAAACGCCAAAACCTTGAGACCGAGCGTATCAATGCCGAGATCACCGTGACCCAGGCCAAGGCACAGGCGGATTCCAATCTCGCCAAAGCCCAGGCGGATGCCGAAGCCATTCGTGTACGCGGTGTTGCCGAAGGCGACGCGATCAAGGCGCGCGGTGAGGCACTCAAGCAGAATGCACAATTGATTGCCCTGACCCAGGCCGAAAAGTGGAACGGCATTCTGCCGACCACCATGGTGCCCGGTGGCACGGTTCCGTTTCTGAACCTCAAGGCGAACTCGGGTAACGAGTGATCAGTGATGGACCGCCATCGTCGGCTCGGACTGGACTGATTGGGTCGGGCAACGGGGCCAACCCGATGCTCGACCCGGCGCCATCGAAGGGATGAAAGGCCGATACAACTATGACGAAGACTGTTCTGCAAAGAGCGATCCGCCACGGGCGAAAGGCCAACCCCGTGTTTTTCTGCGTCGCACTGACGCTGATGCTGATCGCATCCTCCGCGCATGCCGAAAAGTTGCTGGTCTTCGCCGCCGCCAGTCTCAAGCCTGCTCTTGATACGATCATTGCGTTACCGGCGTCGCGCGGCATCGCTGATATCTCGATCAGCTACGCGGCTTCCTCGCAACTGGCACGGCAGATTGAAAACGACGCCCCGGCGGCACTTTTCATCTCCGCCGACCCTGACTGGATGGATCATGTCGAGAAGCACGGCAAAATCGTCGCTGGCAGCCGCAGCAATCTACTCGGCAATGCACTGGTCCTGATTGCGCCTAAAAACAGCGCGATCAAACTGCATATCGCGCCCGGATTTGATCTGTCCGGCGCACTCGGAACGGATGGCCGCCTCGCCATCGGCGAACCGAACAGCGTACCCGCAGGCCGTTACGCGAAGGCTGCGCTGACCACGCTGGGAACGTGGGAATCGGTCAAATCACGACTGGTTCCGGCCGTGCACGTGCGCGCGGCCTTGAGTTTCGTTGCGCGTGACGAAACCCCGCTGGGCATCGTCTATCGCTCCGATGCGGTGTCCGAAGTTGAGGTTCGTGTGGTCGACACGTTTCCAGCCTCAAGTCATCCACCAATCATCTACCCGATCGCCTTGCTGTCGGCCGGCGACAATACGCCAGGCCATCGATTGCTCGACCTGTTGCGCTCTGCCGAGGCAAGCGCGATCTTCGTGCAATTCGGTTTCGATAGCCTGCGCGAATGACCGCGCTATCGCCCGATGAATGGCAGGCGCTGGGCTTGAGTCTGCGAGTGGCGACGCTCAGTGTGATCGTCTCCCTGCCATTCGCGTTGGGTTTGGCCTGGTTGCTCTCGCGTCGGCGCTTTCCCGGACGGTTGCTGGTCGAGGCCTTGATGTTTCTGCCGCTGACCTTGCCACCGGTAGTCACCGGCTACGCTCTGCTCGTGCTGTTTGGGCGACATGGCTGGATCGGCCAATGGCTGGCCGAAATTGGCATCGTCTTCGCGTTTCGCTGGACTGGCGCGGTACTTGCTGCCGCCGTCATGGGCTTCCCCTTGCTGGTGTTATCCACCCGCGTTGCATTCGACAATCTCGATCGGCGACTTGAGGAGGCCGCCGAAACCCTGGGTGCCTCCGCATGGCGGCGGTTCGTGACGATTGTCCTGCCCTTGTCGATGCGCGGCATTATCGCTGGCTGTGTACTCGCCTTTGCGCGGGCGTTCGGCGAGTTTGGCGCGAC
>JBBSVJ010000038.1:0-21326 GCA_038233665.1 Lysobacterales bacterium
GCCAGTCGACGTTGTTCACCGCGCGCAGAGAGACTGGTTTGTCGTGCAAGGTTGACGGATACAGCGTGACTCCGGCTGGCGCTGCTGCGTAAGTCACGCGAGCTGCGCCAGCGGGTGAAGGCGGACGTCGCACACCGTCATCTCCGTACAGCGCGGGGGCATCGCCCGCACCCCGCCAGTTCATCTCGAACGATCCCTTGTCCGTTGCCGCCAGCTGGAAAGGCAGCGAATCCGCGGCGAGCCGGGATTCGATTGGAAAATCAAACTCGATCCAGTTGAACATGACCACATCGACAGCCGTCCGAGTCTCGTCCCAGCGTAGCGTGCGCTTTGGAATCGAGAGTTCCAGATGATTTGATTTTTCCTTGAGCTTGCTGGTCGGGATGGACAAATTCTGCTCGAACTCGTCACGACCACTCCACGAAATTGGCTGAATCAATTGTCCGTTGACGCGAACTTCAACCAGATGGTCCTCAGGGCGGTTGTCGCGCTCGTTATAGGGAACCGGGATGTTCGAAATGCCACGAAAATTGATACGCACGGCGACCTCGGCTGAGTGACCAGCCAGATCCGGCAAATCAAACTCGGTCGAAAAGGGAGCCGGATCGGCTTGAGTCAACTTAACCCACTGCCAGACATCGGGCTCTTCGCCGGGCTTCTGTTGCTGCTGATCGAGCCGGATCATCAAGTTTTCCTGCTCAAGATGCAGGGTGCGAACCAGCTTCTCATCGCGGTGACTGGCATCGGCGCGCTCGTCACGCATGCGTGCGTGCGGGCCCTTGGAAGCTGACAGCACGTAGGTATTGGTCACGCTGTAGTTGTCAAACCAGCTCATCGGGCCGTGCAGCTGTTGGCCGATCCATTCAATATGGTCGCCCGAATCAAATTGCCCATCGCCGCCATCGACGACACGGACAGGTACCTCCACACCCTTGTTGGTCAGAACGAGATCCGCGCTTGCGCAACTGGCGAGCCCCGGTTGCTGAACGAGAACATCCGTTTGCTCTAGCGCATAAACACCAGAGTGCTCGATCCTGATGTCGAGGCTGCCCTCACACGCGACGGCAACAGCGGGAGCCAGCAGACTCATGAACACGCTGAAATGGGCGAGGGTAAATCGAAATCTCAATGCCAGCATAATCTTGGGTTGCAGAAAAATAATCGGCTAGTGTACTTGGATGGCGGCTGCAAGCGCAGCCAGCGGCCCTCTTATTGGCCTCGCGGGTCGAATCCCTGGACGTTGGGAGATAGCTACTTACAGCGCTTCGACGTGGTCGAGCCTCGGATCGCCGATGCTTGGCGAGTGCCCGCCGGCGTCGTCATGTGTCATCCAGTATTTCGCGATGCGCACCGTCTCATCTTGCGGGGAACGTATTCGCATGTTGAAAATTACATGGCTGGCCGTGCTTCTCGCGCATCGGCGGCGATTTGAAGATTTCGTCCATAAAAAAAGCAGGCGTGAAGGCCTGCTTTTTTTATGCGCTTGCGAGCGCAAAGACGAGACTTAAATCAGCGTGTTCCGATCAGCATCCTGATGCGACCGAGGCGTTCCTATTTGATCGCGCCTGGAACCAGCGACTGCCAACGATTTCGCGGCTTGGCTGGAACGGAAATCGTGCTGCTCGACGAACCACCACTCGCCTCGACCGGCTTGCCGATATCGATATCGATCGCGTCAGTCAGCATCGGTTGCCCTGAGCTTGCCGGTGCGTTGCGCCACTTCGGTCGAGTTCGGGCCCTGTTCTCGACGCTGCTACTGTCGATATCTGCGTCGCGGTTCTCATCGGCAAGCGTGGGGACGCTGCTCGTGAGTTGTTCGGACTCTGCCGCATAACTGCGAACATCCATGGAGACTTCGCCGGCCTCTGCGGCGACTGCAAACAGCAGAGCGACCAAGCTGGCCATACCGAGACTGAATTTTCTTGCGCTCATGCTACATCTCCGGATTGATACGCAGTTCGGCTTCTGCGTCGGGCCATCATTCGATGATCCGTGCGAGAAGTCCAGCGACAGCGTGTCCAGAGATTGCTGGACGACAAATGCGTTCCTGCTGAATCGCTTCGAGTGTAAAGTAATTTCTGCCGCTGTCCTGAACTCGTGACGACAAGAAACCGCAAACAAACACGCGACTAGTCCGAAAGTCATAGCAGCTATCGTGCCAGAAAGAAAAACGTTCGACTATTCAGCAAGTTGGGGTTCTCTTCGGTTTCTTCAAGGCTGTCCGGCGGACGCTTGCGGACAGTTGCGGACAGTGCAGTGTCCACTATCGGCCCGGCAGCTCCCCGGTCTGCGCGAAGCGATTGAGCCGTTTCGCGCTGCAATGCAGCACGACCCCGTGTGTGTTTGCTGGCTAGACTCCGGATAGAGTTTCCTTATCCCAAGCCATCGATGACCCCAAAAATACACGCCCTTATTGATGCTCGGATACTCAAGCGCGCCCTGATGGCCGGCATCGGCAAGGTTCTTGCTGAACGTGATGTGCTCAACCGGATCAATGTCTTCCCGGTGCCGGATGGCGATACCGGCAGCAATCTTGGCTTCACCCTGATCAGTGTTCGAGAGGCCTTGCGCAACCTGCGTGGACGTCATGTCGGTAGTTTGTTCGAGCGGCTCGCCAGTGAAGCCATTGATGGTGCGCGCGGGAACTCTGGAGCAATCCTCGCCCAGTTTCTGCAAGGTTTGGGCGAGCATCTGGCAGGGCATCCCAGACTCGCAGTTTGTGCTCTGGCCGATGCGGCGGACCTCGGTGCGAGTCAGGCGCGAATGGCGATCGCCGAGCCACGCGAAGGTACGATGCTTTCAGTGATCAGCGCATTTGCCGCCGCGCTGCGTCTGGCTTGTGATCAAGGAGCCGGAGATTTGCGAGTCGCATTTTCCCGGGCTCTCGCCGCCAGTCGCCTGGCGCTGGCAGATACGCCCAACCAATTGGCTGTGTTGCGCAAGGCCGGTGTGGTCGATGCCGGTGGGCAGGGATTCCTCAATTTGCTCGAAGGTATAGACGATTACATCGAGCGAGGGCGTCAGGCGATACAAGCTACCGCTGAACCATTTTCCGCCGTCGCCGGCGTAATGATCGGTACGCAGATTGAGGCCGACTCAAGCCATCGCTGGTGTACTGAGTGTGTACTTTCAGCCAAGGCGATCAATCGAGACGAGGTGCGTCACGCGCTTGACCAGCTCGATGGATCAAGCCTCGTAATCGCCGGTACGCGCGAGAAACTGCGTGTTCACATGCATGTTGACGAACCCGCCGAGCTGTTTGAGACCTTGTCGCAATTTGGCGCGGTGCGTGCGCGCAAGGCCGATGACATGCAAGCGCAGCAACGCGCCGCGCATACACTTGGAAAAGTGGTGGTGGTGGTCGATTCCGCAGCCGATATTCCTGCCGATGCGCTGGAAAATCTGCCTTTGCATGTGGTGCCTATTCGAATCAACGTCGGAGCTGAAGACTTCCTCGACAAGGTTTCCCTATCGGCCGATGATTTCTACAAGCTGTTGCGCGCAAGCGAGCAGCCGGTACGTACTTCGCAACCGCCGGCCGGTGACTTCCGGCGCCTGTTTGACTTTCTCCTCAGTCACCATGACGAAGTGGTTTATGTCGGTGTGTCTCGTGCAATTTCGGGAACCTTGCAGACCGGTGAGGCGGCCAGCGCCGCGCTCGGTGGTCGCGTGCACGTGATTGACTCGCACAACGTTTCCGGCGGCCAGGGATTGCTCGCCGTGCATGCCGCAGAGCGCGCGCTGGCCGGTGCAGACGCTGCGACGATCGAAACCGAGTTGAGCCAACTGCGCGAAAACACATGGACCTTCGCCTATGTGCGTGACCTCACCTCAGCGGTCCGCGGCGGGCGTATTCCCGCCTGGACGCTGCCCATTACTCGCTGGCTCGGGTTGATTCCGATGATGCGTATCGGAGGAACTGATGGAGGCATGCATATTTTTGGCGTCGGCCGAGACCGGCAAGACTTTGCTGCCCGTTTTGTCGCCAAGGTTCTTCGATCCTTCGATCCCAAAATGCCCTTGCGCGCGCACGTCATGCATTGCGACAGCGCGGACGAAGGCGCTCGCGTACGTCAGGCTTTGATCGATCAACGCCCCGAAATTGAGTGCGCCGAATTGCTTGAGGCGGGCAGCGCAATCGGCGCCCACGCCGGAGCCGGTGCGATCGTCGTCGCAATGATGCCGAAATTGCCCGCTGATGCCATGATGCGCTGAGTGCGAAAGCTGCGAATTTTGAAGCAGGGGAAATGATGGCGATCTTGCTCGCCAAGCTGGTGATCGGCTTTCTGCTCGGTTCGCTCTCGGGCAGCCTTCTGCTGGGCCGTCTACATGGAGTGGATATCCGGAAATCAGGTAGTGGCAATGCGGGTGGTACCAACGCGTTGCGCGTCGCCGGATGGCGCTTTGCCGTTCTCGTCGTCGCCATTGATGTCGGCAAGGGTGTGCTCGCAGCCTTGCTGGGTTTGTGGGTGCCCAGCGAATCGGCCGTATCCGCGTTTGATCCCCAGACACAGGCCGTGAGCTGTGCGCTTGCGGCCGTTGCTGGTCATTGCTGGCCGGTATTTTTCGGCTTCCGCGGTGGAAAAGGCGCCGGCACGGCAGTCGGTACGGTGCTGGTCTTGGCGCCGATCCTGGCCGCGGCAATGTTCGCGGCATGGCTGCTGGTTGTTGCAAGCACGCGCTACGTCGGATTGGCCACCGTATTGGCTGGCCTGAGTTTCCCATTGTTTGCACTGGGTGCCAGCTGGATCGGCTATCCGAGTTCTCAGCCGCTGCTGATCTATTCATTCGCAATCGCCGGGCTCATCGTGTTCACCCATCGTGGGAATCTCAAGCGTCTCTGGCGCCATGAGGAACCACGGATCTATCTGAGCCGAGACGCGTGAGTATCCAAGTCCGCGAACTGCTGCTCGCGTTAGGTCGTGGAACGCCTCGCTCCGGCAATGATCTCGCGCAACAGTTTGGCGTGACTCGCGCGGCCATCTGGAAGCAGATCGAAGCGTTGCGCGGACTCGGTGCGCCGATAATCGCGCGTCCGGGCGAGGGTTACGCCTTGGCAGCGCCGCTCGATTTACTCGACGTGGCAGCGATTCGTGCTTACCTCGGCGAACATCGGTCCAATGCATGCGCAATCGATTTGCACTGGCAGATTGATTCGACCAACAGTGCCCTGCTGCGACGCGTGCAAGCGGGCGAGCTACAAACACAGGCGTGTTTTTCCGAGTTGCAAAGTGCGGGTCGTGGCCGGCGTGGTCGCGCTTGGCATACGCCGCTCGGTGGCGGGCTGGCGTTCTCGATATCGCGCCGATTCGATGCCAGCATGTCCTCCCTCGCAGGGTTGAGCCTGGCGGTCGGCGTTGGCGTTGTGAACACGCTCGCCGAGCTCGGCACTACCGGGCTCGGGCTGAAGTGGCCAAACGATATTCTGGTGGGTGGGAAAAAGCTCGCGGGCATTTTGATCGAGCTTGGTGGTGATGCGCTTGGACCTTGCCAAGCGGTCATAGGGATCGGCCTGAACGTGCGCATGGGGACGCAATCGACGGAGCAAATTGATCAGCCCTGGACTGATTTGGCATCCCAGCCAGACTACTCGGCCCCCTCACGCAACCAACTCGCAGGCCAATTGCTTGGTCGGCTGCTCGATGTGCTTGATGAATTTGCCGTCCACGGGTTCTCGGCTTTCGCCGATGAGTTCAGCCGCTTCGATGTTCTGTGCGGTCATCCCATCAATATTCTGGCCGGACGTGATCGACGTGAGGCAGTGGCGGCGGGCGTGGATCGATTGGGTAATTTGCGCGCCCGTGGGTTGGATGGAGAGTATTTGGTGGACAGTGGTGAAGTCAGCGTGCGCGCGGTCACGGGAGTATCGGCATGAAGCTGCTTGTCGATTTTGGCAACACACGCCTGAAATGGGCGCTTTGGAAAGATGGAAAGCACGCGATGGGCGGCGTTTTTGCCCACGTCGACACGTCTCTCGAAGCGGCTTTGAGCAGCAACTGGGCAGCATTGAGCCAGCCACAAGCCATTCTTGTCGCCAGCGTTGTGAGTGCCGAGCGAGAGCAAGAGCTGTCCCAGTTGATCGATGTGCATTTTGATTGCACCCCGGAATTCGTGCGTAGCCCTGCTGCAGCGATCGGCATTCGCAATGCCTACACCGAACCGCAGCGACTCGGCGTCGATCGGTTTCTAGGCCTTGCCGCATTGCACGCATCGGCTCAGCGTGCGCAGATTTTGGTCAGTTGCGGCACGGCGCTGACGCTTGACGCGATTGATGCCAGCGGTCGTCATCTTGGTGGATTGATTGCGCCGTCACCCGGCTTGATGCGCAAAGCCCTGGGCAGCGGCACCGCGCGCGTGGGTGAGGCGGAAGGCGCGCTGGTCGATATTGCTACCTGTACGGCCGACGCAGTCTGGTCTGCCAGCGTGCTGTCTGCCGTTGCATTGATCGAGCGATTCCGGGCGACTGTAGAACAACGTCTCGAAGTGCCGGTCGCGGTCATTGGAGATGGCGGTGGACTCGAAGAATGCTTGCCGCTGCTGCCGGATATTGAGCGCGGACGTGATCTCGTCTTGCGTGGTTTGGCTTTGTGGTCGGAAAGTGGCGGCCGATAGTTCGCGGTGATCAACGCCGCGCTTGCACGTTCAAGCTAGAATTGCCTTCCCGCGATCGTTTTCCGCAAGCCACTCCGAGTCCGGATGTTCCCCAGAGTTCTGTTCCTGCTGCTGCTGGCCCTGAGTATTGGTGGGGCCTGCTGGATTGCGTTTGCACCGCAAGCCGCTGAGGAGTCGCGCCCGGCGAGTGACCCAGGCGTCGCCGAATTGGTCCTGTTGTCCGAGCGGGATGGCTCCGCATCGACCGCGAAAGACCCGTTGCAACGTGAGGAGCGGGGCAGCTTGGCTAGCAGTACCGATGTCTGCCACTCGATTGGCCCCTTCCAGACTCAGTCGGATATGCGCGGGGCACTCAATTCGCTGACACCTCTGGTTCGACGCATCCAGTATCGTGATGAGCGCGCCACCCAGTCACGCGGCTACTGGGTATTTCTGGCCGCCCTGAAATCTCGCGAAGAAGCCCTTGGCGTTGCCCGTCGTTTGTCGACTCAGGGCGTGCGGGATTATTACGTGGTAACCGCGGGCGAACAGCTCAACACGATTTCGCTGGGTCTCTTTCGCGAGAAAGCCAACGCCGAGCGACGCCTGGCCGAGATCGCCGCGATGGGCTTTGATCCGCAACTGATCCAGCGCACCGAAGAATTGCCGGTGTACTGGATCGACTACGCCAGTGATCGCGCCAGTTCTTTCGACTGGCGCACCCACGTCGCCAGTGCTACTGGCCTCGAAGAACGAACCATTGATTGCTTCTGATTGCGAAACACTGGTCCAGGCTGAGCTTGCTATTGCGCGCGACAGCCGGGGAACGTCCGGTGGATTGGTATTTTCTGGCCAGTCATCTAGAATGCGCGCCCCAATGCCGGCATAGCTCAGTTGGTAGAGCAACCGCCTTGTAAGCGGTAGGTCCCCAGTTCGAATCCGGGTGCCGGCACCATTCGGTGGCATGATCGATCGAAATCGATCCGCGCTCTCAAGCGCTGCGAGCCTCTGCCGCGCTTTCAGCGATCAATTCAGTTGTCTTCTATCAATCACTCGATGGCCATGAGGATTGGATTGTGGCTGGGCTCAGGAATCAACGTTCTCGACCGCCTCGTCCGCGTCGATACAGTCGTCGTCCTCGCATGGTTCATCATCGTCATCCGGGCAGATACCGTCGCTTTCACAGGCGTCATAGCCCGGTGTTTCGCGGATAAGGTCGGGATGGTTCGCGATGAATTCCTCGCCGGCCGCTTCGGCGGCGGCGATGCGTGAGGGCGTGCTCGGATGGCTTGAAAGGTAGGCGATGCCATCCTCGCGAGACTTGCCGCCGTCGTGGACCTCATCGAGTTTGCGCATTGCGGCGGCAAACCAGGCCGGTGAGGTGGCGTGCGCGCCAAGGGTAGCGAAGGCGAATCGGTCGGCTTCTTCCTCGAAACCACGTGAATAGTGACTTTGCAGAAGGAAGGTCGGAATACCGATGACGATCGCGCTGGCAGAACTGACATCGCCGGTGAACATCGCTGCGATAACCAGCACAAACGAGCTGCGCAGGGTCTGGCGTAGCGCGTGCCGATGTTGTTGATGGCCGATCTCGTGGGCGACGACGGCATCGAATTCGCGATCATCATCGAGCAGGTCGATCAACTGATCGGTGACCACGATCGTACCGCCGGGAATCGCTAGTGCATTGGGTCCGACGCCGGGAGCATCGCGAAAGGCCAGGCGATAGTGCTCGTTGCCGGCCAAGCCGGAGGTCAGATTTGAAAAGCGTTTGGAAAATCTGGCTTGTTGCGAATTCTCGACCGTACTGTTGGTGAATCCGAAGAAGCGATCGAGTTGGCCACGCACTTCATCGCCAAGCTTCGCTTCGACACCCGCCGGAACGTGCGTGGCGATACGGTCGGCGATCCAAGGCACGCCCCAGGCGAAGGTCGCGATGCCCATGACCAGGCAAACCACGATGGAAGCCGCAACGGCGTGTGCGTGGCGTTCGAGTCGGTCGACGACACGCTGCAGACGATCCTCAGGTGGAAACCAGTCGTCGAGCAATTCATGATCGGCAGCGAGAATACGCGCGCCATCGCTGAATTCGATGCTGCGGGTAATCCTTGCGAGGCGTGGCGAAATGCGCAATGAGCCGACCGCTTCGATCCGCTCAATGCCGTCGCCGGAAACCCGGATCGTCGATGCATTGACGCGTTCGACTTCTACATCGTGCTGTCGACTGGTGACGCCGTCGAAATAGCTTGCCCTGAACGCGTTCACAGGCCGATGTCGATGTCGAACAGACCATCCACCTCCGCGGCTGTGGCATCGATGCCGATCGAACGTTCGGCGATCATGTGGTTGAAATCATCCGCCGCCAGCAGGCTCAGGCAATCGGCACGGTATTGCGCAAGGCGCACCATCGCCCATGGAATCAGCAAGCCGATACTGAGCAAGATGGCGAGCGTGTTGCTGGCGTAAATCCAGAGCAGCTTGCGCCCTTGCAGGCTTGAGCGGAAGCGCCTTCCGTCGATATCGATGTGCCGGTAAACGAGGTTGGCGAGTGCCGCGGCTAAAAAGGCGAGCACGACGAAATAGCCGAGGTACATGAACATGGGCATCGCCAGCGCAATCCAGGTCGGTGGTGCCTCGCCGCTGCGCAGCGCACCGCTGGCCATGATCATGCCGAACATGAGCATGCTGAACACAAACATCCACGCCATCAGCACACCCCAGGCAATCAGATAGGGCGGATAGAACTGGCCGGCGCTGAGTAGAAGTTTGAACCAGCTGCCGCCGTAACGATGATTTTCGACGATGAACGCTTTCTGCTTGCCCTTGATCCACGGGTAGAGCAGGCCAAGCGTGAGGATCAGCGGAATGCCGAGGATCAGAAACCGGATATAAGCCTCGCCGTAATCCGGAATGAAACGGAAATTCAGCCCGCGCCATGACGAGTAGCGTGCGCGAAACGCAGCGCCGCGAACGATCAGCCACGGCGTCAGGATCGCGATAAGCAGGGCCAGGCCGACTTGCAGGGCGAGGCTGACTTGACCGGCGAGGATATAGGCGGAAAAAAGGACGACGGCAATGATCCGACCCTTGAGGATAGGCAGCGGTTTGGCCGTGTACTCGAACGGCACGCCGGCGAGTCGGGTGCTGCCGTAGAAATAGCGCTGAGTGCGCACTTTGGCCCAAGCGGAAAAAATACCGAGACTGAGGATGCTCAGTGCGAGGTTGACTATCCAGATGCGGAAATACTCGCTCGCGCGTCCGTCGAATACGAACGCATGCTCGAACACCTGAGGCGAGTTCGCGAATGGCTGCTCGGGCGGAACAGGCGGGAGCGGCATCGCCGCAGCTGCGACGACAAGTTGATCTTCCATGGAATTCCTTTACCGGCCGCAACGCCAGCGCGCACAAAGTGTAAGTGATTCCGGGCTGGCTCAGAAGGCCGGAAACGCTACGCAGATTACGACTCGCCGAGAATCAGATCCGCTGCGCGTTCGGCAATCATGATGGTGGGTGCATTCGTGTTGCCACTGGGCAGGTCGGGCATGATCGAAGCATCGACCACGCGCAGACCACTGACACCATGCACTCTCAATTCACTGTCGACGACGGCGCCGGCGTCAACGCCCATGCGGCAGGGACCGCCCGGGTGATAGACCGTTTCTGCCTTGCGCCTGACGAATGCCTCGATCGCCGCATCATCGTTGATATCGGCACCGGGAAAGATCTCGGCGCCGCGATACGGTGCGAACGGCGATTGGGCCAGAATTTTGTGCGAGACCCGCGCTGCCTCGATCATCATTTTGAGATCGTAGCCTTCGGCATCGCCGAGATAGTTCGCATGGATGGCTATCGGTTCGCGTGCGTCGCCCGATCTGAGCCGCAGCCAGCCGCGTGACTTCGGATGAAGCATGCACGCATGCAAGGTGTAGCCGTAACCGTCCAGCTTGCTGCGGCCATGGTCGTCAAGCAGAGCCGGGACGAAATGGAACTGCATGTCGCAGCGCGCGTCTTCGGCATGCTTTGAGCGCAAAAAGCCACCTGTTTCGGCGATATTCGAGGTGCCGATACCGCTGCGCTTGAACAGGTATTCCAGGCCGACTGCGATATCGTTGACCTTGTCGTAGGTGATCGCCTCGGTGCACTGGGTCAGCGAACAGATATCAAGGTGATCCTGCAGGTTGCCGCCCACTCCGGAAAGTTCCTGACGCACGCTGATCTCGTGCTCACGCAGGTGATCGGCCGGACCGATCCCCGACACCATCAGCAGTTGCGGTGAATTGAGCGCGCCACCGGCAAGAATCACTTCACCCGCTTCAGCGCGCTTGAGACGGCCGTGATGGCGGTAATCAACGCCGATCGCCCGTGTTCCGGAAAAAAGGATGTGTTGAACCTCGGCGCGCGTGCGCACGCTGAGGTTCGAACGTCCGCGAGCCTGGCGCAGAAACGAGGCTGCCGTCGAGCAGCGCGAGCCATTCTTCTGGGTGACCTGATAGAAGCCGAAGCCTTCTTGCTCGGCACCATTGAAATCATCATTTTGCGCGTAGCCGGCCGCGGCCGACGCATCGAGGAAAACCTGTGAGAGAGGATTTCGGTATTTCAGATCGGATACGCTCAACGGGCCCTCGTTGCCGTGCAGATCGTCGGCGCCCCGCGTATTGTTTTCCGAGCGCTTGAAATAGCCGAGTACATTTTCCCACGCCCAGCGTGGATCGCCGGTTTTGCGTGCCCAGTCGTTGTAGTCGGCTTCGACTCCGCGGATATAGCACATCGCATTGATCGAGCTGGAGCCGCCTAGAACCTTGCCGCGCGGCCACCACAAACGGCGGCCATCGAGATTGGGCTCAGGTTCGGTGGTGTAATTCCAATTGTGCCGTGGGCTTGCGGCGAGCTTGCCGATTCCAGCTGGCATATGGATGAACGGGTGCCAATCGCGACCACCCGCTTCGAGCAAGAGGACGCGCGTTGCCGGATTGGCACTGAGCCGGTTGGCCAGCACGCAGCCAGCCGAACCGGCGCCGACAATCACGTAGTCGTAGGTCATCGCTTGCAGCACTCACAGGAACAGCCCTCGACCCTAAACGGCAGGCGTAGAGCACATGCTCCACACGCCGCGACGCGCACTCGCGATGCACGTCGAACTCGCTTATTCGATAACCGACACGGAGTCACCGATGCGGATTATTCCGCTTTCGCGCGGAATCAGGTTTTGCCCAAACATCACACCTTTTTCGCGGCGTCGGTAAGACATCAGCGTGCGCAGGGGCTCGCCGTCGGGATCAGGGATTCCGGTTTCAGGATCCACTGTGGTCAGCACGCAGCGCGAGCAAAGCTTGACCGCATCGAAACGAACCTCGCCGATGCGTATCGATCGCCAGCTGTCTTCGGCGTGAGCGAGCGTGTTCGCGACCACCAAGCTGGGGCGAAAGCGCAACATCGGCACCGGTGAGGCGAGTCGGCTATTGAGCTCATCGAGGGCGGCCTGCGAAATCAGCATGATCGGAAAGGCGTCGGCAAAGCTCACTTGATCGCCCGGTTGTGCATAGTCCGGATCCACCGGCCTCGCACAGTCATCGGCCATGTATACAAACCGTGCCGGAATGCCGAGGTAGTTGCTGATCCAGGTATCCGCATCCGGGTGAGCCGCTTGCGCCGGTACCTTGTCTTTCCATATTTCAACCGATGTTCGCGCCGGGCTTGCGGTCGGTTCAAGGCGCAATGGGCGCATGCCAGGCGCATCCAGTGCCAGCACAGTGTCGTCGAATGTTGCGCGAATCAGCACCAGGCGTGGGTGTTTGCGTGCCGTGATGAACTTGCCTTCGGTATCGACGATCAGCCATCGGCGATCGCCGCGCAGCCCGCGTAATTCAACGAACGCCTGATCAGGTGTCAACGGCGCACACGACTTGATCGGAAACAGATTGATGTGGCTGATGATCGGATTCATCGACGCATTATGCCGGGTTGAGTCGAGCGTGCTGCATGCTAGGCTTCACCGCCTTTTCGACGAAATGACGCCGTGCCGAAGCGCTCCGCCATCCAATCCCATGAATGGTTTGCCGTAAGTGTGGCGTTCGCGTATTTCTTTTGCGTGCTGGCCGCCTACTACGTGATTCGCCCGGTTCGCGATCAGCTATCGGCGGCCGTTGGATCGACTGCGTTGCCGATCTTCTACGCCGTTACCTTTTTCGTCACCTTGGCCTTGGCGCCCGTCTTCGGCGCGCTGGTTGCGCGTTTCCCGCGGCGAAAATTCGTGCCAGCGGTCTATCTGTTTTTTCTACTCGGCATGCTCGCCTTCATTCCGCTTTTCCAGATGCAGGAAGCAATCGGCGCGCGTCTGCTCGGCACGACATTTTTTGTTTGGGTCAGCGTGTTCAATCTGTTTGTTGTCGCGGTGTTCTGGAGCTTCATGGCCGATCTGCTTGATCCCGAGCAGGCGCATCGGCTGTTTCCGATCATCGCTCTCGGCGGCACGCTTGGCGCGATCGCCGGGCCGGCTCTGACCCGTTCACTGAACACGGTGATTGGGGTTTCCGGCCTGCTGGTCGTGTCATCGTTGCTGCTGGGTTTGGCCATCGTATGCATCCTTGCCTTGTCGGCATGGTCAAGACGTCATCCGATCGCCGGTGATGAGCAACGAGATACGCGGGTGATCGGCGGAAGCTTCATCGCTGGTGCGATCGAGACGCTGAAATCGCCGCTGATGCGCCGACTTGCGTTGCTCATGCTACTCGGTGACGCGGTTGGCACGGTGATCTACGCGCTACTCGCCGACTACAGTGGTGCAACCTACGCGACGCGAGAAGCGCGCATCAATTTTGCAGCCAATATCGACTTCTATGCCAACTCGCTGCAAGTCATTTTGCAGCTGACCATCACGCGCAGTCTGCTTATGCGCTTTGGCCCGGCACCGCCGCTCGCACTCGATGGCATTATAAAAGCCGTCATGATGGCCGGACTGGCAATTTTCGGTGGCGCGTGGATTGCCGTGGTGGCCGTGGTCACGCGCGCCAGTGCTTACGGTGTGTTCAAGCCAGCGGCTGATTCGGTGTATACGCGGGTCGATGCCGAAACGCGCTACAAGACCAAAAATTTCATCGATACCTCGGTCTGGCGCTTTGGTGATCTGGTCGTCACCAGCAGCTTCAATCTGATGCGTTCACTTGGCACGACAGTTCCGGGCTTCGCCGTGCTTGCGATGCTTGCCGCGGGTTGTTCCGGTTGGGTCGGCTGGCGTGCTGCGAAAATGTTGCCGGATTCTTCCGCCGCGAAACCTGAAGCCGATAACGCGCCGAAGCACGTCGCCTGACAAACTGCCATTCTGTAATCTGGAGACGCCATGAGCCTTGAGATCATTTCCGAACAGCGTTGTCATGGGGGCGTGCAGGGTTTTTATCGTCACGATTCCACTGAAACCCAGGGCACGATGACGTTCGGTGTGTTCCAGCCGCCGCAAATTGCCACTGGCGCTGTGCCTGTGCTTTTTTTCCTCGCCGGGCTGACCTGCAACGCCGAGACGGCTGCGATCAAGGCCGGTGCACAACGCTTGGCCGCGGAGCTGGGCCTGATGCTGGTCACGCCGGATACGAGTCCACGCGATACCGGGATTGAGGCGGCGATCGGCGACTGGGAGTTTGGTGAAGGGGCGGGCTTTTATGTCGACGCGAGCCAATCGCCCTATGCCGAGCGGTTTCGCATGTATTCCTACGTTACCAGCGAGCTACCGTCAGTAGTTGCTGAGAACTTTCCCGCCAATCGGGATCGCTGCGGAATTTTTGGTCATTCGATGGGTGGACATGGCGCGCTCATAATTGCGTTGAGGAATCCTGATAAGTACCGCTCGGTGTCGGCATTTTCTCCGATCGTGGCGCCATGCCAAGTGCCCTGGGGTCAAAAGGCTCTACCGCGCTATCTCGGTGACGATCGTGAAGCCTGGAAGAATGCTGACAGCGTTGAATTGATCCGTAGCGGTCACCGCTTCGAAGGCACGATCCTGATAGATCAAGGTGATGCCGACAACTTCCTCGCAAATCAACTCAAGCCAGAACTATTCAAAGATGCCTGCGAGCAGGCAGGGCAGGCGCTGGAAATGCGCATGCAGGCGGGTTACGACCACAGCTACTGGTTCATCCAGTCCTTCATCGCCGACCACTTGCGCCATCACGCACGTGCTTTGAACGCATGAAGTCCAGGCGATTATCGAGGTGATATCCACATCGTGACGTCGGCGTCGAAGACGACCTCGTCAGCGGCGTTTCGTACCTCGACGAGCACATGCCTATCATGCGCGGTGGCCGACTCGCTGATGGTCTCGACGCGCGCAGCGGCATGCAGCACGCCCATTGCTGTTTTCAGATAGCGAACGCTCATGCCCTTCGGGATCCAGCGCATCTAACCGGGAATTGTCACATCCGTGGCCAAACCGCCCGCCAGCTCGGCGGCGTTGCATATCGCAATTGCGTGTACGGTTCCGATATGGTTCTGAATCGATCGATGCTGATGCAGGCGCACCACGCAGCGACCCGGCTCAAGAATTTCGATACGCGGCGAAATTGATCCAAAGTAGGGTGCTTTCCAGCAAACCATCTTTGAGAAGAACCAGCGGCCCGTTGCCGAGCCGCCAAACCTCCTGAACATTTGCAGTGTGCTCGCAGCCATTGCGTCAGGCTACGCTGCGCAAAGCCTTGTTCGGCTTCTTGGTAACCACGGAACGCAACTCCTCGGGCGCGAAATCATCGACCGAGATGAACTCGAACGTAGCCGCGCGAACGTGTTTCAGCAACGCATGCTCGGCTGGGCCAATAAAGCCTTTCTGCTCGGCATCCATCAGTTGAGCATCGTAGTCGAGTCCTTCGACTTCGCCGGATTTGACCGCCTTGAGAAATTTGCGCTCGACCGGCTCGGCGGCGATCACCTCGGGCAGCAAGGCATTCATTCGGCCGATCGGATTATTCGCAGTCGGGGTCAGATAGGCACCAGCGATCAGGCGCGCACGCGCCTCATTCGGTGCGGTCAGGATTGCCGCGACACGGTGACCCAGCCGATCAGACGGCGGCACTTCGCGACGTCCAAATGGAAACACCAGGGCGCGCAACAGCCAGGCGACCGGGCGCACGGGGAAGTTTCGAATCACGCCATCAAGCGCCATCTGCATGCGCCAGATGCACTCGTGAAAGGCCCAGGCGAGCAGCGGCTGATCGGTAACCGGGCGGCCTTCGTCTTCGTAGCGCTTGAGCATGCTTGAGGCGATGTAGAGGTAAGACAGCACATCGCCGAGGCGCGCCGAAATCTTTTCCTTGAATTTGAGTTTGCCACCGAGCACCAGCATCGAGGTATCGGCGACCAGAGCGAGCGCGGCCGAGTAGCGGTTGAGTTTGCGATAGAAGCGACGCGTGTAAGCATCGCCAGGCGCGGCGCCGATCTTGGCGTGAGTCATGCCCAGTACGAGGCTGCGCACACCATTCGAGAATCCGAAGCCGATATGTTTGAACAAGAGGTCGTCAAACTTGCGCAGGCTTTCGCTGTAGTCGGGCAGGGCAGCAGCCTGCATTTCCTCGAGCACGTAAGGATGGCAACGGATTGCACCTTGGCCAAAGATCATCAGGCTGCGCGTCATGATGTTCGCGCCTTCGACCGTGATCATGATCGGCACGCCTTCCCACGAGCGTCCCAAGTAGTTGTTCGGGCCGAGGATCACGCCTTTGCCGCCGTGGACATCCATCGCGTCCTGACAGATCTGTCGGCCCCATTCAGTCGCGTGATACTTGGCGATAGCCGACGGTACCGCCGGCTTCTCCCCGCGATCGACTGCGGCCGCGGTGGCGCGCGACAGTGCGGCCGTGGCGTAAGTCAGTCCACCAATGCGAGCCAAGGCTTCTTCGACGCCTTCGAAGCGGCCGATCGCCAAGCCGAACTGCTTGCGGATGCGTGCGTAAGCACCCGTCGCCGCCACTCCGGCACACGAGCCGCCAGTTGCACTGGATGGCAGCGAAATCGCGCGTCCGACCGACAAGCACTCGACCAGCATCCGCCAGCCCTGGCCGGCCATCTCGGGCCCGCCAATCAGTTGTGACAGCGGCACAAACACATCCGTGCCACGAACCGGACCATTCTGGAACGGCACGTTCATCGGGAAATGACGACGACCAATTTCAAGCCCTTCGGTGTCGCGCGGAACCAGCGCAAGGGTGATGCCGCGATCTTCCTCATCGCTGAGCAAGTGATCGGGATCGAGCATGCGGAAAGCGAGTCCGACCACGGTCGCCACCGGGGCCAAGGTGATGTAGCGCTTGTCGAAGTTCAGGCGGACACCGAGTACGTTGCCGCCTTCCCATTCGCCCTTGCAGACGATGCCGTAGTCCGGCAGCGACGTCGCATCGGAGCCGGCATATGGGCCGGTCAGGGCAAAACACGGAACCTCGCGACCATCGGCGAGCCGAGGCAGATAGTGATTTTTCTGTTCCTCTGTGCCGTAGTGCAAAAGCAGCTCGGCTGGGCCCAGCGAATTGGGTACAGCGACGGTAGAGGACACCGTCGCCGACATGCTGGCAATTTTCTGCAATACCGCTGAATGCGCAAGCGCGGAGAACTGCAGGCCACCATATTGCTTGGGAATGATCATGCCGAAGAACTTGTTGTCCTTGAGGAATTGCCACATGTCCTCGGGCAGATCGGCGAGCTCATGGGTAATTTCCCAGTCGTTGATTCGCGAGCAAAGCTCCTCGACTGGACCATCGATGAAGGCGAGTTCCTCGACGCTGAGTTCGGGCCTTGCCTGACCGAGCAGCTCCGACCACTCGGGTTTGCCACTGAACAATTGGCCTTCAAATCCGACCGTGCCAGCTTCCAGTGCGATCTGCTCGGTCGGGGACAGCGATGGCGTGATCTTGCGATAGATCGAGAGCAGTGGTGCACTCATTCTGGCGCGACGGAAAGCGGGCAGATTGAGAGGAACGGCGATGAGGGCAAACACCAGCAACGGCAAGGCGATGGCCAGCCAATGCGCGCCAACGAGCAGGCCGACGGCGAGGATCGCGACAGCGGTGGCGATCGTCCAGATGCGCAGACCGATGCGCAGATAGGCCGCAGTCAGCGAGACCAGCAGACCAGCGATCAAGGGGATCAGTTGCAGCATGTCCATGGCTCCTGTTTACGATTCGATTCTTGCTGCGGTTTGCGCGTTGAACGCAGAAACGCTCCGCAGCGACGTCTGGAAAAACGGGTTTGTCGTCGACTGCGCTTGAATCCGGCGTCGGACCAGGCAACAAACCAGCCTATTGAATTCGTGCTCACGCAGGCGGCAACGACGCGAGGAACTCCAATACATGGCGGCTGAACTGCGTGTTCTCGTCGCCCGCGACCATATGCGTCGCCTTGGGGACTATGGCATGGCGGGCGTGGGGTACCAGCTCTAAAAATTCCTTGATGGTCGATTCCGATACCACGTCGCTGGCCGCGCCGCTGATCAGCAACGTCGGCACCTGGATGCGTGTCGCCGCTTCAAGAAGCTCGGCTTGATGCCGTGCACCGTCTTCGGCAATGGGCTCCAGCATGCGTGGATCCCAGTGCCAGCGCAGGCGACCGTCAGCCGATTCATTCAAAAGCTTGCGCAATCGGTCGGGTGATTTTTTCGGTCCTCGATGCGGAAGATAGGCGGCAACCGCGTCAGCGGCCTCTTCGAAATCGGCAAAACCACCCGGATACGCACGCATGAACTCAAGAATCCGTTCGACTCCGGCTGGCTCCCAGCGCGGTGTGATATCGACCAGGATCAGCGCGCGACAACTCTCTGGATTGTCGCCGGCCATCGCGATGCCAACGAGGCCACCCATCGACGCGCCGACCACAACTGGCGGCGAAGGCGATTGCGCGCAGACGAAAGCCAGGTCAGCAGTCAGCTGATCGACCGAATAGTCACCAGCTTCCAACCAGTCACTTTCGCCGTGACCGCGGGTATCGAAGGTGGTGCAAAGCCATCCGGCCGCTGCGGTTGTCGTTGCGCAGGCGGTCCAAGCTTCGCGGGTTTGACCAAAGCCGTGGGCGAAAACGACAGCTTGGTCACCCGCACCGAATACTTGCGTCGCCAACTCAGTTCCATCCGACGTAAGCAAGTGATGCTGCGTCGAATGAGTGGGTGAGGAGGAATTGACCATACGCAAGAGTATGGTGTCTCGGCACGCGCAAATCAATCGGGTCGCTGGTGCGTGGGGTAAAAGACTTGCTTCTCATCCCGATCCTGCTCCGGCAAACTCGGGAGATGAATGATGTTGATCCGAAGCCGGAACCGCGCGGGCGCCTCACCGCGACAGACTGGGAGCAGGCCGCCCTCGAAGTGCTTGCGGCCAGCGGGGTCGCCTCCGTAGCGGTCGAATCGTTGGCGCGCACACTCGGTGTAACCAAGGGCAGTTTTTACTGGCATTTTCCGACGCGCGAGGCGTTGCTGAAGGCCTCAATCGATCGCTGGGAGCAGCGTGACGAAGATGAGGTCATCTCCCATGTCGAGCGTATCGCCGACCCCCGCGCACGCTTGCGCGAGCTGTTTCACCGGGTCAGTCGCGAGGCCCAGTCACACCTTGTCTATGCAGCGCTGCTGCAAGCTTCGGATAACGCGCTCGTGCAGCCCGTGATCGAACGCATTTCAACGCGGCGATTGGCCTTGCTGACCGAGGCTTACGCCGAGGCCGGATTTGAGCCACTGGCAGCAAAGCATCGAGCGCGCCTGGCCTACACGGCCTACAGCGGATTCCTCCAGCTCAACCAGCGCCATGGCATGCCACGCATGGATCAGGAGGAGTACGCGGCGTATATCGATCACGTCATCGCGACTCTCGTTCCGGGTTGACTCGCTTGCGTGGCGTCAAACCAGCCGCTGGTTGATGCCTGAAAATCCGATTTCGAAAGAAAATATAAAACGTTAAATCTGATTAATTGATACCGTCGGTATCTCGGGAGTCGTCAATCTGGTTCTGATTTGTCGATGCGTGCGCCGGAAACGATGCATCAGCCAGCCGAAAGATCGTGATCCCTCTGCTGGCCAGATCGATCAGCAACAAATCGATCTGGGTGCAGTTTGTTCACGAATCAGCAACGCACGTCACTTCACGGAGAAGACTTGCGCTCACGAATCCGAACGATCCGCCGTTGCAATTCACCAGAAACCCTTTTTCGGGAATAGGGTGGCATCGCATTCCACGTCCGAATTTCCTGAGCTGTTCGACCACATCCGATGCACCAACCGCTCGGTCGATCGATTTTGCAGATCTCGATGCATGGCGATGGTTTGCTCATCGGCTGACTTCGACCGGCGCTATCGAATGGTTGGCCGAAAGAGATCGTTCAGTGCTCTCGGTGCTGCGGGAGCGCGGTGGGAGAAGCCGCGCCGAATTCAGGATGAAAGTCATTTCCGACGCGACGTGGATGAAAGCCGCAATCAGCGGATTGAGGAACCCGAACGCGGCGAGCCCGATGCCCAGGAAATCCACCACTATGGTGCCGGTGAAGTTTTGCCAAATGATCCTGCGTGTGCGTCGCGCGATGGCCAAGGTTTCTGCGAATTTCAACAGGTCGTTGCCAAGCAGGACCACGTCTGCGCTCTCACGCGCCACATCGGTACCAGAGCCCATGGCGACACCGACTGTTGCTTGCGCGAGGGCAGGTGCGTCGTTCACGCCATCGCCCACCATCGCCACCTTTCGACCACTGGCCATCAGGCGTTTGATCCGCTCAAGCTTGTCCTCGGGCAACAGGTCGGCAGCCACGTCGGTAATGCCCATCTGCTTGGCCACCACATCCGCCACTGACTTCGCATCGCCGGTTAGCAGGATCGTCTTGATTCCCATCGCGTGGATGGCGTCGACGGCTTGACGGGCTTCGGGGCGCGCCGTATCGGCGATCACAATGGCGCCAAGCAACGTGCCCGCTCGTGCCACGAACACCTCGGACGCATCGGGATGTTGGGCCAGAAAATCGGCCGGGACCTCAATGCCGTGGTCGTGCATAAGGGCCTCGTTGCCGATCAACACCATCTCTCCATTCACCGTCGCATCGATGCCTCGTCCGGGCGTGTAGCCAAACAACTCGGGTTCCTGAATTGATCGCCCTTGCGATTGGGCAAACGCGACGATGGTCTTTCCCAGGGGATGTTCGGAGCGGACTTCGGCCGAGGCGGCTGCATCGAGCAGTGCCATTCGATCAATGCCAGCGGCAGGGAGCAGGTCACGCACGGCTGGCTCGCCTGAGGTGAGCGTGCCTGTCTTGTCCAACACGACCGTGTCCAAGTGGCCAAGCTGTTCAAGGAACAACCCTCCCTTGACGATGGCTCCGGCGCGCGCCGCTCTGCCGATCGCGCCAAGAATCGCCAAGGGCGTGCCGGCGGCGATACCGCAGGCGCCTGCGACGATGACCACCGAGATGGTCGAGCGGATGTCACGGGTCAGCAGGTAGGTTATCAGCGCTGCGCTGAGTGCCAGGTAGACCAGATAGCCGGCCAGGCGATCCGCCAGGCGTTGCACTGGTGCCTTGGACCGCTCGGCTTGCTCGACCGCCTCGATGATTTTGCCGAAGCTGGTGTCGCGGCCGATACGTTCGGTGCGAATTTCCAACGCGCCGGATTGATTGATCGAGCCCGCAAACACCGATGCCCCAGCAGTCTTCTCGACCGGCATTGATTCGCCGGTGATTCGGGATTGATCGACGAACGAATCGCCGGTGATAACGGTGCCGTCCACCGGAATGCGACC
>JBBSVJ010000039.1:0-21278 GCA_038233665.1 Lysobacterales bacterium
CACGATTGTTTGAAGAATTCGAGGGTCGCTTCGAGCACGTCAAGGATCCGGCACATTCGGGTGACGTCAAATACCACATGGGCTTCAGCGCCAACGTGCGCACGCCCGGCAGTACCGTCCATGTGGCATTGGCCTTCAATCCATCTCATCTTGAAATTGTCGATCCGGTGGTCTCAGGCTCGGTGCGCGCACGCCAGACGCTTCGCCGCGACGCCAGACGTGAGAACGTTCTACCGGTGCTGATCCACGGAGACGCGGCCTTCGCCGGACAAGGCGTCGTGATGGAATTGTTCAACATGTCGCAGACCAACGGTTTCAAGGTTGGCGGCACTGTGCATATCGTGATCAATAATCAGGTCGGCTTCACCATCTCCAATCCGCATGATGCGCGCTCGACGCTTTACTGCACCGATGTGGCCAAGATGGTCAACGCGCCAGTGTTTCACGTGAACGGTGATGATCCGGAAGCCGTGTTGTTCGTCGCCAAACTGGCGTTCGATTATCGCCAGAAGTTCAAACGTGATGTGGTCATCGATCTGGTTTGCTATCGCCGCCACGGCCACAACGAGGCCGATGAACCGGCGGCCACGCAGCCCCTGATGTACAAGATCATTCGCGAGCGCCCGCCGCTGCGAGAACTCTACACCGGCAAATTGATCGCCGAAGGCGTGATCACTGAAGACGCCGCCAAGGCGATGGTCGAGGACTACCGCAAATTGCTTGAAGCGGGCAAACCGATTCCGGGTGTCGATGTTGACTATCACGACCCGCACGGTGTCGACTGGTCACGCCATCTGGACAACGACGTTTTCGAGATCGTAAACACCAGTATCAGCAAGAAGCGGTTGAAAGAAGTCAACGCCACCCTGCTCAAGGTGCCTGAAAGCATCAAGCTGCATGCGCGTGTTGCCAAGATCTACGCCGATCGCGACAAGATGGCCGCGGGCGAGCAAGCGATTGATTGGGGCTTTGCCGAGAACCTCGCCTACGCAACCTTGATCGCCGAGGGCAGCAACATGCGCCTGGTCGGACAGGATGTCGGCCGAGGCACGTTCTTCCACCGTCATGCGGTCATGCACGATCAGTTGAGCGGCTCACATCATGTGCCGCTCGAAACGATCCGCGCCGACGCCACGGTCGAGATCATCGATTCATTGCTCAGCGAAGAAGCCGTCATGGCTTTCGAGTACGGCTATGCAACGGCCACGCCGAACACGCTGGTGATCTGGGAAGCCCAGTTCGGCGATTTCGCCAATGGTGCCCAAGTGGTCATCGATCAGTTCATCTCCTCTGGCGAGGCCAAGTGGGGTCGACTTTGCGGCATCGTGTTGCTGCTGCCGCATGGCTACGAAGGCCAGGGCCCTGAGCATTCCTCCGCGCGTTTGGAGCGCTATCTGCAACTTTGCGCAATGGAGAACATGCAAGTCTGCGTGCCGACCACGCCGGCCCAGATGTTCCATATGATGCGCCGGCAAATGTTGCGCGCCTGCCGCAAGCCGCTGATCGTGATGACCCCGAAATCACTGCTGCGCCACAAGATGGCGGTGTCGACGCTGGACGATCTCACTGACGGCAAGTTTCACTTGGTGCTTCCCGACACGACCGCTTCCAACAAGAAGAAGGTCAAGCGCGTTGTGCTCTGCTCGGGCAAGGTCTATTACGACTTGGTCGAAGAGGCAGCCAAGCGCGAACTGACCGACGTCGCCATCATGCGCGTCGAACAGTTGTATCCGTTCCCGCGGCCTGAGGTGAAGGCCGAGCTGGACAACTATCCCGCTGCGAAGGAAATCATCTGGTGTCAGGAAGAGCCGATGAACCAGGGTGCCTGGTATCAGATCAAGCATCACATTCAAGCCGTTGCCACCGTCAAGCAGACCATTGCCTATGCCGGTCGCGCGCGCTCGCCGGCCCCCGCTTGCGGCCATCTTGCCCGCCATCTCGCCGAACAGGCGGCACTGGTCGAGCTAGCGCTGGTCTTGCCGATCGTCGGCGACTACGCTCTCGAATAAGTCGCCATCACACCTATCCATCGCCCTTGCATCGACGCCCCAGGACATCACTCATGAGCCTTGAAATCAAAGTTCCGGTTCTCCCCGAATCCGTTTCCGACGCAACCATCGCCACTTGGCACAAGAAGCCCGGTGACGCAGTCAAGCGCGACGAGAATCTGGTCGATCTTGAAACCGACAAGGTCGTGCTCGAAGTACCCGCACCGGCCGACGGCGTACTCAAATCAATCAGCGCCGAAACCGGTGCGACGGTGACCAGCGGCGAACTTCTCGGTGTTATCGAGGAAGGTGCGGCCGCCGTGGATGGCCCATCCGACAAGAAAGAAGAAAAGAAAGCCGAAGCCCCGAAAGCCGACAAGAAAGACAGCAAGCCCGATGACAAGGCTTCATCGAAAAGTGTAGAAGAACTTTCACCGGCCGGTCGTCGCGTGGCGACCGAAGAGAAGATCGACCCCTCGCAAGTGGAAGGCACCGGCCGCGACGGTCGCGTGACCAAGGAAGATCTGGTCAACCACGCCAAGGCGCCCGCACCATCGAAATCCACCAAGGCAACGCCCGGCGCGCGTCTCGAAGAGCGCGTGCCGATGACACGCATGCGTTCGAAGATCGCCGAGCGCTTGATGGAATCGAAAAACTCGATCGCCATGCTCACCTCGTTCAACGAGGTGAATCTCGCCGAAGTTGCCAAGATGCGCAAACAGCTTGGCGAGCAGTTCTTGAAGACCCACGGCGTCAAGCTCGGCTACATGAGCTTTTTCGTCAAGGCGGCGGCAGAAGCGCTCAAGCGCTATCCGGTCGTCAATGCCTCGGTCGATGGCAGCGATGTGATTTATCACGGCTATCAGGACATCTCGATCGCCGTGTCGACCGATCGCGGCCTGCTCACACCCGTCCTGCGCGACGCCCAGGACATGAGCTTCGCCGAGGTCGAGAGCGCCATCATCGATTATGCCAAGCGCGCCCGTGAAGGCGGCATCACCCTGGAAGATCTGCAGGGCGGCACATTCACCATCACCAACGGCGGCACCTTCGGCTCGTTGCTGTCGACACCAATCGTCAATCCGCCGCAATCAGCCATCCTTGGCATGCACACGATCAAGGAACGCGCGATTGTCGAAAACGGCCAGGTCATCGCCGCGCCGATGATGTACATCGCGATCAGCTACGACCATCGCATCATCGACGGAAAAGATGCCGTGCTGTTCTTGGTCGATATCAAGAACCAGCTTGAGAATCCGCATACGATGCTGCTCGGAATCTGATTCTGAGCAACTCAGGGGATTCGAGATCGGGATTCGGAAACGCGGGTAAGCCGCATTCGACCGGAAACCGTTCTGACGAATACCCAACCCACCATCCCGAATCTCGCGAGTAGACCCATGAGCGAAAAATACGACGTACTCATCATCGGAGCCGGCCCGGCCGGTTATGTGGCTGCGATCCGCGCCGCGCAATTGGGCATGAAGACCGCCTGCATCGACGACTTCATTGGCAAGGATGGCAAGCCCGCGCTTGGCGGCACCTGCCTCAATATTGGCTGCATTCCGTCCAAAGCCTTGCTTGATTCATCCAAGCAGTTCCACAACCTCACGCACAGCTTCGAAGTCCACGGCATCACCGCCAAGGACGCCAAGATCGATGTTGCGACGATGGTTGGTCGCAAGGACAAGATCGTCAAACAATTCACCGGTGGCATCACCCAATTGTTCAAAGCCAACAAGGTGACCGCAATTGCCGGCTTCGGCACGCTCAAGGCAAACCGGGTCGTTTCGGTGAAGGATGCCGATGGCAAGAGCACCGACTACACGGCAACCAATGTGATCATCGCCGCGGGTTCGGTACCGATTGAACTGCCGTTTGCGAAATTTGACGGCAAGCACATCGTCGACAATGCCGGTGCACTCGATTTCAGTGAAACACCCAAGCGCCTCGGCGTGATTGGCGCAGGTGTGATCGGCCTCGAACTCGGCAGTGTATGGAATCGACTCGGCTCCGAAGTGACGATCCTTGAAGCCCTTCCCGATTTTCTCGCAACAGTCGATGCCGACATCGCCAAGGTCGCCGCGCGAGAGTTCAAGAAGCAGGGCCTCGACATCCACCTCGGCGCCAAGCTCAACAAGGCAGAGGTCGGCAAGAAAGGGGTCACGCTCACTTACACCGATGGCAAGGGTGAACAGACCCTTGAAGTCGACAAGCTGCTCGTCGCAGTTGGCCGCCGTGCGGCAACCAAGGGACTGCTGGCCGACGATTCGGGCGTCAAGCTCGACGATCGTGGCAGGGTTGAGGTCGATGAACACAACTGGACCGGCGTCGATGGTGTCTGGGCGGTTGGTGACTGCGTGCGCGGCCCGATGCTCGCGCATAAGGGTTCCGAAGAAGGCGTCGCCGTGGCCGAGTTGATCGCAGGCAAGGCTGGCCACGTCAATCTTGATACCGTACCGTGGATTATCTACACCGAACCCGAACTCGCCTGGGTCGGGAAAACCGAGGCGCAGGTCAAGGAAGAAGGCATTCCGTACAAGACTGGCTCGTTCCCGTTTGCCGCCATCGGTCGCGCGGTCGCCATGAACGAAACCGCAGGTCACGTGAAAATCATCGCGCATGCCGAGACTGATCGAATCCTTGGTGTGCACATGGTCGGCCCGGTTGTCTCCGAGCTGATCGCCGAAGCCGTCGTCACCATGGAATTCAAGGGCAGCGCCGAAGACCTCGCGCGCATCGTCCACGCCCACCCGACCTTGAGCGAAGCCGTCCACGAAGCCGCCCTGGCCGTCGACAAAAGAGCCATCCACAAAGCAAATTGAGCGCAGGATGCGCTCATCCCGGACAGGCCATGGATGGCCGATGATCCGGGATCCAGTTCCAATAGATCGATGCGCTCATCCCGGACAGGCCACTGGCTCCTTCGTAATGCATACCCAATCGCAACGGTGTGATGCCACCCCGGCGGTTAGCCGGTGATCCGGGATCCAAAGCGACATGCTTAGGATTCATCTTGGACAAGGCACGGGCTCTGTCCGGTTACGCATCCAATCGTGATTTTATGTTGCCGACATCGGCTGTTCGTTAATTCGGGACCCTTAACTTCCGTCATCCCGGCGAAAGCCGGGATCCATTTTCGAAATGAGCAGAGTCAAGATGGATCCCGGCTTTCGCCGGGATGACGGCATCAGGCGATTCGCGCCTACTCTCATGCACTCCGCTTTACTGAAAATATTGGTCAAAGCTATGCAAATGCCACGAGTAACGTTGTCCGATCGGCCGCCACCAAGAATTGGAATGACGATGCACCGCCAACATGCTTGAACGCCATCCTTGCGTCTACATTCTTGCCAGCAAGATGCGAGGAACCCTCTACGTCGGTGTAACTTCCAATCTCATCAAACGCATCTGGGAGCACCAACAAGATTCTGTTGCCGGCTTCACCAAAAAGTATCAAGTTCATGATCTTGTGTGGTTCGAACAGCACGAGACAATGGAATCAGCCATCCACCGTGAAAAGGCGATCAAGGAATGGCAACGCGCGTGGAAACTTAAGCTGATTGAAGCGACCAATCCTGACTGGCGTGACCTCTATCGCGAACTCCATGTGCAATAGTAGGGCACTGCAGAACCTGCGCCATTAACCGGCGTATCGACTCAAAGAAGCCCTACCCATGAACACACCATTCAAAGCATTCCGTATCCAAAACGACGATCAGGGCTACCGTGCCGGCATCGAGGAGATGCAGGTTGACGAGCTCTCGCCCGGCGAAGTACTGATCAAGGCCGCTTACTCGTCGGTCAACTACAAGGATGCGCTCGCCGGAACCGGCAAAGGCAAGATCCTGCGCCAGTATCCACTCAATGGCGGTATTGACGTGGCCGGCTATGTCGCCGAATCCCGCGATCCGGCGTTCAAGGAAGGCGACGCTGTCCTTTGCACCGGGTGCGGACTTTCCGAGACGCGAGATGGTGGCTACGCGGAATACGTACGACTCGAATCAAAGTGGACCATTCCACTTCCGAGTGGGTTGAGTCTGCGCGAATCAATGATCATTGGCACCGCCGGATTTACCGCAGCGCTTGCTTTGTATCGCATGCAGCAGAACGCTCAAACGCCGGATCTTGGTCCGATCGTTGTGACGGGAGCAACCGGTGGCGTCGGCATGCTCGCGATCAACATTCTCACGCGCGCCGGCTACAGCGCCCATGCCATCACTGGCAAGATCGATCAGTTCGATTTTCTGATCGAGCTCGGCGCCAAGCAATGCGTCGCCCGCAAAGAATTATTCTGGGGCCAGCGCCCGCTCGAAGCCGCACATTGGGCAGGCGCGATCGACAACGTCGGCGGCGATATGCTAGCTGGCTTGAGTCGGGTGATTCAGCCGTATGGAAATATTGCCATTTGCGGCAATGCAGCCGGAATTGAGCTGGCGACCACCGTCATGCCGTTCATCATTCGCGGCGTCAGCCTGCTCGGGATCGCCTCTGCCGGCACCGCGCGCTCGATACGCGACGACATCTGGCAGCATTTAGCTGATGACTGGAAACCCGAAAATCTCGACAAGATCGCGACAAAAGAGGTGAATTTCGATGAAATTGGGCCAATTTTCAGCAAAATGCTCGCTGGAGAGTCATTCGGCCGCACCCTCGTACGAATTGGGTGAACAGGTTCGCTGGCGATGCGGCGATGCGCTCGCTAGAATGCAGGAGCCATCCGGCATCAGGGGACTACGGAATTATCTATGGCGCGCGTACTAATAGTTGACGATTCACCGTCCCAGTTGATGGGGCTGAAGCGCATTGCTGAAAAACTCGGTCATGAAGTGATCACCGCAGAAGATGGTTCTGCCGGGGTCGAGGTCGCCAAGCGCGAGCTGCCCGATCTGATCCTGATGGATGTCGTGATGCCGAACCTCAATGGGTTTCAGGCGACCCGCACACTCGCCAAGGATGCCAAGACCAGCCACATACCGATCATCCTGGTCACCACGAAAGATCAGGAAACCGATCGCGTCTGGGGCATGCGCCAAGGCGCCAAGACCTACGTCACCAAGCCGATCGATGAGGAGCAGTTGATCAAGGCGATCAACGAGCACATGCCGAAGTAAGGCCGAACTAACCAGTCGCTCGATTGGTGAAATAGGGAATTTCCTTTGCTGCTGAGCAGCTGCGCTTCTGAGCGGAGTGTTGGCCCGATCCCCTGGAATACCACTGTCGAGAACGGGACTCGCATCCCGCTTTTGTCTCACCTCTCAATGGCGGCGCTAGAGCCCCGCTTGTGACGTCGGCAATCAGCCACGCGGCTTGAAATCGAACGTTGCCGCCATCGATTCATAGAATTGCTTCTGCTCATCGGTTTCCGCGGGCGGCGTTTGAATTTCCAACACAACGATCTGATCGCCAGCGGTCTTGCCGGGCCAACCGCGCCCGCGAAGCCGCAGTTTACTTCCGCTGCTGGAGCCCGCTGGAACGCGCAACTCCACCTCGCCAGCCAAGGTCGGCACTTTCACCGTCGCGCCCAGCGCCGCTTCCCACGGCGTAATCGGAACCGTGGCTGTGATGGTGCGTCCATCGAGCTTGAAGCGAGCGTCCTCACGGACGTTGATCTCCAACAACAGGTCACCGGCGGGGCCTCCGCCACTACCTGGATTTCCCTGACCGCTAAGGCGAATCTGTTTGCCTGGCTCAATGCCGGCGGGAATCTTCACTTCCAGCGTGCGCTCACCTTGACCTGGATCGCGCAAGGTGATGCGTTCGCGTGCACCGGAAAATGCGGAGGCGAGATCAACGCTGATTCGCGCCTGCAGATCGCTACCGCGACGTGGACCACCGCGGCTCTGCGCGCCACCGCGACCACGACCGAAGACGGATTCAAAAAAATCACTGAAATCCTCTTCCTGGAATTGACCGCCGCCGCCGCGAGGCTGGCCCTGCCAATTAGGTGGCGGACGGAACTCGTCGCCCGCTCGATAGCCGCCCGCGCGCAGTTGATCGTATTCGCGTCGGCGTTCGGCATCCTTCAGCGCCTCGTAGGCTTCATTGACGGATTTGAACTTGTCTTCGGCGCCGACTTCCTTGCTGACATCAGGATGGTATTTGCGCGCAAGCTTTCGATAGGCGCGCTTGATATCCGCATCACTGGCGTCGGTTTTCACGCCCAGGGTGTCGTAGTAATCCTTGAACTCCATGCCTTACCTGTCTGATATGAAAAAGCCTGCGACGAGTCACCCCGCCGCAGGCCGTGGGTTTCACGCAATGGATGAAAATCAGGCGTTGATGGTGATCCGGCGCGGCGTGGTTTCCGGCTTCTTCGGGATCGAAATCTCCAACACACCGTGTTTTCCGGTTGCACTGATGTTGTCCGCATCCGCGCTGTCTGGCAAGGCAAATCGACGATAGAAAGTTCCGCTCGAACGTTCAACCCGCGTCAATTGACCATTCCCGGCGATCGTTTCGGCAGCACGATCGCCCTTGATGGTCAAAATACCCTTGTCCATGTTGACTTCGATGTCTTGCGGATCAACGCCCGGAATATCGGCGAAAATGGCAAAGCGTTTGTCCTCTTCGCGAATATCCACGCGAGGCGCCCACTGACTGGTCACGACGTTTGATTGATCGGTCTCATCGGTATTGATAAAGCGATCGAAAACCTGGCGCAGATCGCGCTGCAGGCCGCTGTTTGCGTTCCACGTAGACTGACGTGAATGACTCATGGCACAACCCTCATTTTGATGCGGCGCAATGCCGCGATGAGCACAAAATGAGGCTGTCAACCCATGATTCAAGTCCTCATCATGGGATCATTCATGAAGTCGTCGTATCATCTTCAAGGTGACACTCCTGCAACCGGCACGACTCTAGCCGGACCCGCCCTCTCCAAGGATTCCAGATGACGATCAAGACTGGCGACACCATTCCATTGGCTACGCTCAATACCCTCAAGGACGGCGTCCAGGCGGTAACCACCGAAGAATTGTTCAAAGGCCACAAAGTGGTCCTGTTCTCGGTCCCCGGTGCATTTACTCCAACCTGCTCCGCAAAACACCTGCCCGGCTACGTCGAAAAGATGGATGCGTTCAAGGCCAAGGGCGTTGATGTCGCCTGCATGTCGGTCAACGATGCGTTTGTCATGGATGCCTGGGGCAAAAGCCAGAATGTTCCCGCCGGACTGACCATGCTCGCCGACGGCAACGGCGCGTTCGCCGACGCACTCGGACTCAAGTTCGATGCCAGCGCTTTCGGCATGGGTGAGCGCGCACAACGATTTGCCCTGTACGCCGAAGACGGCGTCGTCAAGGTTCTTCACGTAGAAGCACCCGGCGAATTCAGGGTTTCCAGCGCCGAAGCGATGCTTGCGGCGATTGATTGATTGACTTCAAGTCTTGCACTTGCAACAGCTGAGGAGCTACCCACGATGACAACGAAAGCAATTTCCCAACCCAGCGACAGCCGCCGTCGCTTTCTTCAACTGGCCGTATTTGGTGCAGGCGCAGCCGCCCTGTCGACGGTTCTGATCGGCAAAGCGCGTGCCGCAGACCTGCCGCACCTGACCCTGGATGATGCAACCGCCAAGGCACTCGGCTACGTCGAAGACACCACCAAGGTCGATGCCGCAAAATACCCGAACCATAAACCCAGCCAGGAATGCATGACCTGCAATTTCTATCAAGGCGCAGCCGGTTCGGAATACGGCCCCTGTACCCTGTTCCCGGGTAAAGCCGTCCATTCCAAGGGCTGGTGTTCGGGCTTTGCCGCCAAGGCTGCTTGATCGATTAAACCGGTTAGAAATTGAGCCAGCAAAAAAGCCCCGCGATGGGGCTTTTTTGTTATTCGATCATGACGAATCAAGCCAAGCGCGCGTCGAGTTGCCCCTTTCCATATCGAGAACGCGGCGCTTACCCAGACCGAACCGACAAAAAGCTCACGCCTGGCGGCGCTCTAATGAGTTTGCAGTGACTTTCGGTCCACGCTGATTTTGCAGGAGCTCGTTTACGTGCGAGCTTGGCTTGAAGTTGCGGAAAAGCTCGCCCTTGGCAGGGCTCCTACGTTCTGTCTCGCGACCTTTGTAGAAGCTCGTTTGCGTGCGAGTTTCGGCTCGCCGACTTGGATGGCTTGCTTTTCAGAGTTGCTTAAAGTGCCGACGCTACAAAGATAGACCTAACCGCGCGTTTTAGGTTTCGTCGTGTATCCCGCTTGTGGTTACTGGACCGTTAGCGGCCCGTTGTTCGGTGCATCTCTTGAAAAACTTTGGTGACGGCCTTGGCCAGTACTTCTGGCTGATCCAGTTGGATATCGTGTGAAGAGTTTGCTACCACTTGCCGCTCACCACGAGCAGAGGTTGCCACAATTTTTGCCTGAGTTTGATCGCGTGCTGCCTCCAGAGACTTGCGCACATCCTGGGGAGCGTCGGCATAAGTTCCTTCGGCAGTTAGCACCAGATCTATTTCTGATTGTGTGTATCAGCTACCGTTTAGCACTATCGGACACAAAAAAAGCCCCTTTCGGGGCTCGTTTTTGTAGCTGGCGGAGAGGGTGGGATTCGAACCCACGGTACGCTATTCACGTACGCCTGATTTCGAGTCAGGTACATTCGACCACTCTGCCACCTCTCCGGAAGTCGACCGCGGATGATACGGGGAGAGCCGGAGCCTGACAAGCATCGCATTGCCGAAAGATATGGGGGTTCTCAAGTTCGCCCTATTCAAGTAAGCATGATTTCGAGTCAGGAAAGGTTTGCTCTTTCACGCCCGTTCGACGCCGGATCGGTTTTCTCTCTCTTGACCACGTCTTTTGCTCCGAACTGAAACGTGTCACTACACGCCGAACCGAAGCACCGCAAAAACTCGTCGCCCCTGCGCAGGCAGGGGTCCAGCGCCTTTGCTTTCGATTGTGCATCCAGCGTTCTTTGACTGGACGGATGACGTTCTAGAGTGGGGCAAAACATCGCGACTGCAGGCATTGTGTGCGAGAAGCCAAAGGCGCTGGGTCTCTGCCTGCGCAGGGTTGACGTGAGGTCGGGTGGTGCAAGATCAGCTTGATGCGACGTTTCGCCAGTCCTTCAATTTACGATGAACGATGTGCTCAAGCGACAGGGTTCAGGTGCCTGTGCAGGCGCTGAAATTGCTGAAGGGTTATTCGAAGCGGTGAATCCTCCCTAATCAACTTCCGATCATGGCTCGACAAGCTCACCACGAACGGAAGCTGGTAGGTCGGAATCGCGGAATGAACCGCGCCTTCTCCCTATTGCGCCGCCGGCGTCGTGCCACAGAACTGCTGCCTAACCTGCATCGCTTCTGGCATCCAGGCATTCAACTGCTGGATGCGAGTGCCCTCGGCGGGGTGAGTGGACATGAATTCGGGTGGCTTTTGCTTGCCCATCTCGGCCATGCGCTCCCAGAGTTTCGGGGCTTCGTGGGGGTCATAGCAGGCGGCGGCGGCGAGTAGCAGACCGACTTTATCGGCTTCGGATTCGTGGCTGCGCGAGAACGGAAGGATCAAGCCGTACTGCGCGCCTGCGCCGATGGCGGCCATGACCATTTGGCGCTGTCCGGGATCCATGTCGCCGGTGGACATGCTGGCGGCGATTGATCCGATCTGCACGAGCTTCTGCTGGGCCATGCGCTCGCCGCCATGACGCAACAAGGCGTGGGCGATTTCATGGCCCATGATCACGGCGAGTCCATCATCGTTTTTGGCCACTGGAATAATGCCAGTGTAGACGGCGATTTTGCCGCCAGGCAGGCAGAACGCGTTGACCTGATCAGACTGGATCAGACTGACCTGCCATTGGTAGGCACTCCAGTCGGTTTCCGCCGGCGTGTTCTCGGTTTCCGCCAGGTACTTTTCGACCTTGGGAGCCGCCGCAACCAAACGCTGGGCGATGGCCTGGACTTCCTCGGGTAGCTTGCCCGTTCGCACTACCTGCGATTGACTGAGGATTTCCTTATACGACTGCAAGCCGAGAGCGGCTTCCTCCTGGGCACTGCTATCCAGCAACTGCTTGCGCCCCGTGAACGAAGCCTCGTTGCTGTGGCTGAAATAGTAGTAACCGAAATACAGGCCAAACAACAGGATCGGCCAGAGCTTGAGGCCGCGGCGGCTTCCTTGCTGGCCCATCTGTGACGATCGGTTTCCGAACAGACCCATGTGATTCCCCTTCGTTGTTGCGTGAGTTGCTTAGCCGGCCGCTGATCCCCGCAGTTGGCTGCTCAAAGATTGTCTTCTATCAATGCTGAAAGGATCACAACTCCCTCGCCACCCGAAAACCTACTCGCGCGCTGCGCGTCTCGGCGGATACGCCCAAGCGATACGCCGAACGAATCTGCGGCGGTGCACTACCCCAGGAGCCGCCGCGAATAACCCGCCGCTCACAACCTGGATTGATCCAGGCAGTGCTGCTTCGCGGCGCGCGAACATAGTTGTCGTGCCAGCAATCATCCACCCATTCCGAGAGATTGCCATCGATATCGAAAAGCCCGAACGGATTGGCGGCATAGGTTTTTATAGGCGCCGGGCCCCAGTAGCCATCACTGTAGCGCTTGAACGCACGACCCCAACTACGTTTGCTAGGCGATCTATCGCCGTCGCCGGTGATATTCGCCAAAACGCTCGGCGGATCACCATCGCCCCACCAGTAGCGGGTGTTCGAGCCTGCACGCAGTGCGTATTCAAACTCTGCTTCGCTGGGCAAACGGTAGCGTTTGCCGGTTCGCTGAGACAACCATCGTGCGTACTCGTTGGCGTCGTTCCAGGAGATATTGAGTACCGGCAGCTTGTCGCTGGCACGGTCGCCCTTGTAATCGCGCCGCCAATCGATTCCGCGCCGATCGATCATCCGACCGCTGCTTTCCTCGTAAACGCTGCCTGTTCCATCACGCTCCGCATCGGTCCGGTATCCAACGGCTTTGACGAACGCTCGAAACTGCCCAACCGATATCTCACTCACCGCCATGGCGAATCCAGAGCTGATCTTGATCGGGCGTTGCGGCTCTTCATCATCACGATGCCCCTCTTCACTGGCCGGTGAGCCCATGAAAAATTGTCCGGCAGGAATCACCACGACCGACGGTGCGGAGCCGCTGGTATCGAGAAACCGATCGCTGAACACCTGCCCCGGCGAAAAGCTTGCGTAGAGGCGCGCGTTGCGCAGGCGCTCGCTGAAATCATCGAGGCCGCTCAGATCAGCGCTGATGCCTTCAGCTTCCTTGGCAAGCTTTTCTGCCAGGTCGGCATTGCCCGCATCAAGTGCTGAGCGCGCTTGCGACAACACGGTCTCGCCACGCTGTCGACGTAGACCTTCAACCTGAGAGCGAGTATCGAGCAAGGCCTGCGATCCCGGCCGGATCGACGACGCATCGGCCAGAATGGATTCGGCATTGACGAAATCATCCTCGGCCGCCGCGCCCAGCGCACGATCGAGATAGCCGCGCTCAATGCGACCCAAACCCTCATCGGCGATGCGATTGTCGGGATCAATCGCGAGCACCTTGCGATAAACCGCCAACGCGTTGTTGTCGCCCTCGCCGATCAAGCGGTTCTGCTTGAGCAACTCGGCAGCAGCGCTGAGCATCGGCATCACTTCGCCCAGCGTTTCCAGGCGCGCCTGCAGGCTACTCAGCTCGGCATCGGAATGGGGAAGTTCGGCAAACTGCGTCGCATAGCGCTGCGCTTCGGCGTGATCGCCGCGTTCAAGTGCAGCCGTTGACCAGTCGCGGACCGCGCCACCAATTCGCGATAGCGCTTCGTTGGCCGCCGCGTTTCCAGGATCCTTACCCAGAATTTTTCGGTACAGGCCGACCGCATTGTTGCCTGGCGGCTCGAACAACTTGCCCTCTTCTTCTTGTTTGCGCGCTGTTTTGAGCAGCGCGGCGACCTCCTTGGTCACCGGCGCAGGCGGGCCCATGGCGATCGCCTCGGCCAGAGTTGTGCCAATAATCGGCGCCGGCACGGCATCACCCGCGTCCGCGGAATTGCTGCGGTCAAGAACCCAGGGTTTGCCGGTTTGCGGCATCGTGGTATCGGTCTGCACCTGGTTTTGCGGCTCGGCATGCTGAATTTCCGGGAAAAACCGGTAGCCCAGCGCAAACAGCAACAGAGTGATGCCCAGCGCACCGCCCCAGTTGCGTTGCTTGTTGACGTTGTCGGTACCGGGCATGAGTGCGCACAGAAAGGCTGACAGCAGCGTGTCCGCACCTTAGGCTATCGTGTGAGGCCTCCGCAACCGCATCCTCATTCTCCCTCCCCCTTGCAGGAAAGCGCACATTGGCCGTCTGGATCGACCGTACCGAAACCCTCAACGCACTCGACCAGCATTCGAGCCCTGTAATCGGTCTGGATACCGAATTCATGCGCACCGACAGCTTCGCGCCGAAGCTGGCCTTGATCCAGATCGAAATCGCCGACCACATCGCCCTGATCGACCCGCTGGGCGACATTGACATGGCCAGCCTCGCTGCGCGTCTTGGCGATCCGCAGACCGTCTCGGTCATGCATAGCGCCAGCGAAGATCTTGATGCGCTGAGCCCGATTCTGCCGAACAGCCTTGGCACCTTGTTCGATACCCAGATCGCCGCTGCGTTTGCCGGCCTTGGGGCGGGTCTCGGCTACCAGAAGCTCGTGCTCGCGGTTTGCGATGTTGATCTGCCGAAGGGCGAAACCCGCTCGGACTGGCTGCAACGCCCGCTGCGCGAGTCGCAACTCGAATACGCTGCGCAGGATGTCGTGCACCTGCCCGTCCTCCACGCCGATCTGTCAGCGCGCCTGAATCGTCGTGGCTTTGCCGACTGGCACGCCGAGGACTGCGCACGCCTGGTTGAGCGCGCGCGCCATCGCGAGCCTGAGCTGCAACCTCAAACCAGCTATCGCGGAGCCGCCGACTGGAGCCGAGAACAGCAAGCCCTGCTCCGCCGCCTGCTGATCTGGCGCGATGCCACCGCGCGTCGCATCGACAAACCGCGGCCGTGGATCATCGATCCCCCACGACTGCTCGACTTCAGCGCCAACCCACCCGCCGACGTCAATGACCTGGCCGAACGTGGACGCGGACTGCGCGCCCTTCGCGGCGCCGAGCGCAACGAACTGTTCGATGTCCTGCGCCGCCCGCTCGGCGACGACGAACTCGAATTCGACACGATCCCGCCCGCCGCCGATGGCGAGGAACGTCGCATGATCCGATCACTCAAGGAAATCGTCGTGGCGCGTGCCACCGAACTCGACATTCCCGAAGGCCTGCTCTGCTCGCGACGCCATCTCGAAACGCTGTATGTGTCGCGCCAATGGCCAGCCGCACTCGAAGGCTGGCGCGAAGCGATCCTGCGCGACGCGTTGATGGCGCGCTTGGTCGAGGGCTGAGCGCGCCCTGCTCGCTTGGCGCAATCCAGACCATCCGATATGATCCGGAACCGCGCAGGGAATCGGCCCCAACCGATGATTCACCCAACGCGAACGATTCAAAGGGGCGGTAGCTCAGCTGGGAGAGCGTCGCGTTCGCATCGCGAAGGTCAGGGGTTCGATCCCCCTCCGCTCCACAAACTGGCTATTTCAAGGCATCCAAGGAAGACCACAAACCCCGCCGAAAGTGGGGTTTTTTCTTTCCTGCAGGGCCACAATCGGCGATATTGAACGAGCAAGGATTCAATAGCGACTGGGTAGAACTGCAACTTGCACACAAGACTAGCGGCGTCCGTGGCATTTACAACAAGGCTTAACACCTGCAAGACCGGGCCAAGATGGTGCAGGCGTGGACTGACTATCTTGATGGACTCAAGGCATCCGACAACATCGCGTCATTCCGGTACAAGACCGGATGACTCGGCGCATCGCAGGTCAATAGCCCGCGATAGGGCGTTTATTTTTTGGCGCTGCTGACATCAGAGGTCGGCGGAATCAACCATGCCTGCTCCGACGATGCTCAAACCCGTACTAAGCCGGAGTCAGCTTTGGCGAGCGCGACAGGACACGATGAAGCCAAAACAACAAGAGCATGACTATCACCAGAGTTGGAATGACATAAAGGGCAAAGGTGGCAGCCACTTCATTCGACTCGACTGCGGCGGGGTAACCAAGCGCTACCATCGATTGCTTGGCTGTCAGGTGCGCGGACAGGATGTCATTCATTGGAACGACAATCACCTTTGCGAAATACCCATAGAGCGCCATCCCGAAGACGACAAACAACATGCGATTCAGGCGTGACAGGAATGGCCGCACGACCAACCAAGCCAACCAGACAAGCGGCAGCCCTACCGCAACATAGTAGACAACATCAGCAATGTTCATCGCGCTTTCCCTCATATGAGCCTCCGATAACCATAGCTGAATCCATCGAGCTTTGCCAATTTCAACCACACAAAAGCGGCATTTGCAAGATACTCAGAACGCTCGACCATTCAAGCTAGCTGTTTGACAATGTCCTTCTTTGCGCGCGTTTCCATGGGACAGGTTCTGTCAGTGGTTGTCCTGCGGAATCAGCAGCCACAGAGCCAAATAGACAATGATTCCCGGAAACGCCGCCGAGGCGATCGAGATGATCACGAACAGCACACGCGTCAAGGTGGAGTTCCAGCCAAAGCGGCGCGCGATTCCACCCATCACACCGGCAAGAACACGATCATCGCGAGAACGAAACAAGGTTCGGGCTGTGGCTGCCATGGCGACTGTCCATTCACGGATAGGGTCGCGCAGTGTAACGAACTCGTCCTGAAGGAATGCCGCACGCAATGAATCCGCGGATTGACTACGCTGACAATCCTGGCCAGCGCATCATGCAAGCAGTCATCGTCAAGAAACCACAACACCATAGCGGCCTGGAGCTACGGCGAATCCAGCGCCCCATTCCCGGCAATGACACTTCCACATTCCTTCCATTCATTGGCCATTTCGGATCAACCTGCAAACCGACCAAATTCACGGAGCCGAAGATGATCCTGCCACTCTTGCATATTGCCGCGTTGTCAGGACTTGAAGGTATTCGATCAACGGTGTTGATGCCCGAGCAAACAAGCTGACTCGAACGACTTCGTGAAACCTGCCTCATCCCAAAGTGGGGAGTTCATCATGCGCTGACGCAGACCATCCCGGAGCGTGGATATCCGCAATTGATCGCGACACAAAGCGCCGGCGATGCTCAAGTACGAATCCCGGTCTTCGGCGATCAAGTCGCTCAAGCCAAGCCCGTCCAGCACGCTCGCAACCATGCGACCGACATGCGTGTTTCCACGCAAGGTAACAACAGGCACTCCCATCCACAGGGCGCAACAAGCGATCGTGTGCCCACTCCACGGAAAGACATCGAGCAGGATGTCCATACGCGAATATATTTCGAAGAAGCTTTGCGATGGATCCGAAAGGTGGATCATTTCGAGCCTTTCCGCGCCGACACCAAGTTCCGAGAACTGTTGCGCCAATCGAGTCTGATGCCAGTCATCGAGTTGGTCGCGTGCCAACAGGAGGCGGCTGCCTGCGTTCTGCAAAAGGATCTGCGCCCAAACTTCGATCACCTTGAAGTTGATTTTTTCCAGTTTGTGCAGACTCCCAAAGGTGACGAATTCATTGTCCAACAGCGGCGGCGGATGGACCACCGGCGCATGCGTCGGTGGACGGAAGCAGGCAAAGCCGTCCGGAAGTCGAATCAGGGTCTCGGTTCCGAAAACCCTATAGTCCTCAATCGCGGTGTGACGATCAACGATGCGGTAATCCATCGCGGTCAGGCCGGTCGTATTCGGATAGCCGAGATAGCTGATCTGGCAGCGGGCAGGCTTCGCGGCGAAAACTCCAAGACGGCTGTGTTGGGTGTAGCCGGCGAGATCGAAAAGGATGTCGATGCGGTCGGTGCGGATCTGATGTGTCACTTCCTCATCGGACAAGGCCGCGATCTCACGCCAGTGCTGCGCGAGGTCGCGCAGGCGTGCGGTGACGGGGTCGGGCTTGGCGACATCGGAATAGCAGGTGACCTCAAAGCGTGCTGTGTCGTGATGCTCAAGGATCGGCTCGAAAAACATGTTGACCGCGTGCGCACAGAAGTCGCCGGAGACGTAGCCGATGCGAACCTTTTCGCCATGCTCGGGCCATGTCGTCGAGCGTGTGATACTCCCGAACAGGCCCGAGGCCACGCGGAAATGCTCGTCCGCAACATTGCGCGGATCCGCATCTGGCAACAGGTTGAGCACATACAGCAAGCTGTTGGCAGCGGCCGGATACGCCGGACGAATTGCGAGCGCCTTGCGGAACGACTCGACGGATTCCTCAAGCTCCACATGATCGAGTTCAAGCAAGCCGAGATTGAACCAGGCCTCAGCCCGCTCTGGATCAAGCCGTGTCGCTGCCCGACTGTGCAAGAGCGCAGCGTCGTGATCTCCTGACTCGGCGAGAACGGAACCGAGATTCATGTGCGCGCCTGGATAATCCGGGCGCAGCGCAACTGCTTGGCGAAGCTGCTCGATTGCGCCGACGAGATCACCCGCCTTATGCAGGGCATCGCCTAAATTGTTACGCAAGACGGGTTGGTCAGGAACCTGCTCAACCGACTGACGAATGTAACGCACGGCGGTTTCGTGATCCCCAAGTTGATGACAGACGAGTCCAAAGAGGTGCAAGGCATCCGGATTACCGGGTTGCTGTTCGAGAATTTCCAGATAGAGCGACTTCGCCGCTTCAAGTTCACCGCTCTGATGAAGCTCGATGGCGCGCCTGCGCATCTGCTGCAACTCGTCACTCATGGATTCGGCACTGTTCGATGTTGGTGAATTTGAGCGTGCAGTCTAGCCGACAGCACCCACTCCTCGCCCCTGCGCTTGTGGCGATTGGCATATTTTCGCCGTCCCTCGTGGACGTCCTTCCAGGTGTCACCCAACTCCTGCGCCTTCGCACTTCTTTACACGCGCCACATCAAACGCTAACCACGTGCTCGCACACTGTCCTCCGGGATCTTTCCCATCACTGGAGAACACTCATGCCATTCGCAAACAAACACGCAATCGCTGGCTTGCTGGCCGGCATCCTGATCACCTTTGCTGGATTTGCAATCTACGCGCACGCTGGCGACTCTGAGGGCCATGCTATGCACAAGGGAAATCGGCTATCGACGACCGGCAGTCCGGATGAACTGGCGCAGCGTGCCCGCAGTCTCGGTGAACACATTTGCGAGAACATCAAGGCTGTCTCTGATTGTCCGGTCACCGCGGCGGCCAACGAGGCGTTCAACGACCTGACTGCCATGCAGGAAGGCTATCAACAGGGCCAGGAGCGCATGCATACGCTATTGACCTCCGCCACCTTCGATCGAGTTGAATTCACGCGCATCCAAACAGGACAAGGACAAACCATCGAGAACAGCACGACGCGTTACATGCAGTTTCTCGGAGATGCAGCCGCCACACTGACAGCAGAGCAACGCCAGATGTTCTCGCGCAAGCAACCTGACGGGCGTTAAGCTCGTTGCAAGCCCCCGGCGGACGGGTCAAGTGAGCAAGCGATGAGCGTCCAGCTACTGCTACTGGAAGATGATCGCCGCCTGGCCGAGATGATTGCTGAATATCTTGGACAGGCGGGATTTTTGGTGCACAAGGAAACGCTTGGTCGTCGCGCGATTCAGCGCCTTAACGGTGGCGGCTTTGATGCTCTCGTACTCGACCTGACTCTGCCGGATGGTGACGGTCTGGATTTTTGCCGGGAAATCCGGGCACAAGCGAAATTGAGCTCGCTTCCTATCCTCATGCTGACTGCACGCGGCGATGCGGCCGATCGAATCGTCGGTCTGGAACTCGGTGCGGACGACTACTTGCCGAAGCCATTCGAGCCGCGTGAGCTGCTCGCACGGCTGCGCGCGATCCTGCGTCGCAGCGGGACAGGTGCGCACGGTCCCGACGCAGCATTGATGCGATTCGGACGACTTGAGATTGATGGCGATGCGCATCAGGTGCGGCTCGATGGCGAGATCAAACCAATGACCGCTCACCAGTTCGCCTTGCTCGGTCTGCTGGCACTTCACGCGGGCCGCGTGCTCAGTCGTGATTGGCTACTGCAAGCCTTGAACGGCGCGCAAGCGGATAGCTTCGATCGCTCGATTGATGTGCATATATCAAAATTGCGCGTGGCGGTCGAAGATGACCCCAAGCACCCACGACGGATTCTGACGTTGCGCGGAGCAGGATACGTGTTCGCCAAATCGCAGGATTGAATTGCCGATGATTCGCTTTCCACTGTTTCAGCGCTTCTACCTGATTTTCGTCGTCAGCCTGGTCCTGCTGACCGTTATCGGCGTAACCATGCGCCATACGGTGACCGAGCAACTTCCCATTCCGCTGTGGGCAATCCTATTTATTGCCCTCGCGATGATCCTCAGCCTCGGCACCTATCCGTTCGTCCGCCGATTGACCAATCGTCTATCGCGTCTGCAAGATACGGTCAGCGCCTTCGGCAGTGGCCAGTTGGATGTACGTGCAGTCATCGAGGGCAGTGATGAGATTGCCCAATTGGCACAGGGATTCAATCTGGCCGCGGAGCGCATCGAAGCGCTGGTCGCCGCCCACCGTCGCCTGCTTGCCAACGCCAGTCACGAACTGCGCACGCCATTGACGCGCATTCGCATGGGTATCGAATTACTGACCGAATCCACAAACAATGGACATCGCGCCGAACTAACTCGTGATCTGCGCGAACTCGATGACCTGCTTGAAGAGATCCTGTTGGCCAGCCGGCTGGAGGCACTGCCGAATGGCAGCGAACCGGAACAGGATGTTGATCTTCTCGCCCTGGTCGCAGAAGAATGCGCCCGCTACGAGCACGTGAACTTCGAATTTCCACCGAGCAATGGCGATAAACATGCCATGTGGCTGAAAGGCAACGAACGACTGTTGCGACGCATGGTCCGCAACCTGCTTGAAAATGCACGCCGACATGGCGCACCACCCACCCGACTGCGCTTGCGCGTCGACGACGCTGCCGTGATGTTGCACGTCACCGACGCGGGTCCCGGGGTTGCGGAAGCAGATCGCGAGCGCGTCTTTGAACCCTTCTTCCGAGGCGGAAAAGCGCAAGAAAATATCGGCAGCGGCCTGGGACTGTCGCTGGTTCGACAGATATCCCGAGGTCACGGAGGCGAAATTGCTTGCGTCGAGCACAGCGACGCTGGAACCGAATTCGTTGTTCAATTACCGCTGAAACTCGAATCTATCCTGATGAAGCAAAACAAGCGAAGGGCCGACTAAATCACTGCGCACTGGATGACCCATCAACTCTAGATTGGATGACTGCCCAACGCCTTTACGAACGCTCTAATTCGCGCAG
>JBBSVJ010000040.1:0-21088 GCA_038233665.1 Lysobacterales bacterium
TCCAGCACGTCTGCAGGAGCCCCGCCAGGGGCGAGCCTTTCGCCAAGGCAACGCAAATCTCGCCAGTAGACGGGCGCTCAACTTTTCGCCAAACGTCCCGCGCCCCTGTAGGAGCCCCGCCAGGGGCGAGCCTTTCTCCAAGACAACGTAAATCTCGCCAGTAGAAGGGCGCACAACTTTTCGCCAAACGTCCCGCACCCCTGTAGGAGCCCCGCCAGGGGCGAGCCTTTCGCCAAGACAACGCAAATCTCCCCAATCGACCGGCCTCGGTCATCCACCCCGCAACGCTCGCTTGGATCGATGAGATCCTCTGGCCCACCGAATGCCGGATAATCGATTTTTCTGAGCTATTCACCCCTTGGCAATGAACGAAATCGAGACACTTCGACGCCGCGCAGGAATCGCTGCGTGCCTGTTCGCCGGCGCGGCGGTGATGACCGGAGCTTTCGGTGCGCATGCCTTGCGCGATCGACTCGGCCCCGATTCGATGGCGATCTGGCAGACCGCAGTTGACTATCAGTTCTGGCATGCGCTGGCTTTGCTCGGGGTTGCGAGCCTTGCTCGCTCACCCGTGCGGCTGCTGCGAATTGCCACGATCGCGTTGATCATCGGCATCCTGATCTTCTGTGGCAGTCTCTATGCGCTCGCCCTCGGTGCACCGCGATGGATGGGATTGTTTACGCCGTTTGGCGGACTCTCGTTTCTTGCAGGTTGGTCGTGCCTGCTTGCCAGTTTATGGCGTTCCGAGCGCCAATGAGCCCGAATCGGCGCGACAGCGAGCGATCAAAACTCAACGTATCAATAATCCCGCGCACCAGCCTGGCAGCGATGCAGCGCACAAAAGGATTTTCCCTGAACCAGCGCATACTCGATCGAACAAGCGTTTGATCCAGTCACCAACACGAAGGGGATAGCCATGTCGCTACCGATACAGCGCAAATTTCGAATGGGATGTTCTTTGCTGGTCGCGAGTATTGCACTCGCGTTGGCGCTACCCGCGGCCGCGCAATCGATGAGTGCGCCGGGGATGACGGCGCCGGGTCGCATCAGCTGGGATGCCGAGGGTGTCCCAACGATTGACGCTTCCAACGACAACGACGCGGCGTTCCTGCAAGGTTACGCGCACGCCAAGGATCGCTTTTTCCAGATGGATCTGACCCGGCGCTCGGTCAGCGGTTCACTGGCCGAACTGGTGGGTGCCTCGCAGTTGGCATCCGACGTGCAGGCCCGCACGCTCGGCTTGCGTCGCGGTGCGGTCAAGACCTGGGCGAAAATGTCCGATGATTCCCGCGGATGGTTGCGAGCCTATTCCGATGGTGTGAATTTCTGGCTGGCCAACCATGCGTTGCCTCCGGAGTACGGCGCCTTGCAGTTGACCCACGCCGATCCATGGACGCCGGTCGATTCGTTGTGTGTCGGCAAGGGCTTGGCATTTCAGCTGTCATTTGATCTCGACATCGATCCGACCATCAATCTTGGCGCCTATCAACAGGCCGGTCAGGCTGGCGGATTCGACGGCAGCATCCTGTACTTCGGCGATACCCATCGCGTCGCGCCGGCGGATAGCCGAGTGACCATTCCGGGATTCGTACCCGGTAGCGACAATGGAACCACCGATACATCCACGCTCGCGCCGAAACTGGCCAGCGCCACGGATGCCCCGGCGATCGGTGCGATCAGCGCGCAAACCATCGACATGGCTCGCGCCTTCCGCGAGCAGTTGCAGGGTTCGCCGCTGCTCAGTCGTGCATTGGAAGGGCGTGAAAGCCCGATCGGTAGCAACGAGTGGGTGATCGCGGGCAGCAAAACCGCCTCGGGCAAACCGATTCTTTCGAATGATCCGCATCTCGGTCTGGGTTTGGCGTCGGTGTTCATGGAGCAGCACGTGCTCTCACGCGACAGCCGTTATCCCAGCGCGATGGACGTGACCGGCGTCACCGTGCCCGGAACGCCCGGAGTGATCCAAGGCTGCAATCAGCGCGTGTGCTGGGGTACCACCACCAACTCGCTCGATGTGACCGATGTGTTCCAGGAGCAGCTCGTGCTCAACAGCTATGGCCTTCCCTATGCCATCAAGCATGACGGCCAAGTCGAGAATCTGCAGTGGGTATTCCAGAGCTACTACGTCAACCGCATGGATGGCACGCCCGATACGGTGACCAAGGAAAACAGCATTGGTTACACCAACGGCGGCGTCAGCATTCTCGTGCCGCGCCGCAACTATGGCGCGCTCGCCAGCATTACTGGTAACACCGGACTGTCGATTGCCTATACCGGCTGGGGTGCCACCTTCGAGATCGAATCATTCCGCCGCATCAACCGGGCAGGCAATGTGGCCGAATTTCGCGATGCGCTGAGCTACTTTGACTTTGGTTCACAAAACTTCGCCTACGCCGATGTTGATGGAAATATCGCCTATTTCACCAGCGCCGAAGCGCCGGTGCGGACCGATCTGCAGACAGAAAACGCGCCAGGCGGGGGTATTCCGCCGTTCGTCATTCGCGACGGCAGTGGAGCTCTGAAGCACGACTGGCTGCCGGTGCAGAATCCGCAGCCGAATCAGGCGGTTCCCTACGAGATCCTGCCGGCCAGCGAAATGCCGTATGTGATCAATCCGGCCAGCGGCTATTTTGCCAACGCCAACAATGATCCCATCGGCTTTTCGCTGGACAACAATCCGCTCAATCAGCTGCGTCCCGGCGGCGGCATCTACTATCTTGATGTTGGCGGTTCCTCGGCGTATCGCATGGGTCGCATCGACCGCAAAATCCAGAGCATGATCGCCGCCGGCGGCAATATCACCACGGCTGACATGAAAGCATTGCAGGCGAATACCCAGTTGATGGATGCGGAGCTGGTGCTGCCTTATCTGCTCAGCGCCTACAGCCATGCGCAGGACGCCGGTGCATGGACTCAGCTGGCGGCGCTTGGCGACGATCCGCGTATTGTCGAAGCGATTGGTCGCTTGCAGCAATGGGATTACTCAACGCCCACGGGCATCCAGCAGGGTTTCGATGCGGGCGACAATCCGACCGCGTTGGCGGCACCGTCACAGTCGCAGATCGACGCCAGTATTGCCGCGTCGATCTACGCCGCGTGGCGCAGCACGTCAATCCGCAACACCATCGACAAGACTCTGACCAGCGTCGGTCTCAACAACTACAAGCCCGGTAGCCGCGATGCACAGACTGGCTTCAAGTTCCTGCTCGACAATTACGCGGCATTGGGCGGCAAGGGTGCTTCAGGCTTGAGCTTCTTCGCGGCCGCCGGTGCTCCAGACGCCGCGGCGGCGCGTGACTACGTGCTACTGAAATCGCTGGCCGACGGTCTCGATATGCTTGCCAGTGATGGTTTCTCGGCCGCGTTCGGCGGGTCGACCAACCAGAACGATTACCGTTGGGGCAGGCTGCATCGCATCGTCTTCAAGCATCCGCTCGGCGCACCCTTCAGTATTCCGGGGCCAAATGGCTACGGCTACAGCGATGTTTCCGCGGATCTCAAAGGTTTGGCTCGACAAGGTGGTTTCGAAACGGTTGATGCAGCCAGTCATGATGCCCGTGGCAACACGGTCAACAGCTTCATGTTCGGCAGTGGACCTGCGCGGCGCTTCGTCGGAGAGATGTTCCCGACCATCAGTGCATCCGAAATCATCCCGGGTGGACAAAGCGGTGTTCTCGGAAGCCCGCTCTATGTCAGTCAGCTCGGCCGCTGGCTGACCAATCAGTACCACGCGCTGCCGATTCCGGCCTCGGCGGCCTTGGCCGGCAGCAATACGGTGGTGAATTTCACGCCACGCTGATCAGCACACCTGCATGGAATGGAAAAAGCCCCCGCATGCGGGGGCTTTTCTTTTATCGACAACCGTGGATCAGCGAACGCTCTAGTTTCGTGCTGGATTATTCTCGGTGAAGTACTCGTGATTGTCCGCGTTGCCAACTGCCTTGGTCGTATTGGTTACAGCAAGGTTGTGCGCAGCACTCTGGCCGTAGCCGTAATCCTGTGTACCCGCGACGATATTGAAATGACTGGTCTCATGAACCAGCGTACCGGCCCGAGAGTCGGTGCCGGTATTCGGCGCCGACCAGAACGCGCCACATAAATAGACCGTATAGGGCTGGGTCGGATAAACATAAGCGTAGGTGCCGCTATCGCTGCACGAACAATTGAAGGTGTAGGCCTTCGACGAAAGAGCGGTGTAAATGTTGTTGAAATGGCTACGTACGGTCGAGTAGCGAGAGCTGTTGTAGCTTCCGAACCACCAGGTGTAGCGACTGCCTGTGTATCCAGCATTCAAGTAGTTTCTCGAATTACTCGCGTAGCTAACTGAGGAGTTGCGTGCAGTGGCCAGTTGCGATTTCCGCGTGGTGCTGCAACTGACGTAGCTGTTGCTTGCGGCGAGCAGTTCAACTTGAGAGCGAAAGCTGTCCTCCTCGTCGAGCGCATCCGGGCTTGAGTCGGCGTATACCTCGGTTGAGCCACGTCGCATGTCGAACGATTCGGCGGCAACCAGTGCTCCTCCTCGTGCAGCAGCCATGACTTCCTTGACCACTTCACTGGCTTGGCGCGCATAGCTGACTTCGAATTGGCCGCCCTTGCGCATGTCATACCAGGCGCTCAGTTCGACTTTGCTGTCTATCCTTTCACCGGATTTCAGCTCGATAAAATCCTCAGGCCTCGGTGCGACGCGCTTGTACAACGGACCAATGTAAGCCACCGGCTCGCCATTTTGGCGCACATCGAAAAGATCGTTGGTGATGCCGTCGACAGGCGTCTGCCATCGCAACACATGAACTGTCGCCCCGGTTCGATTGATCAAGCTGTATTCGATCGTGCCATCGCCGGCATTTTGCGCGGAGGGCGAAAGTGCGATTTCCAGGCCGGCGGAATAAGCCGCCGAAGAACCCAACATTCCCACGGCAAGCACGGCAAAACCCGCAAAGAGCTTATGCATGTCAAACCTCGATGATGAGTAGTCGCGTCCTCCCCAGGAAGCGAGCGTCACAGACGTGGCGCCGCGTGAGCGTATTCCTGTCTACAGCTCTATACAAGTGGTTGCGTCACGTTTCTCTAGTTTCGATTTTTGACCGCTGTCAATGCTCTGCACTACCGGGCTCGCACGCTGTGGAGCCCGGAATACCCTATGAAAATCTATTCAGCGCATGTCCTCCGGCGCCTTTACCGGATCGGCCGGTTTCGGCGGCAGAGCGACCGGATCGGCGGCAATCTGCTTCTTGATCTCGATGATTGCGCGGTCAAGTTGGGGGTCGCGACCGGCGAGCACGGAAGCGACGTCGTTGTCGACGACGATGTCGGGGTCAACGCCGTGGCCTTCGATAATCCATTGTCCCTCGGTATTCGCGCTGGCGAACTGCGGAACATTGGTGCTGCCACCGTCGATCAACGGACCCCAGTCACTGATGCCGACCACGCCACCCCAGGTGCGCGTACCGATCAAGGGACCGAGCTTTGCCTGCTTGAACATGTAGGAAAAAATATCGCCATCCGATGCGGTTGTGCCGTTGCACAGCGCGGCGAGATGACCGACGAACGTCTGCTGTGGATAGGTACCTGTGATCTCGGAGCCTCGACCGTAGTCGAGGCCAAGCAACTTGCGCGACAGGCGCTCGATGATCATCGGTGAAACATTGCCGCCGCCGTTGTCGCGCACATCGATGACCATTCCGAGCTTTCGCAGCTGTGGGTAATACCACTTGATGAACTCGCGGATACCGTCGCCGCCCATGTCGGGGATATGCAGATAGCCGATCTTGCCGTCGCTGGCTTTGGAAACGTAATCGCGATTGCGCGTGGTCCAGGCGTAGTAGTTGAGCTCGGTTTCGCTGTCGATTGGCTCGACCAGCACCGTGCGCGCGCCATCCATTGTCGCTTTGGCGTTCACGGTTAACTGGACGAGCTGGCCTTTCGGTGAGCGCAGCAGCCGATACGGGTTGTCGTTACCGGTGAGCGATTGACCATTGATCGCAAGGATATAGTCACCTTGCTTCACATTGACGCCGACTTCAGTCAGTGGCGAACGGTAGCGCTCTTCATCGTTCTCGCCTTGAAGGATCTGTCCGATACGGTAGCGATTGGTCGACGGATCGAGTTCAAAGCGCGCGCCCAGCAAAGCGACGTAAGGTCGATCCGGCAGGCCGAGATCGCCGCCGCTGACGTATGCGTGCGAACTCGACAGTTCAGCGACCATCTGGCCGAGCAGATAATTCAAATCACTGCGATCGCCGACATCCACGAGCAGCGGCTCATACTTCGCGCGGATCGCATTCCAATCGTATCCATGCATGTTCTGCACATAGTAATGATCGCGATAGCGACGCCATACCTCGCGAAAAATTTCGGCGTACTCGGCCTTTGGATCCACCTCGGCAAACAGGCCATCGAGATTGACATCTTTTGGATCTGCTTTCGCGTCATCGAGATCAATGCGCTTGTAGTTGTTTCCGCTCTGCACCACCACGCTTGAGCCGTCTTCTGACAATGCGAGATTTTCCAGGTCCTCGGAAATGTCGCTGGGTTTGCGATCTTCAAACGACCAGGATTTCAAAATCGGTTTTGTCGCACTCTCGCGACCGTAATAGAAAGCGTCGCTGACCACGTAGAGCAATGCCTTGCCGGTCACGCCAAGCCACTGCACGTTGTTTGGCTCGATAGGGACGCGAATGAGGCGCTGGGCAAGTCCGTCAAAATCGATATGATCGTTGATCTGCTCGTTTTCGGGCTTGCTCTTTTTGTCCTCGGAATCCTTGTCTTCGCTCTTGTCGACCTCCTTGGTTGTGCTGTCATTGCGCGGCGCGAATGGATTTTCCACATCAGGACGCAGGGTCAAGGCAAAAATTCCTGCGCTGCGATTGGCGGAAAAATTCCATTCGATGCTGGAAAGCTGGGGCGCCCATTCACGATCGCCTATGAAATAGAGCAGCTTTCCATCAGGCGAAAAACTCGGGTTGTAGGCGTTGAATCGGGCATCACCGATTGCATGATTGGCCTTGGCCGCGACATCGTAGATATGCAGAAAAGCTTGTTGGGTTGTCTTGTCGGTCAAGGAATAGGCCAGATAGTGGCCACTCGGTGACCAGGCGTAGTCACGCCGTGACATTGCCGGATCATCGGCAACCAGCGAACTTTCGCCGCCACCTGAGGAGATCACGTAGAGACGACTCTCATTGTCGGCGAAGGCGATTCGCGAACCATCGGGCGCCCAGCGCGGTGCGTACAGTCGGCCCAGTTTTTCCTTGCTCAGTTGTTGCGCGTTGCTGCCATCGGCATCACGCACCCAGATCGCTTCTTCGCCACTTTGATCGGAAACATAGGCGAGGCGTTTGCCATCGTAGGACCACGAAACTTCACGCTCGTGTGCGCCTGGCGTATGCGTGACATCCAGGGTGATGCCATGTTCCATCGGTACGTTGAATACTTCGCCACGGGCGACGAAAGCGGCTCGCTTGCCGTTTGGACTCAGCGCGAAATCCTCGATGTATTTTGTGACGCTGCGTGTGCCGGCGCGGCGCGGTACCAGATCGCTTGGTACGCTGATTGTCAGCGCAGTGTCCTTGTTTGTCGTGGTGTCATAGAGATGCAGTGAGCCGTCGACCTCGAAAACGATCTGGCTCTTGCCATCTCCATTCGCCCAGCGTGCATCCTGACCCTTGTAGTCGGTCAGTTGTCTGGTGTCGGCGCTGGCGGTGTCGTAGCGATACAGATTCAGATGCTCGCCACGATCGGAGAGGAAATAGATCGCATCACTCATCCACATCGGATCGCGATCGGTATTTGGATCCTTGGTGATGTTTTTCGCAGTCTTTCCGGCAATGTCGTAAATGTAGAGGTCTTGTGCCCAGCCGCCGACATAGCGGTTCCAGCTGCGGTAATCGCGAAATTTTGGTGAATAGATGATTTGCTTGCCGTTCGGTGAATACTCGCCACTGCCGGCGGTCGGCATGGGCAATGCGCTGGGCAATCCGCCACCAAGCGCTACGCTGAAAAGTTGTGGGTTGGAGATGCCGATGGCCTGTCGCGCTGAACGAAAAATGATGGCATCGCCATTCGGACTCCACCCATACACCTGACTGTCGATGCCCCAGCGTTGCGGCAAGGGGCCGGCGGTCGGGTACCAGGTCAACTGTCGTGGCTCACCGCCACTGGCTGGCATCACGAAGATTTGATCATCGCCGCTGTACTGACCGGTGAAGGCGATCTGACTGCAATCCGGCGAGAAGTGCGCCGCTTGCTCGACACCGGGGCCAGCGGTCAGGCGAATCGCAGTGCCGCCCTGAGTGCCCACCGACCACAAGTCGCCAGCGTAGGTGAAAACGATACGGTCGCCACATACATCCGGGAAGCGCAGCAGTCGAGTCGCCGCATCGGCCGTCGCAGGCAGCATCATGGCGGACGCAATCAGGGTGGTGATCGAAAGCAGAATTTTTCCGCGCATTTACGCACTCCATTGAATTTGGGGCAATCGGGTTTGATAGCTCTCGCAGGACCCGGATGCCAGCGCCACAAGTCACGTTGGCAACGGCAATGATCAGCACAGGACGTTCGCTGGTGAACAGATGCGAGCAGTGGAATGAATGGTTTAATTCAGCGCCGACGCCAGCACCAATGCCACGGTTCGTAGGCGATGCCGTGGCGGTTGTTGCGCGGATAGGACAGTGAGAACCCGAAGCGCACAGCGTTGGCTTGTAGCCAGTCGAATGCTGGCGAGTGTTCAAACTCTTCTTCGAGTGCGGCAAATCCCGGAGTCGTGATATCGACGACGCGGCCCGAGTGATGTTCGCTGTATCCGGGTGCTGCACTGACCCGGAGAATTTCATCGATGCTTTGGCCACCCGCGAGCTTGCGCTCGATGATCAGCAGTTGATATGAGGCCGAGCGGAATGCGGAGACAATCTGCAGTTTGACGCCATCAGTCGCAGCCGCCTGGCACATACGCGACCATGCGCGCGCCGCACGCGGCGTAAGCCACTGCTGGCGACCGTGGATATCCTCGCCGAGACAAGCCAGTTCGCGCGGCTCGCGGACAACGCGCAAATCATGATTTCTGCCATAGCTTGGAGGAATGCCCATGACCCGCGATGCCTCAATCACGCGCAATCGCTCTGACGTATCGCAACGGGCAGGGGGTAGCGGAGTTTGCAGTTTCATCCTGGCATCCAGCAGGCTCGATTAATGGTAATAGTGCAAGTTGAAAAGCTGTGTAGGATCGCCGCCAGGCGCGATGCTATTGTTTCAACGCTGCCGAGAGCATCGCACCTGGCGGCGCTCCTGCAGATCAGTGTTGCCTTACTCTGCATGAGCGGGACTCGCCATCATCCACTGCGCGATATCGTCCAGCACCTTGGCATCGACATGCGCTGGGACTTCATAGTCTTTCGGTCCGGGTGGATCATTGCCCGGCATGAAGGCGTGGCCGAGGGTTGGGTACTCGATCATCTTGAATCGTGGATTGGTGGCGAAGGCCTTTCGCCATTTCGAGAATTCATCGGTGACAGTGACTTGATAGTCACGGCCCCCCTGTAGCAACAGGATCGGTTGGCGAATCGAGCGCGCGCTGGCAATCGGATCATAAGTATTTAGATCGCGCCAATAGCTCGCTGGGAGACCGAGCAGAAGTGTGGCCTTTTCGGATGCGCTTGCATCGAAATGCTTGACCGCTTGAATTTGCGGTTCGATCGCAGTCAGTGCCTTTTCGATCGCCGCATCGCTTTGACCTTGCAGTCTGGCCAGGTAGCGCGACTGTCGTACGACGATATCTTCGAGTTTGCTGGCAGGCGCCGCGAGCAATATCAATCCCGCGATGGAATCATCACGCTGGCCGATTCGCGGAGACATCATCGCGCCGAGACTGTGTCCAAGCACGAAGATCCGTTTTGCATCGATATCCGCTTGTGTGCCCATCAAGGCGACCGCCGCAAGTGCGTCATCGACGGTTTCTTCATCGACCGTGAAGCCGCCTTTTGCGAACAGTTCAGGATGCGCCAGCGTCCGTTTTTCATAACGGAGAACTGCAATGCCACGTTTGGCCAAGCCTTGAGCAAGATCGAGAAATGGCTTGTTCGGGCCAATCGTTTCATCGCGATCATGCGCTCCCGAGCCGTGCACAAGTACCACGGCCATGAAGGGACCTTGGCCATGCGGCAGGGTCAAGCTCGCGGGCAGAGAAGATGATCCTTTGCCGATGACCAATTCACGTTCCCGGTAAGCGGATTCCTTTTCGGAAATGGTCGCAGCTGGCGTGTTGCCAGCCGGCACAATCCAGAAACCCGATATCGCGTTGCTGGTATCGAACACGACGCGCGCATCGAGGGCGATCAGAGCAAACTGAAGACGGGAGCTGACGACCGCGTTGCCTTCAATGGTCTCGCCGCGTGGCTTGCCGCGCAGTTGGCGTTCGCCAAGCTGGGCTGGAAGTGCCTCCCAAGCCTGCTTCAACTTGCCGTTGGCCAAGCCCTGGCGCAGGGTCGGGGTGCCCATCGTCAACGCCTCATCGTAGTGGCCGGCATCGAGTCGGTCGAGGAATTGACTAGCCAATTTCTGCTGGGTCGGATCAAGGTTGGCAGCTTGTCCGTTGGGTGGCATGACTTTCTGCGCAATAACCAGGCTGGCAATGCCCGTCAGCAGCAAGAGGCCGAGGCCGATCATCATGCTGCGTTTCACGTCAGTGCTGCTTTTTCATGAAAAGGATGATCGGACGCATCGGCCCGACATTCAGCGTGCTGACCAGTTCCCAGCCTTTCATGCCCTCGCGGGTGAGGACCTCGTTGAGATGATCGACGGCGAAATTCCCGACAAAACTGGGTTTCACCTCAATGGTCTGATAGCTCCAGGTGTGCTCGCTCATTGCCATTCTCCTTCACGACTAATTCGATTGCCCGTCATCTTTGATACCGACGGGTTTGCTTGCGGGCTTGATGCGTACGATCTCGCGCAGTGCCTCGTGGATCACAGTGTCGATCTGAACATTGATCGAGCGCCGCTCATTGTGCGGCCAAGACGGGTGGGGCGGATGACTCCACGGATAATACCAAATAAAGAAGATTTCTAAATTACAAGGCGCGGCAGTCGCATTTCGCAGGAGCCTACCCACCAGCTAGCCTTGCGTCATCAAGTCTGTGCGTGAACAGGCTTCCGCAATTCTCTCATTCACCTTGATTCAGATCACCTTTGACGATCACTTGCCGATCACTGGATCCAACCTCAGGAGCGGTGCGGGCAGGATTTCGCCGCTGACCAGAATGGATAGCCCCTGGCGATCGAAGCCAATGGCTTCGGCTTGGGCCAGTGGTGGCAGGGCGATGCGTTGCGGCGTTTTAGCAAATGCGTGTTGCCAGCTTTCGCCTTCCTTGCGCGTGAACAGCCAGATATCTCGATAGGTCAGTACGATTGCGCGCCTTCCGGCGACATCGATATCGAGTCCGGTTGGGGAGCCGCCGAACCGGGCAGCCGGGTAGCGCGCCTTGCGCTCTACGGCATCCGGTTGCGGAATCGAGGTCAACCCGACCAGCTTTGTGGCGATCACGGTTCGCGAGGCCGGTGAGGTTGGACCGAGTGGCAGGCTGTAGACCGCCAATGGTGGGTGCTTGTTGATCAGCAGAATCCGGCGCTGGGTAACGTCAACCGCCATCGCTTCGACATCATGTGCGCCATCGGGATAGCGAAAACGCAGTCGCCAGCTCGGTTTGACAGTGAACGCAGTGGGGAGCACCGAGATATCGGGCTCCTCGATCGCAATCAACTCATAGTCTTTGCGCACGCCGCCGTTGTCGCCGATGTCTCCGATCAATAGCCACGGCTTGCCTGCCAAGGTGTAACTGGCGATATCTTCCCAATCAATCGCGTGCGTGCCATCAACAACGACGCGTGCGAGTCGTTTGCCTGCGCCGTCAATCGCTTGCAGCTCGGCAGGCCTCGGGGAATCGTCGTGTACCCAGTAGCGATTGTCCACGCGACGTGAGCTGGCAATGCCGCTGATTTCATCGAGGCTGGGTTCGGTAATCAAGGCTTCCAGCTGCGCCGGTTGGAACTCGGTGGTGGCGACACTTTCCGCGTGCGCGCAGCCGAGCAGCAACAGCATTGAACACGCCAGAGCCTTCATTGGACAGCCGACTTTTCCAGTGCGTCGACGCGCGTGAGGCGAGTGCGGCCAAGCAGATCGAGGCCTTGATAGAACCGCCAGGGATCGCCGTCGCCGCTGGAAAATGCAATATGTCCAGCATCGAAACCACCGAGCGCTGCATCGAAACTGCGCCAGCGACCCTCCACCCAGGCCTGAATCCAGGCATGGGGAACAAACACCTGACGTTCTCCGCCGAAGCTCGGCGAGTAGACAAGTCCATCGACGACGCGTGTGGCGATGCCAAGGGCGCGTCCCAACGCGGCCAGCAGAACTGCATGCTCGGTGCAATCGCCCTGTGGATCACGAGCGACCTGCAGCGCCGAGGCATAGCCGACACTCAGATTCTTGTCAGTGATGTAATTGGCGACGAATGATTCCAGGGCGTGCATGCGCTCGCTATCGTTGTGTGTCTTGTCGGTTGCCTTGTTTGCCAGCGCAACGATTTCAGGTGCGGTGCTTTGCAACCAGTCATTGGGCAAGCGGTCGGCTGGCTCAGGGCTGCCACCGGCTTGCTGAAACGCCTGCGCATGAACGGTTACCACGAGCTTGCCATTCTCGTTTTGTACTTGTTGTTCTGAGGTTTCCGCTATGTGCAAAGCAGGTCCGTTGCCGATCGCGGCGATCGTGTAACGCATGCTGCCTTGGCGTTCCTTCGCGCCCAGTGGTCGCGGTGATGGCATCAGGGTGCGTTGAAAGATTTCCGTGCTCTGGTTGGCGGCCGTGGCACAGGCTTGGCTGCATTCCAGCATGGTCAAATCGACGCCAATCGCCGGCATCGTCAGCTTGCGCACGTTGCGATCGTTGTCGACCCAACTGGTGTTGTGGACCGGTGTTCCGGCAAACGTGTAGATCTGCTCGATGCGATAAAGCGAACGACTGCCACCGGGCAAGCTGACGCGTTCGCGGCGTCCGACTGTGCTCACCACTTCGATTGCATCGAGGCTGGATGGCTGAAACGCAAGTTCCTCGTGCGTGCGACCGGTCTCCAGCGGCACTTTCAAGCTGGCCAGTCGAAGGCCTTCGGCCAACAATGCGCCTTGCGGCCAGTTTGCATCGCGTTCCTGCCATTGCGTGCCATTGCGGATGCGCAAATGCATGGTGCCATTGGCGACTTGCCCCTCAATGCGTGTTTCGGTTCCGCTGAGTTGGGTGGTCGAACTGAAACCGATCGGCTTGCCATCCAGCGTTTCGATGCTGGTTTCGCTGCTGCCGAGTGCGATCTCGGTACCTGCGCGGTCAAAGCTGATGTTGAGGCTTTGCTCGGTGGTCACCCGATCGCCGCTGACCAGTCGCGTGCTGGTATAGCTACCGATCTTGCGACCATCCAGAAGCACGCTGAACCATTGTTCGCCAAGCGGTTTGGCCTGGGCGAATATCGGCGCGAGCAGAATGAGAGTTGCAACAAGGCGAAACATCGCGATACCTGTCATTGGGGTCGCCTATTGTGCCGCAGTGCAACGGCCGGCATGTCAGCAAATCGTTTTCCAGATGATAGGCAGCGGTGGCGGCTGCTGGCGCGTCATGCGCTCGATTGGCAAGTAAACGTTTGCGTCGTCGGCGGGTTGCGTCTGGCCAGAATCAAGTGGATCAGATGAGCGTTTCCCGGCCCATCAAATGACGGTACTGACTCGGCGTGAATCCGGTGAGTTGGCGAAACTGACGTGACAACGCGCTCTGGTCGGAAAAGCCGCAACTCTGCGCGACCTCGGAAACAGGCATGCCGGATTGGGCCAGCAATCGCGCCGCCTGATCAATGCGTGCCTTGATCAGATACTGGCCTGCCGAAAGCTGAAAGATCTTCTTCATGCGCCGCTCGAACTGCGGCGGAGAGAGTCCGGCGCGGCGCGACAAATCTTCAATGCGCAACGGCTGATTGAAATGATCGAGCATGTGGTCCAGCGTTTCGGCGAAAGCCGAATCGATCAGGCCGGCTCGACTCGGCTCGATCAGATCCTTGGAAATGCAGGCGAGGCCGATGATGTTTGATTGCGCATCGAAAATCGGCTCCTTGGTCGACAGGCACCAGCCCGGCTTCGCATTGCGATAGGTGGTCAGGTCAAGATTGTCGATGATCGGCTTTCCGGTACGGAACAGGCGCTCGTCCTGGCGTGTGTAGCGCTCAGCCATCGGTTGCGGAAACAGATCGAACGCGGTTTTGCCGATCGCATCCTGCTTGCTCGCCAATCCGCAGCGCGCGACCGCCGCCTCGCTCATCGAGATATAGCGGCCATCACGATCCTTGACCGAGTAGACGATGTCGGGGAGGCGGTCAAACAGATTCTCGATATGGCTCGGATTGGCCACGCGCGCGACAAAGGCATCACGCCAGCGCATCAGTGATGGTTTCACCGCTCGCTCCAAGTGGAAAGAGAATCTCTGTCATCCGTTACATGGAGCCCGTAGCTGGCCCTGTTCTTCATGGTTGCCGCGCCTTGTAGCTCCACGCGATTTTACTCCGCGCTACGCAAGTCGTGGATGCATTGTGCGAATTTCATCATCGAGGCGAATGAAATCTGCAAGACCGTTGCATGGATGGCCTTTAGCATGGGTGGATGAACGATCATCCGATTCGATTATGTCTCCTCGGTTCGGTTCCGATCTCGCGCAAGACCCAACGGGACCCGTGAATGAACAGCATTGATGTGATTGATTCGCATACCGCAGGTGAGCCGACCCGACTGGTGATCGACGGCGGGCCGGATCTGGCCGGCCGCGATGCAGCGACTGCGCGTGATTTCCTCAAAACCGAGGATCGCTGGCGTCGTGCGATTGTCTGTGAGCCGCGAGGCAGTGATGTCATGGTGGGCGGCTGGTTGCTGCCGCCCACGCGGGAGGATTGCGTGGCCGGTGTGGTTTTTTTCAACAACGTCGGCTATCTCGGTATGTGCGGTCATGGAATGATCGGCGTGGTCGAAAGTCTGCGCCACATGGGCCGGATTGATGCCGGCGAATACGGCATCGAGACGCCGGTCGGGGTGATCCGCGTGCGCCTGCACGAGGATCGCCAGGTGACCATTCGCAACGTGCCGAGCTTTCGCCATGCGGCAGGTGTTGAGCTTGAGCTTGAGTCCGGCAAGCGCGTGCGCGGTGATGTGGCCTGGGGCGGCAACTGGTTTTATCTCATCGAGGATCACGGCTTGATCCTCGACGCCGCGCATTTGCATAAGGCGATTGAGCTGACGGTGCAAATTCGTCGCGCACTGGATCGATCGCCGATCCGTGGTCTTGATGGTGCACTGATCGATCACGTCGAATTGGTCTCACGATCGCCGTTTGAGGGTCTCGACGCGCGCAATTTTGTCATGTGTCCTGGCATGGCCTGGGATCGATCGCCGTGTGGAACCGGCGTCAGCGCAAAACTGGCTTGCCTTGCCGCCGATGGAAAGCTTGCGGCTGGCGAGGATTGGCGCGTAGAAAGCATCAGCGGCGGTCGCTTCAGTGCGCGTTTCACGGCGGCAGAAGAAGGCAAGGTGATCGCCGAAGTCAGCGGTCGTGCGCATGTGCTGGCGGAAAGCCGCTTGCTGTTTGATGCAGACGACGCGCTGGCCTGGGGCTTCTCGTGAGTAGTGAGGTTATCGTCGTGGGTGGCGGCATCGTCGGCTGCGCAATGGCCGATCGTCTCGCCCGCCAGGGTGCTCAGGTGACCTTGATCGAGCGTGATGTGATTGGCGGTCGCGCCACCGGCTCATCCATGGGCCATCTGCTCGTGATCGATGAGGACCCAGCCGAGTTGGCGCTATCGGCATGGTCGTGCGAACGTTGGCGGGCCGAGCAATCCAGCCTGCCCGATGCAGCCGATTATTCAGCAATCGGCACGCTTTGGGTTGCCGCCGATGCCGAGGAAATGCAGCACGCCGAAGCCAAGCATCAGCGCCTCGCCGCCGCCGGCGTTGCCAGTCAACTGCTCGATGTGAAGGCGTTGCTCGCAGCGGAACCCGCGTTGGCGCGTGGATTGTATGGTGGCTTGCTGGTGCCGACGGATGCCATTGTTTATCCCCCCGTGGTCGCTCGCCATCTTGCGCATCGTGCGCAACTCAACGGTGCGCGGATCATGCTGGGTCAAGCCGTGCGACGCATCGAATCCGGTTGCGTGATTCTTGAAGATGGTCGTGAGTTGCGCGCCGAGGCGATCATTCTGGCCACCGGCTGCGAGACGGCGGAACTGCTCGGGCCGGTGCCATTGCGCAAGCGCAAGGGTCACTTGTTGATCAGTACGGCGGGTCGTCCGCTGGTATCCCGGCAAGTGGTCGAACTGGGCTACACCAAGAGCGCTCTCGGCGATTCGGATGAGTCGGTAGCATTCAATGTCCAACCGAGGCCGAACGGCCAGTTGCTGATTGGTTCGACGCGCCAGTTTGACGATGAATCGCCTGAGGTCGATCCACGCATGATCGGTCGCCTGCTCGAACGTGCGCGGCACTACGTTCCAGATGTTGATCGACTGCAGGCGTTGCGCGCGTGGTGCGGATTTCGGCCGGCCACGCCAGATCATCGTCCGCTGATTGGCGCCTGTCCTGGACGCGCAGGTTTATGGCTGGCCTGCGGACATGAGGGCACCGGTATCACCACCTCCTTCGGTACGGCTGAATTGCTCGCGGCACAAATCCTCGGCTCAACGCCACCTTTCGATCCAATCCCGTACGCGCCTGCTCGATTTGCCGACGTTTTCGCCCATGCCGCCTGATCTGACTGTCCGCATCAATGGTGTAATGGCGACCGCGATTCGCGGGCAGCGTCTCACCGTAACTTTGTGGAACGCCGGGATCGCATTCAGCCGGATAGCGCGCGACGGCAGTCCGCGTGCGCCGTTTTGCGGCATGGGGATATGTATGGAATGTCGTGTTCGCGTCGACGGAGAAATCGTCCTCGCGTGTCTCACACGCGTCGCGGACGGCATGGACATTCACACGGATGCGTGAAATTTCGTGCGATTTGTTGGTGATCGGTGCCGGTCCGGGTGGGATTGCCGCCGCGACCCGCGCCGCCACCCAAGGTGCGACTGTCTGCCTGATCGATATGCAGGCAGAGCCAGGAGGCCAAATATGGCGCGGACAGTGGTCGAATCCGCAAGATGCCACGGCAAGAATCTGGTTTGATCGTCTTCGCGAGTCAGACGTGCACTGCGAATTTTCCGCCCGCGTCGTCGATTTTCCGCAGGCCGGAGAAGTGCTCGCGGATGCCGTCGCAGGGCCACTGCGAATGGTCTACGAAAAGCTCGTCATTGCAACCGGCGCACGCGAGCGCCAGCTACCGTTTCCGGGTTGGACCTTGCCCGGGGTCTGCGGCGCGGGCGGGCTTCAGGTGATGGTCAAGGATGGTTTGTCGATTGCCGGACAGCGCGTCGTCCTTGCTGGATCTGGCCCGCTCTTGCTCGCCGCCGCGGCGAGTCTCAAGGCGCACGGTGCGGATGTATTGTGCGTCGCTGAGCAAACCTCGGCCAGCGCACGACTGGGCAGCGTGCTTGACCTGATCGGCTCACCCAGCCATCTGGGCCAAGCAGCAAAATTGCTCTGGGCGCTTCGAAATACTCCCAAACCAACAAACGCCTGGCCGTTGCGCGCGGAAGGCGACACGCGTCTGCGCAAGATCATTCTGCAAACCGGCGCGCAACGTCAAACGATTGCATGCGACTGGTTGGGAGTCGGCTTTGGACTGGTGCCGAATATCGAGGTGGCCAGCGCGCTCGGGTGTCGCATCGTCGATGGCGCGATCTGTGTTGATGCGGATCAGTGCAGCAGTGTGCACGGCGTATTCGCGGTGGGCGAGAGTACCGGTATTGGCGGCGTTGATCAGGCAATTGCGCAGGGCCTTATCGCCGCACACGCGGTGACGAGCAGCCCATGTCCGCGAGGCTATCGCCGCCAGCGGGAACGTGCGATGCGCTTCGCACGCAAGCTGGATCGCTGCTTTCAACTGCGGCCCGCTTTGCGCGAGATGTCGGCTGATGGCGAAACGCTCGTGTGTCGCTGTGAGAATGTTTCCGCCAGCGCCTTGGCCGACTGTTCGTCGGCTCGCGACGCGCGCTTGCACACGCGCCTTGGCATGGGCTGGTGTCAGGGTCGCGTCTGCGGACCGGCGGTTGAGTTTCTGCATGGCTGGTCGGTACCGCCGCCACGCCCACCTTTGGCGCCGATCGCAATCGGCAAATATTTTTCTTCGATTCACTCATCCACAAGGCAAAAATCATGACTGAAAACACAATCTGGCAAGGCGTGATGCCGGCCATCACGACGGCGTTTGATGAAAAGCTGAAAATCGATCACGCGTTTGTCGCCCAACATATTGACTGGCTGATTGGTCACGGTTGTCGCGGCATCATTCCGTGCGGCTCGCTCGGTGAGAGTGCCACCCTGACTTTCGACGAGAAACGCGCGCTGATCCGGACTTGCGTGAGTGCGAGCGATGGGCGCGTGCCCGTGGTTCCGGGGATCGCTGCGCTGTCGACCGACGAGGCCGTGAGCCTCGCTGAAGTTGCGCGCGATGAAGGGTGTGGCGGGATGATGGTGTTACCGCCCTACGTCTATTCGAGTGACTGGCGCGAAATGCGCGCCCACGTTGCCGCGGTGATCTCGGCGACCAAGCTGCCGTGCATGCTTTACAACAACCCACCGGCCTATAAAACCGATTTCAGTGCCGAGCAGGTTGCCGATCTCGCTGCCGAGTTTCCGAATCTCCAGGCGGTCAAGGAGTCCAGCGGCGATTCGCGTCGGGTTACCGCCTTGCGTCAGGTACTCGGTACTCGTCTGCGCGTAGGCGTGGGTCTTGATGACATGGTCTGCGAAGGCGTAGCCGCTGGCGCGGAATTCTGGGTGGCGGGTACCGTCAATGCGCTGCCGGCCGAGGCGGTCGCCCAGTTCGAACTGGCCTGCGCCGGGCGCCAAAGCGAGGCGCGCGCCTTGTACGATTGGCATCTGCCGTTGTTGCGCCTCGATACAAAGATCAAGTTTGTGCAACTGATCAAGCTGATCCAGTCGGAGGTTGGCATGGGTAACGAGCGTGTCCGCGCGCCGCGCCTGGAGTTGCTGGGGGCCGAGCGCGACGAGGCACTGGCGATTATTCGCAGCGCCTTGGCAGCGCGGCCCAAGCTCGACTAATAAAAGCAACAAAACAAAAGGAAGAAAAAAGATGGCGACGATCGGATCCCACTTGCAAGGCCTGTCTTTGATTGGCGGGCAACGCGGCGCAGCGGGAGGTGCGCGCTTCAGCGGAGTGAATCCCGCCAATGCGCAAACGCTGCAGCCCGAGTATTTCAGTGCCAGCGCGGAGGAGTTGGAGCAGGCGCTGCAACTTGCTGCTGACGCGGCGGCTGAATTCGCCGCGCTCGAACCCGCTCGCCGTAGTCAACTGCTGCGGACGATTGGCGAAATGCTGGAAGCCGCACGCGGTGATTTCGAAACGCTCGTGCCACTCGAAACCGGTTTGCCCAAGGCCAGGGCGAACGGTGAATTGAGTCGAACGATCGGTCAGTTGCGTCTGTTTGCCGATTGGCTGGATCAGGGCGATTGGCTGGATCCGCGTATCGACCACGCCGATTCAGCGCGGTCACCGCTGCCGAAGCCAGACTTGCGTTCGATGATGCGTGGCATTGGTCCGGTTGCCGTGTTTGGAGCGAGCAATTTTCCGCTGGCATTTTCAGTCGCCGGAGGTGACACGGTGAGTGCACTCGCCGCCGGCTGCCCGGTGATCGTCAAGGCGCATCCGGCGCATCCTGCCAGCAGTGAACGTGCCGGTCTGGCGATACAGGCGGCGCTCAAGCAATGCGCTTTGCCGCCGGGGTGTTTCTCCTTGCTGTTTGATGCCGGCACTGCGCTCGGGAGTGCGCTGGTGCGCGATCGACGCATTCGTGCGGTGGCCTTCACCGGCTCGCGCCAAGGCGGTCGAGCGCTGATGGATATCGCCGCCGCACGGCCTGATCCGATTCCGGTATTTGCCGAGATGGGCAGCATCAACCCGGTCTTTGTGCTCAGCGCGGCGTGCTCGAACCGAGGCTTGAAAATAGCCCAAAGCCTGCACGCCTCGGCGGTGCAGGCAGTCGGTCAGTTTTGTACCAATCCAGGCTTGTTGGTGATTCCCACGGGTAGTGCCGGAGATGCGCTGATCGCTGAACTGACCCGCTTGTTCGTCGAGACACCTGCGGCGCCAATGCTGACCGCATCGATTGCCGCACGCCATGATCAAGGCGTGGATGCCCTGTCTGCTTTCGCGGGCGTCAATGTGCTGGTGCGCGGCGAGAACACGCAAGGCCAAGCGGGCGCGAGCTTGCTTACGGTCAGTGCCGAGGATTTTCTCAGGCAGTCCGAATTGCAGATGGAAGTATTCGGCCCTTGCAGTCTCGTTGTTCGTTATGACGATGTCGCGGTGGCGATTGCGATCAGCCACGCGCTCGAAGGCCAGCTGACCGCGACCCTGATGGCCGATGACGAGGATTCATCTGACGCACAATCCCTGCTTGAACCGCTGACCCGCATTGCCGGGCGGGTACTGATGAATGGTGTACCGACCGGCGTGGAGCCAATCCACGCGATGGTCCACGCTGGACCCTGGCCGGCCGCGTCGGAAGCGCGTTCTGGATCGGTCGGCACGGCTGCAATCGAGCGGTTCTGTCGACGCGTGTGCTACCAGGACATTCCGGATTCGATGCTGCCTCCGATGCTGCGCGAGGCCAACCCACTCAATCTGGCGCGACTGGTGGATGGCAAACGCGTGAGGTGACTGGAAATCGCGGACGTCTGATTGATATCAGTCGTCCGCGGGTTCTGCGGATTCACTTTCGGCCACGCGCTTTTTCCATATGCCGTTTTCGAGAATTTCAACGGATTTGAAGCGCATCTTGTAATCCATCTTCGGATGGCCCTTGATCCAGAATCCCAGGTAAAGGTGATCGAGTTTGTGCATTTGTGCCAACGCGATCTGCTGCAAAATCGCAAAGGTACCCAGGCTGCGATCGCCAGCGGA
>JBBSVJ010000041.1:0-20794 GCA_038233665.1 Lysobacterales bacterium
ACCTCGGCCTGCAAGCGCAGACGCTCGCCTAGCGGCAAGGTTTGCTTGCGCACGAGGTTATCTTCGAGCAAGGCGATGGCCGATTCACGTTCACCTGCCGCGACATAGGCCTTGATTAACTCGGCTTCCATCCACTGCGGTCTGCCGAGACGCACATGCAGAGCGGACAGCGTCGCTGCGGCCTGTTCCGGGTTGCCCGCCTCGACCGCAGTCAAACCTTTCCAGTAATCCGCGCCATCCTGTGCATCGATCGCTTGTCCGTCTTCGTGATCATCCAGCGGGGCGATGCGCAACGCGGAGGCGATAGCCGCGCTTGCCTCGGCAATCATCCGATCGAGATTTTCCGTTTGGCCTTCGATCTTGCGACTCGCGACGACTTGGCCATTCGAGAGATTGACCACGCTGAGATCAAGAATCAGAGTTCCGTTGGACTCAATGCGCCAGCGTCCGCCGAGTGCGTGGTCGGCACCCAGCAAATCATGGGCTTGATGCTGCCAGCGCAGATCCTGCGCGCCATCGGAAAAACCGAGCGCATCGCTGCGCAGCAAGCGCAGGCGCGAGTCAGCCAAGTGCTGCCCAAACAGTTCCAAAGCAGCCGGCGCAACCCACGGCGGTACACCGGCATCCGCAGGCAAAGCCGCGAGTACGAGGGTTCCCGCGCGCGACGAGGCTGTCGTCACTGCACTTTCAGCCGGGGCAAAGTAGCGCGATGCAAACCACCCTGCGATCACCACAAATCCTGCCAGTGCCGCCGCGAAAGCCAGCCCGCGCTTGTTGTAGTTCACTGGCTTGGAGTCAGACGGTATTGACGCGTGAATCAGCGATGGCTGATCGCCCGACACAGTGTTGACGCTCGGCGCGTCGTCGCGCTTCACAGGTGCCAGGAAGCGATAGCCTCGTCCGTGCCGGGTTTCGATGTACTGCGGCGATTGCGCATCGTCGCCGAGCGCGCGACGCAATTCGCTGATCGCCTGCGGCACAGCGTTCGGTGCCAGCGCGGTGCGCCCCCAGACTTCATCGAGTAACGTGTCGCGAGCCAACAAAGCCGGTGCGCGTTCGATCAGCAGTTGCAGCAACCGAAACGTCTGACGGCGCAGTGCCACCACTTCGCCAGAACGAAGCAGTTCACCAGTTTCAGCATCGAGGAGGAAATCACCGAACAAATAGCGCATGGCCGCAGTGTACCTGCGGGCATGTGCGACTCAACTATCCGTGGCGCCGCATGCGCGTGATCCGAGGACGAGTGCTCTTCCGTGAGCGACCTGCTTCCTTACGCTATTTGTCGATACGGCAACTTGCAATGATGGCTACGCTCGTCATGCTTGGAACAGGCTGATCTCATCCCGACGACTGTTATTGAAGATCTTGCTCAATCGAAACCGTTGGCGAAAAGCACATCACTTTCCTCGACGACGATATCGACGGTATTGAGTGCGGCCGCATCGAGACTGCGCGCGACCAGGCGATAGGTTCCCGGCCTATCGAAGGTCAGTGCGGGGAATGTGGCCATGCCCGCCGTGGTTGTCGCACTGGCGCCAGCGAGGATCGCACCACTCGGGCCGCTACCTTGCGCGATTTCCAGTGTCACGGTGGTGCCATCGGGTACCGGCTGATCGAGGATGTTGACCACGCCAACCTTGAATGCGGGTGTGACCGGCACGTTCTCGATGGCCGAACTCGCCTCCTGCAGGAATTCAAGATCCGAAGAGATGGCCGCGGCTGCGCTCAGGTAGACGCGCAGCGAATCGAACTGCTGATGCGCGCTGATATTGGCGCCGTTGTCGATGCCGAAAAGAATTCCGCCGATGCCTCGTGCGGTGATGCCATGGGCGCGCTCCCGAATCAGCGGGATGCCGTCGCGGAAGATGTCGTAGATACCGGCTCCAAGATCGAACACGATGCGGTACTGGTAGACCTGGCCTATGTCATAGGTGACGCCGGATAGAAACACGGTGCCGTTGGCATCGTCCACCGCCATCGTGCCATTGGTCTGGAATGAGAGGTTCAAGAAAGACTGAGACGAACTGGTTCGCTCGCGCAGCGCGACGCGATAACGATCACGCGTTGCCATCGAGAGATCGAAATCCATGATGTAGAGGCCCGAACGCACCTCAAGGTTATCCAGCAGTTGCCAGCGAAGCGACTGTGCTGACGCGGTATTGGTACTGGAAACGTCGAGGATATTCACTCCCGACGCCGCCTCGACGACGATCGCGTCAATACTCGCGGACTTGCTGAAAGGTTCATTCACCGCAGCACCTCCCAAGCCGATTGGCAAGCCAGCGGTCTTGTCCTCGAAATTCGCTTCGAGAGCCACCGGGAAAGGTAGTGGGCCGCTGATTTTCACGTTGTCCAGTTCAAACGCGCTACCGCTCGACCCTGTCTGATAGCCAATCAAGAAACTACCAATGCCGCGATCAGCAACACCAAACGCACGTCCGCTGACAACCGTTGTACTTCCCAACACTATCGTGCTGGTCCGCGAATCCATGTCAAAGATGAGGTCAACATGCAGGGGCACGTTGGCAGCGTAGGCATTGGGCGTGGTCGCGATGGTCCCATTCGTGTCGCTCGTTGTGATCGAACCGGTGGTGTTGAAATTGACGGTGAGAAAACCGCTCGCTGAGCCCACGTTTTCACGAACGAGGAAACTGTACTTGTCGAGAGCACTCGCGGTCAGATCGAACGAAATCCTGACTTCGCCTTCGCTGATTTCCGCATTGCCCAAGAGCGCCCAGCGCAAGCGACGTGCGGTCGAACTGGTCAGATTATTGCTGACTTGAAGCCGATTCTGTCCTGGCGTGATCTCGACTACGCTGGTATTGAGGCTGCCCAGCACAGTGGGTTCGCCAAAGCTTGCGCCACGGATGGCGAGTGGCTGGCCGACCGTCTTGTTGTCGAAATCCGAATACAGCGCGTAGCGCGGTGGTGAAATGAGCACGCCAGCAAAACAGTTGAACGAAATGATTGAACACAGCAGCAACAACGAAACAGGCAAGACACGCATCCGGATTCTCCGCAACGATGGAATGGGCGGACCAACCGCAATCGCGTGTGGTCCCACCCAGACATCGTGGTACGGAATCCGATCCGAGGCTTATAAACGCCATCAAGCTTTCATCAAATAATCGTCAAATCGCTGAATTCTGGCGAAAAATTCAGCATCGCCGCACGCATTCTGCCTATCGAGATCGACGAAACGGGGGATCGGCGAATCCTTTGCTCATTGAACAGCCGGGTGCTTGTCGTCTCCAATTTTCGCCTCTGAAGGCGTTTCGCTCGCCTGCAACTTCCGCGCGACCGCCTCATTCGCGCGTATGACGCGCAGCATGTTGCCGCCGGCAACTGCAGCCAGTTCGGCATCGGTCCAGCCGCGACGAGCCAGTTCGACGAGCAGGGCCGGATATTTGTCGACGCCCTCAAGCCCGTTTGGAACGACGGGAATGCCATCAAAATCCGAACCCAGACCGACACTTTCGATACCGGCAATCTTGCGGATGTAGTCCAGATGATCGGCGACGTCGGCAAGCGCCACGATCGGTGCTGGATGCAGTCGCTCCCAATCCGCCATCGCGGCAGCCGCGCGCTCGGGCTGACCGATATATAGACCGACATACGGCGGCGAGTTGTAGCGAGTCGCCTCAGCCGCATGATCGGCATCCCAACGCGCGCGCGCCTGCGAGATATAGCCCGGGTAGAAATTGACCATGACGATGCCATGGTTCTGTGCAACCAAGCGCAGGACATCATCGGGCACATCGCGTGGATGGTCGATCAACCCGCGTGCGCCTGAGTGCGAAAACATCACCGGAGAGCGACTCGCGGCGAGCGCGTCCTTCATGGTCTTGGCCGAGACATGGCTCAAATCGACAATCATGCCGAGTCGGTTCATTTCTCCGACTACGGCGCGGCCGAATCCGGTCAACCCGTTGTGCACCGGATTGGCAGTGGCCGAATCGGCCCAATCGGTGTTGCTCGAGTGGGTCAGGGTCATGTAGCGCGCGCCGAGGAAGTACATCTGACGAAGCGCGGCCATCGAGTTGTCGATCTGATGACCGCCTTCGATGCCGATCAGCGAAGCGACGCGGCCGGCCTTGTGGATGCGCACGATGTCGTCAGCGGTGTACGCCATCTGAAATGCCTGCGGGTACTGCGCAGCCATGTTGTGCACGATATCGATTTGCTCGATCGTGGTCTTGATCGCTTCCGGCCCGGTTGTCGTTGCCGGAATCCAGACCGACCAGAATTGAGCGCCGACATGACCGGCGCGCAGCCGCGGGATGTCGGTCATCAGGCCGACCCAGTCAGCGGGTGCATCGGCCGGTCGCGGCATGTTTGCGTGATCAACATTGAGATCCACACCCCCTTCACGCGTGCGGATCTCCCAAGGCAGATCGTTGTGCCCGTCGATCAGCGGCGTCTTCGCCAGCACGTGTTCAACGCGCGCGAGCAGCGCGGCATCGGTCGCCTGCGCGGGTGACTTGGCATTCGCAACTGCGGCTCCGAGTAGAAGCCCCACCATCAAAACGGATACGCGAATGCCAGTCATGAGTGCTCCAGAGACGTGATCAAACCAAATGGAATAAGGCTGAGGCCCAACGATTGAAATCTCGAAAACAGAATGTCGCTGACCCTGCACCGCCACCCTCATGGCAGCCGCACCAATCTTTGCACAGGATGGCTTAGCGGGCGACACTGGCTGACAACACCATTGATTGCCGAGTCGGCGGAAGGGCTGACAACCATGATCCACGAGACCCAAACAACGCCCCTCGACCAGGCCTATGCGCTGCCAGCACGATGCTATGTCGGCGAGGCCATGCTCGATCTGGAACATGAAGCCGTGTTCGCAAGGAGCTGGCAACTCGTTGCCCATCGCGGGCAACTGGCCGAATCCGGTGATCATGTCGTCGAGCAAATCGGAAAGGTGCCGGTACTGATTGTGCGCGGACAAGATGGCGTGCTGCGTGGGTTTCCAAATGTGTGCCGACATCGCGCCGGGCCGCTGGCCTTGTGCAATGGCAAGGGTGCGAAAGCCTTGCACTGCAAATATCACGGTTGGACCTACGCATTGGATGGCCAACTGCGCAGCGCGCCTGAAATGCAAGGTGCGGAGGATTTCGATGTCGACGACATTCGTCTGCCAGCGTTGCGTGTGCACGAATGGCAAGGTTTGGTCTTCGTTGCGCTCAACAATGAAGTCCCTGCATTCGATGAGGTCTATGCCGGCATCGTCGAGCGCATCGCGCCGATCGATCTCTCAACCATGCGCTTCGAACGCCGAGAGACCTACGAAATCGCCTGCAACTGGAAGGCCTATGTCGACAACTTCCTTGAAGGCTACCACCTGCCCCATGTGCATCCGGGTTTGTCGAAAGTCCTCGACTACCGGGCCTACGATACCGAGCTGTTCGACTGGCACAGTCTGCAGTCGTCACCGCTGCGCGGTGGCAGCGACATCTATGGCGAGGGCGAGGCGTTCTACTACCAGATTTATCCAAACATCATGCTCAACATCATGCCGGGTCGTTTGCAGACCAATCGCATTCTTCCTATTGGGCCTGAACGATGTCGAGTGGAGTTCGATTTTTACTATGCGCAAGATGCACAAGCGCAGTCTCGTATTGCGCGCGACGCGGCATTCAGCGATGAAGTCCAGATGGAGGATGTGGCCATTTGCGAAGCCGTCCAACGCGGCCTCGCATCAGGCAGCTACGACGCCGGACGCTTGTGCCCGAAACGCGAAAGCGGCGTCTGGCATTTTCACAATTTGCTGCGTGCCGCTTATGCATCCGCGGCACCGAAATGAATCGGTTCCGCTGCGATCAACGCTTGCTTGGTGAGATTGCAAACGTCCCTGGTTAAGCGAACCCAACCAACTTCAACGTCTCGTCACGCTGTCAACGGCAGCAGTCCGTACCAGAAAACTTCAACCCGGACACGGCGCTCCGGCATCGACCCATACCTTGAATGCAGCGACGAATTGATCGTGCGGTATCGACACGGGGTTGCGTCCCTGGCCTGGATCCCAGCCCCAAAGCACAAGTCCATCGGAGCGCACATGTTCAAGCAGGGCGGCGAGATCCTTGCCGCCGTTCTCACGCGTATCCTTCAAACCCTTGCACAGGTCCGCGGTCGACTTGTCGATGAATACCATCTTGTGTGCGGCCGGCGGCAAATGCCAATTCGGTGCGCCAGGCGGCACGTGAGCACCATAGCTCGGATCAAGGTTGGCCTTGCCGTGGCAACTTTCACAAGGCATCCCCTCAACGCCCTTGCCATCTTCGCCACGCCGAACGTTCATCGCGTGGGCGATTCCTGCGTCCGTTTGCAACGGCGCGTCGCCGGGTATATGGCAATTCTGGCAGCGCGGATGCTGTAGAACCTGCTTGACGGTCTCGAATGCATCATCGACATTGCTGGCGAAAGCGCTCATTCCCGTCGAAAGTGAAACGACGATGAGAGCGGAGCGAAAGACTGTCTGGATTTTCATGCTGATGCTCCTGGCATGGATTCGACGCGAGCTCATGCGAGCACCAGCGGCAGCTTGCGCAAGCGCTTGCCAGTCAGTGCGAATACCGCGTTGGCGACGGCGGGTGCGATCGGCGGCAGACCCGGCTCGCCGACACCGCCCATCTTGTCGGTGCTTGGGACAATATGCACCTCAACGGTCGGCATTTCGTTGAGTCTCAGCACTTTGTAGTCGTTGAAATTACTTTGTTCAACTTTTCCATCGGCGAAAGTGATCTCGCCGTGCAGTGCCGCACTCAAGCCAAACACAATGGCCGACTGCATTTGCGCTTCGATCGTCAGCGGATTGACCACCGGACCGCAATCGATTGCGCAGACCACGCGGTGGACGCGGATCTTTCCATTCTCGACCGACACCTCGGCGATCTGTGCGACGTGACTGCCAAACGATTCGTGGGCCGCGAGTCCGGCCGCATGACCGTCTGGCAGCGGTTTTCCCCAGCCGAATTCCTTCGCAGCGAGTTCAAGTGCGCGCAGGTTTCGCGAGTCGACCGGCAGCAACTTGCGGTGGTATTCCAGCGGATCAGTCTTCGCCGCATGCGCGAGTTCATCGACAAAACTCTCCATGACGAATCCAGTATGCGAATGTCCGACCGAGCGCCACCACAGCGTAGGAATCGGAGTTTTTGGCGTATGCAGATCAACGCGATGGGCCGGAATCGCCGCCAGATACGGTGAATCAGCGGCACCTTCGACGGAGGCAGAATCGATACCATTCTTGACCGTGAATTTTTCGAACGGCGTGCCTGCCGAGATCGACTGACCGACAATCGTGTGCGACCAGGCCGATGGCTTGCCATCGGATCCAAGTGCCGCGGAAAAGCGCGACAACCACATCGGCCGGTAATAGCCGCCGTGGATATCGTCCTCGCGTGTCCAGACGATCTTGACCGGCTTGTTGACGGCCTTGGCCACATGCACGGCTTCGGCGACAAAATCTGAATGCGGATTCGCGCGTCGACCAAAACCGCCGCCGAGAAATTGAGTATGAATTTTCACCTGTTCAGGCTTGATACCGAGAATCTTCGCGACGGTGCCCTGATCGACACCCTGGAACTGCGTGCCGGTCCAGATCTCACAGCCATCCTTGCTGATTTCGGCCGTGCAGTTGAGCGGCTCCATTGGCGCATGCGCGAGAAACGGCAGTTCGTACTCGGCATCAATGCGCTGGCCGGCGGCTTTCAAAACAGCATCGACATTGCCGGCCTGTTTGGCGATCGCACCCGTCGTCTTGGCCTGCTTGCGATAATCGGCCTGCATCGCGAGCGTCGACAAATCGACTCCGACACCAGAATCCCACTGGATTTCCAGCGCATCGCGCCCTTTCTTGGCCGCCCAGAAATGCTTGGCGACAACGGCGACACCGCTTGGCACTTGGACTACATCAACCACGCCCGGCTCTGCCTTGGCCTTGGTCGCATCGAAACGTTTAACCTTGCCGCCAAATACCGGCGAGCGTGCAATCACGCCGGTCAGCAAACCGGGGCGCTTCACATCCATGCCGAACCCGGCCGTGCCGGTGACCTTGGCCAGACTGTCGATACGTCGCGTCGGCTTGCCGATCAAGGCCCACTTCGATGGATCCTTGAGGGCGACTTTCTTCGGCGCCTTGAGCAAGGCTGCCGCATCGGCGAGCTCGCCGTAGCTGGCCTTTTGTTCGCCGCAAATGACGAAACCGTTTTCGGTACGGCAATCGCCAGTGGCGACCTTCCACTGTTGCGCCGCCGCTTCAACCAGCATCGCGCGTGCCATCGCGCCGGCCTGTCGCATCTGATCGAAGGATTCCAATGTGCTCGTCGATCCACCGGTGCCCTGAATGCCGAAAGCGTTGTTTGCGTAAATATGCGCATTCGGCGCATTTTCCATTTTAACCTTCGACCAGTCACAATCGAGCTCCTCGGCGACCACCATCGGCAGCGATGTGCCGACGCCTTGACCCATCTCCGAATGCTTGATCAGGATCGTGATCGAGTTGTCATTGCCGATGCGCACAAAGGCGTTGGGATCCATGGCCGGTGCCGCGGGTGCAGCACCTTCCTGGGCAAACAGGCGTCGCTTGCCGAAAGGCACGAAACACGCGATGACCAGACCACCGGCCAGCGAGGCAGCGGTCGCGAGGAAGCGTCGCCGTGAAGGCCGCGTGAGGTAACCCGGATCATGCGTCATGAGTATTCTCCCCGGACAGTTCAGCGGCGCGATGCACAGCCGAGCGGATACGTTGGTAGGTGCCGCAGCGGCAGATGTTTCCGGCCATCGCCGCATCAATGTCGGCGTCGCTCGGTTTGGGCGTGGCCTTGAGCAAGGCCACTGCCGACATGATTTGTCCGGATTGGCAATAACCGCATTGCACGACATCGTGTTCAATCCAGGCGCGCTGTACCGGATGCGAGCCATCGATGCCAAGACTTTCGATCGTCGTGATTTTTTTGCCGACGAGGGCCGATGCGGGAGTTACGCACGAGCGAATCGGCGCGCCATCGACATGCACCGTACACGCGCCGCACTGGGCGATACCGCAACCAAATTTGGTACCGGTCAGTCCAACCACATCGCGCAGCACCCATAACAAGGGCATATCGTCCGGAGCATCAACCTCCTGCTCCCGACCGTTGATATCAAGTTTCATCGCGATCACCTGGGTTGCGCCTGGGAAAGCGGAGGCTACTCTTTTTGCTGACCCAATGCCGAAACTGCCGGCTTCTGAGAAATGTCGAGAGATGCTGGCGATTCGTAGGAGCCGTTTAGGTGCGCGCTTCTCATCAATCCGCACAAAAGCTCGCAGGTAAACGAGTGTCTACAATTTTCGACTTCGCGTTGATACCAGACACCTGCGACGGTCACTCTGCATCGCGGCCGAAAAACCCCATCGCGAGCCGCTCTTTGTAGAAGCCCGGCCAGTGGCGAGTTCTTCTCCAAACCGCACAAAAGCTCGCTCGTAAACGAGCTCCTACAAAAGCGCGTCGCGATGAATTGCTACGCGAGGGATGTGCAACGAAGATCCGTTTTGAGATGCTGGCGATCGTTGTCATCTGATCATTGCAGAATCCAGCATGTCCTCTCCAGCAGCCAATAGCGTTTCGACCACACCTCCCGCTTGGGCAGTTTCGTTGCAGCGCTTCAACCAGTGGATCATGTTTGATATCGGCGGCGGGCCTCGCCCGTTCACACTGGCTACGATCATCAACATCCAGAAAGCCGGGTCACTGCCATTTTTTGCATTTCTGATCTGGCTTTACTCTGACAAGACACCCTCTGCGACGTCGAGCGCCGCCTGGGTCTACCTGGCCTTGCACGGCGGCTATGGAATCAACTGGCTGATCAAGGATCTACTTTTCCCGGATGCAAAATGGCAGCATCGAACGACGATTCTTGCTGGCGCTATCAGTGCCGCCGGGCTCACCATGTACTGGCTGGCCGGCTGGCTGATCATTTCGGGCCGCACCTCCATGAACTATCCGCTGCCAGAAAACATCTGGATCAGTCTCTGCGTTCTGATCTGCCTGCTCGGCTGCATCATCATGACTGCCGCCGATGTACAAAAATATTGCACATTGAAATATCGCAAAGGTCTGATCACCGACGGCATGTTCAAGCACATTCGCCATCCGAATTACCTCGGCGAAATGATGGTCTACGGCGCCTTCGCCCTGCTCGCCTGGCACTGGCTTGCCGTGCTCGTGCTGGCACTTTTCTGGGGCACGATGTTCTCAACCAACATGGTTATGAAGGAAATCAGCATGTCGCGTCATCCAGAGTGGGCGGCCTATCGCACGCGAACCTGGTGGCTGATTCCTGGCATTTTCTGAACATCCCGCATAATGCGATCACGCATCGCCGGTCAGTTACGAATCAGATTCGGTCAGCCGATCGACTTAGGCATTCGAGCTTGGTGGAACCCTGCACACAAGGTTCAACGTGGGCTACTGATATGGCGCGACTGCTGCGTCAAGTCGAGCCTCGTCAAAGCCATGAATGGGCTTGCCATCAATCAGGATCAGCGGGGTTCCGACACCGCCCAAGCGCCGCCACTCCTGATTGGCCGTGGCAGATGTCTCGATATCACGCTCATCCCAACTGACATTTCGTCGCTTGAACCACGCCCGCGCTTTTGCGCAATAGCCGCAGGTGCTGGTCGTATACATGACAACGTTTGGGGCGCCGCTCTTTGGCTTTGCCGCATTCGTCTCATGGCCTACCGCCAAGGACGTCAAACTCAATCCGGCCGCTGCGATCAAGATACCCAAAAGTATTCTTCGCTTCATACAGTTCCCCGCCAATGCCGCGCCACACGGCGGCAGATGTGAGAGTGGTGCTGGAGGCAATGGTTCCCGGATGCGATGCCATTCACGCTTGCAGGTGTCGCGCCTGGCGTGACGGCGTTGCCTTGGTCTTGCGTTGCTTCGGCGAAACTCGCTCCACGGCACCGGTCTCGAAGCGCAGACGACTGCGGCCTCCCGTGCCTCGATAATCGGCGAGCAAGACTTCACTGATTTCCGCTTCGGATGAATACTTTGATTCGCAAAGATGCTCGTGCAACAAGTGAACGAGACGTTCCTGGGCGAGCGCATGGGTCTGCCCGGTTTTTGCGTACAACCAGTCGCTGAAAGCGAGGAAGCGAGCGAATGGATCGTCGCCCAGCAATAGCTCCAAGGTGCGTGAGTAGCGCCCGGAATTGGCGACGATGTCCCAGTAGCGCGAGAATCGGACCAGTCGCTGCATGGTCGGAAAATCGATCGCATCGGTGGCGAGGATGTTGTACGGCGGATCGGGATTGAAGCGCAGTCCGAAATCAATCGTGTGACGCGAGATCGGCGCGCCACGCAAGCGCTTGAGAATACCGAACTGAATCTCATGCGGAGCCAGATGGACAAGCCGATCAAAACCCGAGGCAAACCCGGCCATGGTTTCTCCGGGCAGGCCAGCAATCAGGTCGACATGCAGATGCGCGCAGGTTTCCCGGCGCAACCATTCCAGATTGAATGCGGCAACATCATTCTTTTGTCGCCGCGACACGCGTGCCTGTACAACCGGATCAAAGCTTTGGATGCCAATCTCAAACTGTAGTGTGCCATCCGGAAAATGTACGATTTTTTCCTTGAGTCGCTCGGGCAGATGATCGGGAATCAGCTCGAAATGCACGAACACCGGATCTTCCGGCGCGAGCTTGAGCTTGTCGAGAAAGAAATCGAGAATCGCCAGCGAGGTATCCACCTTGAGATTGAAGGTTCGGTCAACGAACTTGAACTGGCGCGCGCCGCGTGCGTAGAGAGCTTCAAGATCGGCGAGGAAGGTCTCAAGCGGAAATGGCCAGGCAGTCTTGTCCAGCGCAGAGAGACAGAACTCGCATTTGAACGGACAACCCCGCGAAGCCTCAACATAAAGATGTCGTTGGCGCACATCCTCCTCGGTGTACTCGGTATACGGCGATACGATGGCCGGTAACGGAGCCTGCACACCGGCAATAACTTTTTCAGTTGGCAAATCACCGTCCATCAACTGACCGACCAGCTTGGCAAAAGTGACATCCCCCCAACCCGTAATCACATAATCGGCCAGTGCGCAGATGCGTTGCTCGGCAACCTCGTGACTGACCTCGGGCCCTCCGAGCACAATGATCAAGTCGGGCGCCAGCGCCTTGAGTTGGGCAACCAGGCGGGTCGACTCCTCAACATTCCAGATGTACACGCCAATTCCGAGCACGCGCGGTCGCTCAGCCAACAATTTTTCGACGATCTCTTCGGTCTTCTGGCCAATCACGAATTCGTGGATTGCCGAGGATTCGCGCCAATCTCCGAGATTGGCACGTAGATAGCGCAGACCCAGTGAGGCGTGGGCATAGCGAGCGTTGAGCGTGGTTAGCAGGATATCGGTCATCCTTGCATTATCGCCGCTTATCGATCGTTTTCCCTGGAAGGCGACTGATTCCGCTGTTCAATCGTGACCAGCAGTCGCCGCAGCAATGCTCTGACGCAACAAGGCAATGGCCTGACGGCACATTTCCGCAGCCGGCAAGGTCGCATCAACCACCAGGGTTTCTTCGGGCGGAGGCTCGCGCCTTGCCATCACGTCATTGACGGTGTCCGGCGTTCGATCACCGGCGAGATGCCGATTCGCGGCCAGATCGCGAGCAACCCGCTCCCGCGCCAGCTCGACCGGGCAGTCGATCAGCAAGGGAATCGTGACGATATCGTGCCGCGCAACGAGCTGGGCCACTCGATCAAGCTCGCTGCGCCGCGAAAACGTCATCCCATCAATGACGCTGCCAATACCGATCATGCAATTGATATCCAACGCCAGCAACAGACTTCTGAACGCCGCGCGCTTTTCTATGTAGCTGTAGTTGCAGCGAGGAAACATCGCCGCCCGGATCTGGTCTCGACAAACCCGGCGCAGGCCAAGCTGATCTTCGATAGCGCGTGCCACGATGCTCTTGCCAGCGCCAGGCAGGCCCATCGTCGCAACGACAAACGGGCGTGGCGCGAGCTTGTTTCTTGGCGATGACGCCAGAGTGGAATCGTTCGAGGACAAAGATTCTGGTGGAGCGCTTTGCATGGTCATCAGTGTTCAGTATCCCAAGTCACGCAGGATGCGATACGCCGAGACTGCCACGCACGAAGCGGAATCACCATGCCAATTGACGCTGGCGCGATAGACTGAACGCTTCTGAGGATGGAATCGTCATGGCCAAGCGACAGCTTTACATCAAACGCTATCTGATCACCGGCCTGCTGACCTTTGTACCGCTGTGGCTGACCTTTATGGTGTTCAAGTTTGTCTTTGGCTTGCTCTCCGAGGTCAGCGCGCCGCTGGTTGCCGGCCTCGTCTCGACGCTCGGAAGCCCGCGGTCGATTAGCGGTGAGCTGCTGGGCCAGCCTTGGCTGATTTCCCTGATCGCGTTTGTGATCACCCTGGTTTCGCTGTATCTGGTCGGATTTGCTGCCAATTTCGTCGTCGGCCGACGCCTGATCGATGGCATGGAACGCCTGATCGATCGCATACCGATCGTGCACTCGATCTACGGCGGTACAAAGAAACTGATGTCGGTACTGCGAAATAAACCGAGCGGAACGCAACGCGTCGTGCTGATCAATTTCCCTTCACCTGAATTGAAATCAATCGGGTTCGTCACACGGGTTTTCCACGACGCGGGTGGACGAGAGCTTGCGGCGGTCTATGTGCCGACCACGCCCAACCCGACCGGCGGTTATCTTGAAATCGTACCCCTCGAGCGTCTCACCGCAACCGATTGGAGTGTCGACCAAGCCATGGCATTTCTGTTGTCCGCCGGCGCCGTCGGCCCCGACATATTGCCGTTTTCCGCACCGTGGGGAGATCGCGTCGCTGAAGATGCGATCAGAGCGAACCCTGACCGCACCGACGAATCAAACGCTCACTGATCAATCCGCCGCTGGTGCGTCACATTTTCTCAGCAACATCCGGCTGCCCTCGTACTTCGGCGTGCAGCGGATCTGATCCATGATGTGGCCGCCCTTTGACGCACTGAGATTACAGCTCATATTGCTTTCACCGAGGCTGTAGCGCTGATTCAGATCGGCAAACTTGGCATCGCCTATGCCCTTCTGCTCGGGCGTCATGGCCTCCTCAAGCCCACGCACGACAGTTTGGTATTTCGGATAAATGAATTCTGCGGCAAGCTTCAACCACGCATAGCCGGTCAGGTCATCGCGCTTGGTGCCCTGACCAAGCAAATACATGCGCCCGAGCGCAGACTGGCTTTGCTTGTCGCCCGCACATGCGGTTCGCTGAAACAGCTTGAACGATTTGTCGTAGTCCTTGGCCCCATAAGCGGTTGCCGCGTCGCGCAGCGTGTTGGAGTACACCGAGGGCATGACCCGCTCGAATTTCTCCGAATCCATCTGTCCTGCGTGAACGAGAGGGCTCGAAAACATCGCGATAGCGCCGAGAAACATAATCTTCAATGACATGGTCTATTCCCTTCAAATGGTTTTCAAACGACTACCACAGGCAAGCAACGCTACCCACGGTGGTGGCAAGTATCAGTGGCGAGTGATCGACAGGCAACTGCATCCAATGACCTTCGACACTGACAAGCCCGATTCAGCTTGTCTAGACTTGTCCGGTTTGAAATTCAACTGCTTGCACGACGCGAAGCTTCGACCCTGCGTTTCGGACATCGTTCCCCGTGCACATCCATACCGAAAGGAGCTCGCATGAAAACCCATTCCATTAAACCGCTGGTCATTGCCCTGTCTATTTCGCTCGCATTGAGTGCCTGCGGCCAGAAGCAGGAGAGTGTCGATACCCAGGCTGCCGTTGCGCCACCCGCACCCGCAACGAGCGCCGCTCCCGCAGAAAAACATGTCGCTTTTGATACCGGCGAAATTGATACCTCAATCAATGCTTGCAAGGATTTCAACGCTTACGTCAATTCCAAATGGATCGCCGCAAATCCGATCCCTGACGACAAAACGCGCTGGGGTGCCTTTGACGAATTGCGCGAAGCCAGCCTCAACACGCAGCACCAGATCGTTGAAGCCGCCGCGAAGTCCGCAGCTGACGCCGGTTCGATCGAGCAGAAAATCGGAACAATGTACAAAGCCGGCATGGATGAGGCTGCTATCGAAGCACTCGGCTACGATCCGATCAAGCCCGAGCTGGCCAAGATCGACGCACTGAAATCCTCCAAGGATGTCGTCGCCTATTTGAATGACAGTTTCTCGCGCGGCCAGGGAAGCCTGTTTGAGTTCGGCGGAGAAGCCGATTTCAAGAACTCCAGCCGCAAGATCGCCTACGCGTTCCAAGGCGGCCTCGGATTGCCGACCCGTGACTATTACGACAAGCCCGAGCATGCCGACCTGCGTGAGGCCTACGTCGCCCACGTCGCCAAAGTGCTTGAGCTGATCGGCACTGATGCCGATCAGGCGAAGAAGCAGGCTTCGGCGGTTCTCGCTTTCGAAACGCGACTGGCCAAGGCATCGCTGGCTCCCGTGGAGTTGCGCGTCCCGGAAAACCAGTATCACTTTGTCACCATCGCTGAGGCCGACAAAGTCACGCCACACTTTGACTGGAAGAACTTCTTCACGACACAGAAAGCCGATGTGACGGATGGCTTTTCACTGTCGCAGCCGAAGTTCTTCGCCGAAGTCGACAAGATGCTGACCAAAGTGCCGGTCGCCGATTGGCAGGCGTATCTTCGCTACCACTACGCGGACGGCGCAGCGGCATACCTGTCGACCCCGTTCCAGCAGGAAGACTTTGCCTTCCACAAGCAGACTCTGGGCGGCCAGAAACAGGACGAACCGCGTTGGAAACGCGTGCTTTCAAGCGTCAATGACGAACTGGGCATGGCGCTCGGCGAGCTCTACGTCGCCAAAGCATTTCCGCCGGAATCCAAGGCCCGCGCCGAGGAACTCGTCACCAATGTCCAGGCGGCCCTCAAGGCACGCATCGAGAATCTCGATTGGATGAGCGATACGACCAAGGCCAAGGCCCTGGAAAAGTGGTCGAGCTTCCTGCCAAAGATCGGCTATCCGGAAAAATGGCGTGACTGGTCCGGTCTGACCCTGAACGGTGACAGCTATTTCGCCGACGTCATCGCGACCACGCAATTCAACCACGACTACGACATCGCCAAGATCGGCAAGCCGACCGACCGCAAGGATTGGGGCATGACCCCGCAGACAGTCAATGCGTACTACAACCCGACCGACAACACGATCAATTTCCCGGCGGCGATCCTGCAACCACCGTTCTTCGATGCCAAGGCGGATGATGCGATCAACTACGGCGGCATCGGTGCGGTGATCGGCCACGAAGCCAGCCACGGCTTCGATGACCAGGGCAGCCAGTTCGACGCCCAGGGCAACAACACCAACTGGTGGACCGACGCAGACCGCAAGGCCTTTGAAGCACGCACCAAAAAGCTGGTCGAACAGTTCAACGCCTATGAACCACTGCCGGGCAAGCACGTCAACGGTCAGCTCACCCTCGGCGAGAACATTGCCGATCTCGGTGGCACCGCGATTGCCTACGATGCACTCCAGACTGCACTGAAGAAGAATCCGGCTGAAGCCAGCGAAAAAATCGATGGCTACACCGAGGATCAGCGCTTCTTCCTCAACTGGGCGCGCGTCTGGCGTGGCAATACCCGTGACAAGCGCCTCGAAGTATCACTCAACACCGACCCACACTCACCGACCGCGTTTCGTGCCATCGGCGCTCCCTCGAACATGCCGGCCTTCGCCAAGGCATTCGATTGCAAGAGCGGCGACGCCATGGTCCGTGATGGCGACACACAGGTGAAAATCTGGTAACACTTGCTCCCGCCTGCCGATCTCGGCAGGCGGGTTTCCAGCGAGGATTGATCCGGTACTATCCTGCTTGGCCTCGACGATCACTTTTCGAGCACAGGAGCGGGAATTCTTGAAACTAATCTTCCGTCGTCGCATAAACTGCGCAGATCGAGGCGTTTTAGTCGCCAGCGCATGACAATCGACGCCGTCATCACCTGGGTCGATGGCGCGGATCCTGCGCACCGAGCCAAACTCGATGGCTGGCTCGCCGAATCCGGCAAGTCACGCCCACCGTCCGCTGATCGCACGCGCTTCAATGATGCCGGCGAAATCGACTGGTGCATCCGCTCGATTCTGCGATTTGCACCGTGGTTTCGAAAAATCCATATCGTCGTCGATGGACAATCGCCCGCGATCCTCGAAAAGCTGCGCGATAGCGAGTACATCGATCGTTTCAACATCGTCGACCATCGCGAGATCTTCGCCGGATTCGAACAACACCTGCCGACCTTCAACAGCCGCTCGATCATCAGCATGCTCTGGCGCATCGAAGGTCTCGCCGAAAATTTTGTCTATTTCAATGACGACATGTTCCTTTTGCGCGATGTGAAACCTGAAGATTTCTTTCGCGACGGAAAAGTTGTCCAGCGCGGACTCTGGCGCATGCAGCCAGGAATCACTGTCGCCAGCCGACTGCTCAATACGCTCAAGCGCATGCGCGGATCACGCAAGCAGAAAGTTGGCAATCTCGAATCCCAGCAGCTCAGCGCGCGCATTGCCGGCTTCGATGATCGCTACTACCGGCTTTACCACAACCCGTATCCGATGCGCCGCTCGACCCTGCGTACGTTCTTTGAAATGCATCCTGATCTACTTGAGAGCAATTGCCGTCACCGACTGCGCTCCAACGAACAATTCAAGACCGAAGCCGTCGCCACCCACCTCGAATTCCTCCACGAAGACGCCATCGTCGACAACAGCCTGCACGTCGTCCAGCTCAAACCCAGCGAGCAACTCCCTGCCCGCGTACGCCTGAAAATAGCCAAGGCCGATAGCGACAGCAGCACCGCCTTCGTTTGCGTGCAAAGTCTTGAACTGGCGCCCGAAGCGGTACAAAAGGAAATCGTTGCATGGCTTGACCAGCGCATTGGCCGTGGGTCGAGGTTGTGAACTCGCGCTTGGATGAACTCGCACCGATGAGTCAGGATGAGAACGGGATTCGCGCTGCCTGAATCCTGGCACGCGGGTTTGATCATCGAATTGAATGCGGAGTGTGCATACTGCAGCAGGCAATGGGAGATCAGCCATGCGGTGTTTGACAGTTTCCGGCTCACTAATTTTCGCCACGATCATTGGGGCCTGCAGCGCCCGCGCTGCAGCTCAGCCCTACACCGCGTTCGAGCTGCAAGCGCGCAGCAATTTGCTGGTCAACGACAACGGCTGGAATCTTCCTCCGGGCTCGTCGTTCAACAGCATCTCGGCGAGCATCAACAACGCCGGCAACGTTGCTTTCCCCGTGCAGATCGTACCGATCAATGGCAGTCAAACGAATACGGGTGTGGGCTTGTGGTTCGGCTCGCATGGAATGGGTGGAATCGTTGCCTTGCATGAAGCGCCGGTCGACGGTATCTCCGATCGCGTCAGCATCAACGCGAGTGGACAAGTGGCCTATTACACCTACCAAGATGGCGGAAACTACCGACTACGCCGATTCGATCAGCAGACCTTGTCCTCAACCGTTGTCAGCACCTTGCCCATTACACCGACGTCGTTCAATGGCCAGGTCATCAATGATTCCGGGGTGATCGGCTATCGTGCCGGTCTCGGATCGGGCTACGGACTTGCATCCACCGGGGGCGGGAGTTCCTTGCTGCATATTGTCGACGCGAATGTCGAAGCAGGTCCGTACGCCTATATCTACACGCCCTCGATGAATGCGCTGCGGCTGATTGCCTGCAAGGTCAGCATCGGTGATTTCAACCATAACGAGATTCGCAGTTTCGCTACGGATGGCAGCTTCACGACACTCGCGCTCGATCGTGCATCCGACAGCGGCTCGCCGTACAACCGCTTCGACAACGGACTCGCATACAACGACGCGGGCCAGGTTGCGGTCGTTGTGCGACTGGAGGCTGGCAATGTACGCGCCCTTTATCGATTCACGCCAAACGGCTCGACTGTCGACGCAGTTGAGATAGCCCGCGTCGATCCAAGCGGCACGATTCGTGGCATCGAATCATTTGCTCCGGCAATGAACAACAGCGGCCTTGTCGTTTTTCGGGCATTGGACGCGAATGGCCAAGCGATCTATGCGGGCGACGGCACGACCTTGGTGCGGGTGATCGGCAAAGAGGATGCCGTGGCCACTGATTTAGGAGCGGGGCGCATCGGCCAGCATATCGACGATCCGACATCATGGCCGATCTTCAGCGGTGCCCCCAGCGTCAATGATGCCGGTGATATCGCCTTCATCGCGGCCCTGCATCCGGACGGCGACACTCAGGTCGAATGGGGTACCGGAGTGTTTGTCGCCTCGCAGGCAGGGGATTCGATTTTCAGCGACGGCTTTGAACTGCCCTGAGCGGAGATTTGATGACGCTCCAGGGCCGAATCTGTGGCTATTTGCCCCGAATTCCGCGATTCGTGTTTATGCCTGAGGCCTGACAGGGGATAATCCTCGGCCCCCTGCAAAACAACGACAAATGATGGCTTTGGTTCCTGGTCAACGTTACATCTCGAATGCCGAACCCGAACTCGGTCTGGGCACCTTGATCCGGATCGAAGGGCGCAGCGTGCAGCTTCTTTATGCGACCGCGGGCGTATTGCGCCAGTACGCTGTTCACAGCGCACCGATTGCGCGCGCCGAGTTCCGGATTGGTCAGAAAGTGGCCGGCAAAGGCATCAGCCTTGTGATTGACGCGGTTGACGAGGAGGATGGGCTGCTGGTTTATCGCGGCGCCGGCAAAACTCTCAACGAAGCCGAACTCGATGACAGCCAGGCGATTTCCCGAGCTGACGAGCGCCTAGTTTCCGGCCGCGTCGATCGAGCCGATCGCTTCGATTTTCGTCAGGAAGCGCTGCTGCGTCGCGCGGATGCACTGCGCTCACCGGCTTGGGGACTCGAATCATCACGCATCGATTTGATTCCACACCAATTGCGCGTCGCCGAGATTGCCGCTGCACGTCAGCCGCTGCGCATCTTGCTCGCCGACGAAGTTGGCCTTGGCAAGACCATCGAGGCGGGCATGATCCTCGCCCGTCTGCTGGCCAGCGGACGCGTCGGCCGAGTGCTCGTGCTATTGCCTGAAACGCTGGTCTATCAGTGGTTTGTCGAGCTTCTGCGCCGATTCAATCTGCAATTTTCATTGTTCGACGAAGAGCGCTGCGAGTCGATCGAAACCAGCGATCCGACCCGCAATCCGTTCCAGGATGAGCAACTGATCATGGCCAGCATCCGTTTCCTGAGCGGCTCTGAAAAGCGTGCCGATCAGGTCATTGAGGCTGGTTGGGATCTGATCATTGTTGATGAGGCCCACCATCTGGCCTGGTCCACAGAATCGGTCAGCGACGAGTACAGCCTCGTTGAAACTCTTGCCGCGCGCACTCCAGGTTTGATCCTGCTGACCGCAACCCCGGAGCAGCTTGGGCGCAGTGGTCACTTTGCCCGATTGCGACTGCTCGATCCGGCGCGCTACCACGATCTCGACAGCTACATCGCCGAGGCCGATGGCTTTTCCGAACTGTCCGAAATTGCCGGGCGCCTCAACGAAGGCGAGTCGCTCTCTGAAGGCGACTGCACGGTGCTTGCGGAGCGTTTCGGCGACGACGAGCAACTGACCACCCTGCTCGCAAGTCCGATGGACGCAGCGGCCGCGAATACCGTGCTTGATGCGCTAATCGATCGACACGGTACGGGTCGGGTCATGTTCCGCAACCGCCGCGCTCAAGTGGGTGGCTTTCCCAAGCGCATCCCACGACTGATTACGCTC